>NZ_CP035088.1:780000-1098125 GCF_004786035.1 Pseudomonas viciae
GCGGAACGCTCTGGAAAGTGCGGCCATAGTGGGTGATAGCCCTGTACGCGAAAGGATCTTAGAAGTGAAATCGAGTAGGACGGAGCACGAGAAACTTTGTCTGAATATGGGGGGACCATCCTCCAAGGCTAAATACTACTGACTGACCGATAGTGAACTAGTACCGTGAGGGAAAGGCGAAAAGAACCCCGGAGAGGGGAGTGAAATAGATCCTGAAACCGTATGCGTACAAGCAGTGGGAGCCCACTTTGTTGGGTGACTGCGTACCTTTTGTATAATGGGTCAGCGACTTATTTTCAGTGGCGAGCTTAACCGAATAGGGGAGGCGTAGCGAAAGCGAGTCTTAATAGGGCGTCTAGTCGCTGGGAATAGACCCGAAACCGGGCGATCTATCCATGGGCAGGTTGAAGGTTGGGTAACACTAACTGGAGGACCGAACCGACTACCGTTGAAAAGTTAGCGGATGACCTGTGGATCGGAGTGAAAGGCTAATCAAGCTCGGAGATAGCTGGTTCTCCTCGAAAGCTATTTAGGTAGCGCCTCATGTATCACTGTAGGGGGTAGAGCACTGTTTCGGCTAGGGGGTCATCCCGACTTACCAAACCGATGCAAACTCCGAATACCTACAAGTGCCGAGCATGGGAGACACACGGCGGGTGCTAACGTCCGTCGTGAAAAGGGAAACAACCCAGACCGTCAGCTAAGGTCCCAAAGTTATGGTTAAGTGGGAAACGATGTGGGAAGGCTTAGACAGCTAGGAGGTTGGCTTAGAAGCAGCCACCCTTTAAAGAAAGCGTAATAGCTCACTAGTCGAGTCGGCCTGCGCGGAAGATGTAACGGGGCTCAAACCATACACCGAAGCTACGGGTATCACGTAAGTGATGCGGTAGAGGAGCGTTCTGTAAGCCTGTGAAGGTGAGTTGAGAAGCTTGCTGGAGGTATCAGAAGTGCGAATGCTGACATGAGTAACGACAATGGGTGTGAAAAACACCCACGCCGAAAG
The DNA here is from genome assembly GCF_004786035.1 of Pseudomonas viciae. Classification (NCBI taxonomy): domain Bacteria; kingdom Pseudomonadati; phylum Pseudomonadota; class Gammaproteobacteria; order Pseudomonadales; family Pseudomonadaceae; genus Pseudomonas; species Pseudomonas viciae. The sequence goes on from NZ_CP035088.1 coordinate 781,004, forward strand.
ACCAAGGTTTCCTGCGCAACGTTAATCGACGCAGGGTTAGTCGGTCCCTAAGGCGAGGCTGAAAAGCGTAGTCGATGGAAAACAGGTTAATATTCCTGTACTTCTGGTTATTGCGATGGAGGGACGGAGAAGGCTAGGCCAGCTTGGCGTTGGTTGTCCAAGTTTAAGGTGGTAGGCTGAGATCTTAGGTAAATCCGGGATCTTAAGGCCGAGAGCTGATGACGAGTTACCCTTTGGGTGACGAAGTGGTTGATGCCATGCTTCCAAGAAAAGCTTCTAAGCTTCAGGTAACCAGGAACCGTACCCCAAACCGACACAGGTGGTTGGGTAGAGAATACCAAGGCGCTTGAGAGAACTCGGGTGAAGGAACTAGGCAAAATGGCACCGTAACTTCGGGAGAAGGTGCGCCGGTGAGGGTGAAGCACTTGCTGCGTAAGCCCACGCCGGTCGAAGATACCAGGCCGCTGCGACTGTTTATTAAAAACACAGCACTCTGCAAACACGAAAGTGGACGTATAGGGTGTGACGCCTGCCCGGTGCCGGAAGGTTAATTGATGGGGTTAGCTAACGCGAAGCTCTTGATCGAAGCCCCGGTAAACGGCGGCCGTAACTATAACGGTCCTAAGGTAGCGAAATTCCTTGTCGGGTAAGTTCCGACCTGCACGAATGGCGTAACGATGGCGGCGCTGTCTCCACCCGAGACTCAGTGAAATTGAAATCGCTGTGAAGATGCAGTGTATCCGCGGCTAGACGGAAAGACCCCGTGAACCTTTACTATAGCTTTGCACTGGACTTTGAATTTGCTTGTGTAGGATAGGTGGGAGGCTTTGAAGCGTGGACGCCAGTTCGCGTGGAGCCATCCTTGAAATACCACCCTGGCAACTTTGAGGTTCTAACTCAGGTCCGTTATCCGGATCGAGGACAGTGTATGGTGGGTAGTTTGACTGGGGCGGTCTCCTCCTAAAGAGTAACGGAGGAGTACGAAGGTGCGCTCAGACCGGTCGGAAATCGGTCGTAGAGTATAAAGGCAAAAGCGCGCTTGACTGCGAGACAGACACGTCGAGCAGGTACGAAAGTAGGTCTTAGTGATCCGGTGGTTCTGTATGGAAGGGCCATCGCTCAACGGATAAAAGGTACTCCGGGGATAACAGGCTGATACCGCCCAAGAGTTCATATCGACGGCGGTGTTTGGCACCTCGATGTCGGCTCATCACATCCTGGGGCTGAAGCCGGTCCCAAGGGTATGGCTGTTCGCCATTTAAAGTGGTACGCGAGCTGGGTTTAGAACGTCGTGAGACAGTTCGGTCCCTATCTGCCGTGGACGTTTGAGATTTGAGAGGGGCTGCTCCTAGTACGAGAGGACCGGAGTGGACGAACCTCTGGTGTTCCGGTTGTCACGCCAGTGGCATTGCCGGGTAGCTATGTTCGGGAAAGATAACCGCTGAAAGCATCTAAGCGGGAAACTTGCCTCAAGATGAGATCTCACTGGGACCTTGAGTCCCCTGAAGGGCCGTCGAAGACTACGACGTTGATAGGCAGGGTGTGTAAGCGCTGTGAGGCGTTGAGCTAACCTGTACTAATTGCCCGTGAGGCTTGACCATATAACACCCAAGCAATTTGCTGACCTGAAAGGGCACCAGATTGCGGTGTGTGAAGACGATATGAACCGAAAGTTCGCAGCAAACACACAAACTATCGCATACCCATTCGCTGGCACGTGACCGCAAGGCACGCACCGGCTACCGAATTTCTTGACGACCATAGAGCATTGGAACCACCTGATCCCATCCCGAACTCAGCAGTGAAACGATGCATCGCCGATGGTAGTGTGGGGTTTCCCCATGTGAGAGTAGGTCATCGTCAAGATTAAATTCCGAAACCCCTATCTGCTGACGCAGGTAGGGGTTTTGTTTTGCCCGCGAGAAAGTTCTTACGACAAGCACGGACAGCTCCCGGCTGTCACAGCCCCCCGACAGTGCTAAGGTTCGGCCCTAGCTTTTGCATTTCAAGGATGCCCTTCATGCCGGACGCGACGTCCCTTAGCCCTGCTTTCATGGTGGTTCACGGGAATCGCCTTGATGAGCTGCGCAGCCTGGTGATCAGCTTGATGCGGCGTTATCCGCTGGGCCCTCTTGAAAATGAAATTGCGCTGGTACAAAGCAACGGTATCGCCCAATGGCTCAAGTTGGCACTGGCTGAAGATCCGGAAGACGACGACACGGGCGGCTGCGGTATTGCCGCTGCCATTGATGTGCAGTTGCCAGGCAGCTTCATGTGGCAACTTTATCGAATGGTTCTGGGACGTGACGAGATTCCGATCAAGTCCTTGCTGGATAAGGCGCCGCTCACCTGGCGACTGATGCGTCTGCTGCCGCAGTTGATCGAGCAGCCTCATTTCGAGCCTCTGCGGCGATTCCTTACCCACGACACCGACTTGCGCAAGCGCTATCAATTGTCCGAGCGTCTTGCCGATCTGTTCGACCAATACCAGGTGTACCGGGCCGACTGGCTTGAAGACTGGGCGGAAGGTCGACACCAGACCAGAAACGTCCGAGGTGAAATCAAGCCGCTCGCGCCAGCCAATTGTTGGCAAGCTGAACTGTGGCGAGCCTTGTTACTGGACGTCGGAGAAAAGGGCATGGCCCAGAGCCGTGCTGGCGTTCACCAGCGTTACATCGAGCGTATCAACAGCCTGGAGGTCGCGCCGAAAGGTCTGCCCGCGCGGGTGATCGTGTTTGGCATTTCTTCGTTGCCTGCCCAAGCCCTCGAGGCGCTCGCCGGCCTGTCCCGGTTCAGCCAGGTCCTGCTGTGCGTCCACAACCCGTGTCGTCACCATTGGGCGGACATCGTGGCCGACAAGGACTTGCTGCGTCACCAATACAAGCGTCAGGCACGCAAGACCGGCATGCCCGTCGTCCTCGACCCGCAAACCTTGCATCAGCATGCTCATCCGCTATTGGCTGCCTGGGGCAAGCAGGGGCGTGACTACATCAACCTGCTCGACAGCTACGATGACCCCAACAGCTATCGCTCGGTATTTCGCGATGGACGAATCGACCTGTTCAGTGACGGGAATCCCACGACCCTCCTCAGTCAGTTGCAAGATGACATCCTGGAGCTGCGTCCCCTGAATGAAACCCGGGAACACTGGCCTACCGTCGATACGGCACGAGATGGGTCAGTCCGTTTTCATATTGCCCACAGCGCTCAGCGCGAGGTAGAAATTCTCCATGACCAGTTGCTAGCCCACTTTAGTGCTGATCCGACCCTGCGCCCTCGGGACATCATCGTCATGGTCCCGGATATCGACAGTTATGCCCCGCATATCCGTGCAGTGTTCGGCCAACTGGATAGAACCGATCCCCGTTTTATTCCATTCACCCTGACCGACCAGGGCCAGCGTGGACGTGATCCGCTGCTTATCGCCGTCGAGCACCTGCTCAAGCTGCCTGACAGCCGCTTCCCGGTCAGTGAAATCCTCGATTTGCTGGATGTCCCGGCGTTGCGTGAGCGTTTCGGCATCGATGAGGCTGACTTGCCGACACTGCACCGCTGGATCGAGGGTGCGGGCATTCGCTGGGGCATGAGCGCCGAACACCGTGCCGGGTTGGGGTTGCCTGCGGAACTTGAGCAGAACAGCTGGCATTTCGGTCTGCATCGTATGCTGCTGGGGTATGCCGTCGGCAGTTCGCTCGCCTATGAGGGCATCGAACCCTATGATGAAATCGGCGGCCTTGATGCAGCGTTGATTGGGCCTTTGGTTGCCTTGCTGGATGCGCTGGAAGTCGCCCATAAGGAACTCACCCAACCCGCATCGCCGCAGGAATGGGGTTCGCGTCTGCACGACCTGGTGCAAGTGTTTTTCCAGGCGAGCAACGAGCATGACGACTACCTGTTGGCCCAACTCGAAGATTTGCGCGAAACCTGGTTGGAAACCTGTGAGTCAGTGGGGCTGCACGATGAGTTGCCGCTGACGGTCGTGCGCGAAGCCTGGTTGGCCGGACTGGATCAAGGTCGACTGTCCCAACGTTTCCTGGCCGGGGCGGTCAACTTCTGTACCTTGATGCCGATGCGTGCGATTCCCTTCAAGCTGGTGTGCCTGCTGGGAATGAACGATGGCGATTACCCGCGAGCCCAGCCCCCCTTGGATTTCGATCTCATGGGCAGCGACTATCGCCCTGGCGATCGGTCCCGGCGTGAGGACGACCGCTACCTGCTATTGGAAGCGCTGCTTTCGGCCCGGGAAAAGCTTTATATCAGTTGGGTGGGGCGCAGCATCCGCGATAACAGTGAGCGCCCCGCATCGGTGTTGATCGGTCAGCTGCGCGATCACCTGGCCAGTGGATGGCGACTGGCAGATGACAGTAAGAATCTTCTCGAAGCACTGACTCAGGAGCACCCTCTGCAACCGTTCAGCGCTCGTTATTTTCATCAAGGCGATGAGTTGTTCAGTTACGCCAGCGAATGGCGAATGCTTCACGCCGCCCACGATCACACCGGCAAGACCCAGGTGCTGGAGCCCTACCTTCAGGAAGAACCCTTGGGCCTTGGCCAGTTGCAGGACTTCCTGCGCAATCCCGTCCGCCATTTCTTCAGCCAGCGACTGAAAGTATTCTTCGAGGTCATCGAAGCGCCGCTGGCCGATGATGAACCGTTCGTTCTCGATGCCTTGCAACGCTACAGCCTGAGCGACAGCTTGCTCGAGGCCGCGCTGGTTCGCCTGGACCAGCCGGAGCTTGCCTTGGCCGCCCACGCCAAAAGGCTCCAGAACAGCGGCCTGTTACCGATGGCCGGTTTCGGTGAGTGCATGCAGCGCGAGTTGATCGAGCCCTTGCCTGATCTGCTCCAGCGTTACCAACAGCTCCTGGCGTTATGGCCCACGCCGCTGACCAGTGCTGTGCCTGTCAGCCTGCAATTGCATGGGGTAAGCGTCGAAGGCTGGCTCAGCGGCCTGCACCAGCGCTCCGACGGTGCGGTCCTCGCCATTACCGCGATTCCCAATAGCATTGGCTCTATCAAGACCCGCAAATGGCATCGCCTGATACGTCCCTGGGTCAACCATCTGGTGGCCTGCGCTAACGGTTTGTCGATGACGACGGCGCTGGTGGCCAGTGATGACAGCTTGCTGCTGGCGCCTTTTGATCAGCCAGTCGCGCAGAGACTGCTCGGCGATTTGTTGCAGGCTTGGCAGACCGGGATGCGCCAGCCGCTACCGGTCGCGGTGAAGACTGCGTTTGCCTGGCTGGGCCAGAGCGATCCGGCCAAAGCCGATGCGGCGGCTCGAAAAGCCTACGAAGGCGATGGACAGACCTCTGAAGGCGAACGACGGGAAAGTCCGGCCTTGGCCCGACAGTTTGCGGATTTTGATGTCCTGACGGCTGACGAAACATTCCCCGATTGGTGCAATGCGCTTTACCGGCCTCTGCTCGACGCGCCATGGCGTTCATTGGTCAGCGAGGAGGCACGCTCATGAGTCATCAGACACCATTGGCCCTGGCCTTCCCGCTACGTGGCAGCCAGTTGATCGAGGCCAGTGCTGGTACCGGCAAAACCTTTACTATTTCGGCGCTGTATCTGCGTCTGGTACTTGGGCATGGCGACTCGGCAAGTGGCTTCGGTCGCGAGCTGCTTCCTCCGCAGATCCTGGTGGTGACCTTCACTGACGCTGCCACCAAAGAGTTGCGTGAACGTATTCGCACGCGCCTGGCCGAAGCTGCGCGTTTCTTTCGTGACGAGATTCCTGCTCCGGATTCGCTGATCGCAGAGTTGCGGGACGAGTTCCCTGCCGAGCAATGGCCTGGCTGTGCGAACCGGCTGGACATTGCCGCGCAGTGGATGGACGAAGCGGCGGTCTCGACCATCCATAGCTGGTGTCAGCGGATGCTGCGCGAGCATGCTTTCGACAGCGGTAGCCTGTTTACCCAAACCCTGGAAACCGACCACAGCGAATTGCTTGGCGAGGTGTTGCGCGACTATTGGCGGCTGTTCTGCTACTCGATGCAAGGTGAGGCGCTGAACTGGGTGCGTGCTCATTGGGGAGGGCCTGCTGCACTGTTGCCCCGTGTGAGAGGGTTGTTTTCCAGCGAGCGTGGCAACGGAGAGGGGCTCGAACCTGCCGAGCTCATCGCGGCCTCCCTGCAGGAGCGCAGTGCCGCTTTGCTCGATCTCAAGGCGCCGTGGCGGCAATGGGCCGTGGAGCTGCTGGAGATCTGCCAGCAAGGTGTCGCCAGCAAGAGTGTCGATGGTCGCAAGATGCAGGCACGCTACTTCGAACCCTGGTTTCAGAAAATCACGGCGTGGGTGGATGACGAAAGCCTCGAGCTGTTGGACATTGGCACCGGGTTCACCCGGTTGACGCCCGAGGGCATGGCCGAAGCCTGGAAAGGCGAAGTGCCAAGCCATCCCGGGCTGGACGCCATGGCCGCTCTCAAGGCCAGCCTGGATGCCTTGCCCACGCCGGATGCCGCGGTGCTGCAACATGCCGCGCAGTGGGTTGGGGCGCGCTTCGAGGCAGAGAAACGTCGCCGCGCGGAGATGGGCTTCGACGACATGCTGCTGCGTCTTGACGCCGCTCTGCAAGCCGAGGGGGGAGAGCGTCTGGCGAGCCTGATCCGCGAGCAGTTCCCGGTGGCATTGATCGATGAGTTCCAGGACACCGACCCGGTTCAATACCGGATCTTCGAAGGCATCTACCGCATCGAAGATAACAACCCTGAAACCGGCCTGTTCCTGATTGGCGATCCGAAGCAGGCGATCTACGCGTTTCGCGGTGCCGACATCTATACCTACCTGCGAGCCCGCGAAGCCACCGCTGGCCGGCTGCATACGCTGGGCACGAACTTCCGCTCCAGCCACGCCATGGTTGGCGCCGTGAACCATATTTTCCAGAACGCCGAAGCTCGCCCGCAGGGGCGCGGAGCCTTCCTGTTCCGGGAGCCATCGGGTGTGAACCCGGTGCCGTTTTTGCCTGTTGAGTCCCAAGGACGCAAGGAGTCCCTGCTGATCGCAGGGCAAGCCGTTGCGGCATTGAATATCTGGCACCTGCCTTCGGATCAGCCGCTCTCCGGTGCGGTGTATCGGCAACACATGGCGGCGGCCTGCGCCAGTGAGATCACGGCGTTGCTCAATGGCGGCCAGTCGGGACGCGACGGTTTCACGGTCGATGAAAAAACGCTCCGAGGGTTGCGACCGGCGGATATCGCCATCCTGGTGCGCGACGGCAAGGAAGCGCAGGCCGTGCGAGACCAGTTGTCCGCACGAGGAGTACGCAGTGTCTATCTGTCCGATAAGGACTCGGTCTTTGCTGCTCAGGAAGCACGGGATTTGCTGATATGGCTCAGGGCCTGCGCCGAGCCGGATGTCGAACGGCCGCTGCGGGCAGCACTGGCCAGCATTACCTTGAACCTGTCGCTGACGGAGCTGGAGCGGCTCAACCAGGATGAGTTGGCCTGGGAGGCCCGGGTCATGCAGTTCCGAGGCTATCGCACAGTCTGGCGTACCCAGGGGGTGCTGCCCATGTTGCGCCGTCTGTTGCATGATTTCGAATTGCCCCAGGCCTTGATGGCGCGCAGCGATGGCGAGCGGGTGCTGACCAACTTGTTGCATCTGTGCGAACTGTTACAGCAGGCCGCCGGCGAGCTGGATGGCGAGCAGGCCTTGATTCGACATTTGTCCGAGCACCTGGCCTTGTCCGGGCAGGCGGGAGAGGAGCAGATCCTGCGCCTGGAAAGCGATGAACAACTGGTCAAGGTGGTCACGATCCACAAGTCCAAGGGGCTTGAATACCCGTTGGTCTTTTTGCCCTTTATCTGTTCGACGAAACCGGTGGATGGCAGTCGATTGCCTTTGCATTACCACGATGAGTCCCGCCAGGCGCAGATCAGTCTCAAGCCCACCGCCGAGTTGATTGCCAAGTCCGATGACGAGCGTCTGGCCGAGGACCTGCGGCTGCTTTACGTGGCGCTTACCCGTGCGCAACATGCCTGCTGGCTGGGTGTCGCTGATCTCAAACGGGGCAACCACAGCAGCTCGATCCTGCATTTGTCCGCGCTGGGGTATCTATTGGGTGGCGGTGTGCCGTTGGCCGAGTCGGTGAAGTTGAGGGGCTGGCTGGAGGCGCTGCAACAGGGCAGCGATGCGGTGAGTTGCCAGGAAATGCCCCAGGCCACCGATGAGTGCTACCGCCCCCCGCGTAACGAAGCGGTGTTGCTCGAGCCCTTGATACCCGTGCGCAAAGCCAGCGAAAACTGGTGGATTGCCTCCTACAGCGCATTGCGCATTGGCGAAAGCCTGAGCGAAGGCAGCGATAGCGCGCCAGAGAATCCGCAGGCCCAGAAACTGTTCGACGATGAGCGACTTGACCCGGATGCCCCAAGGGAAGTCATTGCCGTGGGCGGCGACATCCATCGCTTTCCCCGCGGGCCCAACCCTGGCACCTTTCTTCATGGACTTCTGGAATGGGTCGCCGGGGAAGGGTTTTCATCGGCGCCGACGGATATCGAGGATGCCATTGCCCGACGCTGCAATCGCCGTGGCTGGAAAGGCTGGATCACCACGCTGAGCGAATGGCTGCAACACCTGATCCAACTGCCTTTGCCTGTCGGTAACGGCCAGACGCCGGTGGTGTTCGAGCACTTGACCCATTTCCAGGTCGAAATGGAATTCTGGTTCGCCAGTCATAAGGTCGATGTGCTCAAGCTCGATCAACTGGTTTGCCGCTTCACCCATGGCGGTGTGGCCCGTGTCGCCGCCGAGCCGGTGTTGCTTAACGGCATGTTCAAGGGCTTCATCGATTTGACCTTCGAGCACGACGGCCGTTACTACGTGGCCGACTACAAATCCAACTGGCTGGGTGTCGATGACATGGCCTATACCGCGCAGGCCATGGAGCAGTCGATCCTGGACAATCGCTACGACCTGCAATACGTGTTGTATCTGTTGGCCCTGCATCGTCAGCTCAAGGCACGCCTGTCCGACTATGACTACGACCGGCATGTCGGCGGTGCCTTGTATCTGTTCCTTCGGGGTACCCGCTCAGCCAGTCAGGGGGTGTATTTCACCAAGCCGCCACGGGCATTGATCGAGCAGCTGGATCGTCTGTTCCAGGGGGCACCCGAACCCAAGGCCGAGCCGGCGTGGGTGCAGGGAGAGTTGCTATGAGTCGTTCTTTTGCCGACCTGCGGCCCACATCGTCCGATGACGAGAACCTGGTTGAGCTGGCGCCTTTGACTCGTGCAGATGATCTGCTGCTGTTGCTGACGCGTTGGGTCGAACGCGGTTGGTTGCGTGCCCTGGACAAGGCATTCGTCGCGTTCCTCCATGAGCTGGCGCCTGACGATGATCCGTTGGTCCTGCTCGCCGCGGCCCTCACCAGTCATCAGTTGGGCCATGGGCATGTCTGCCTGGACTTGTTCGAAACCCTCGAGGAACCGGACTTCGCCCTGTCGCTGCCCCCGGAGGGTGACTTGCAGACCGGCGTGCTGCCGTCGCAAATCTTGCGGACCCTGGATGGCGCTCATTGGTGCAACGTCCTGGCCTCCAGCCGCCTGGTGGCGCTGGCGGTCGATGGGAGCGAAGAGGCGCAGCAGCGCCCGTTGGTGTTGTCCGGCAAACGTCTCTATCTACGCCGTTACTGGGCCTATGAACGGCGGATCGATGAGACATTGCGCCAACGGCTTGCCGAGCAGGAAGCCGCGCCTGGCGACCTGCGCGAGCGTTTGGACGGGCTGTTCGGGCCGGCCAGCGCCACCGCTCCTATCGATTGGCAGAAACTGGCCTGTGCGCTGGCGACTCGGGGGGGCTTCAGTATCGTCACCGGCGGCCCAGGCACCGGCAAGACCACCACCGTTGTACGCTTGCTGGCGTTGCTGCAGGCGCCAGCGGTGGAAGCCGGGAAGCCGCTGCGGATTCGCCTGGCCGCTCCGACCGGCAAGGCGGCAGCACGTCTGACCGAGTCCATCAGCCAGCAGGTGCGGACCCTGGATGTGGACGACGCTGTGCGTGAACGCATTCCCTGCGACGTGACCACGGTCCATCGTTTGCTGGGCAGTCGGCCCGGTACCCGCCATTTTCGTCACCATGCAGGTAATCGGTTGCCACTGGATGTGCTGGTGGTCGATGAAGCATCCATGATCGATCTGGAGATGATGGCCAATCTGTTGGATGCGTTGCCGGCTCACGCGCGACTGGTGTTGCTGGGGGACAAGGACCAGTTGGCCTCCGTGGAGGCCGGTGCGGTGCTGGGGGATTTGTGTCGGGACGCCGAGGAGGGCTGGTACAGCCCGCAGACCCGAACCTGGCTTGAGTCGGTCAGTGGTGAAAATCTTTCGGCCAGTGATCTGCAGCAAGACCTCGACGGCACCCATCCCTTGGCGCAGCAAGTGGTCATGCTCAGGCATTCCCGTCGCTTCGGCGAGGGCAGTGGCATTGGTCAGTTGGCCCGCTGGGTCAACCAGCAACAGCCTGAAAAAGCCCGTCAGTTGCTGATCGATGGCCAACATGCCGACCTGTGTTCCCTGGCGTTAAAGGGCGAGCATGATGGGGCGCTGGAGCGTTTGTTACTCGAAGGCCGGCCGGAAGGGCCGCAGGGGTATCGACATTACCTGAGCCTTCTACGGCAGCGACGACCGGCCATTTCTCGTCCATTGGAAGATGCTTGCTGGGCCGATTGGGCTCGGGAGGTCTTGTCGGCATTCGACGAATTCCAATTGCTCTGTGCTGTGCGTAAAGGGCCATGGGGTGTTGAAGGACTGAACCAGCGCATCACCGCCGCGCTGCTCAAGGCCCGCCTGATCGATAGCGATCACCAGTGGTACGAAGGACGCCCGGTGTTGATGACTCGCAACGATTACGGGCTGGGGTTGATGAACGGCGATATCGGCATTGCCCTCAAGTTGCCCGAGCGTGCAGGGCCGGATGCCGGTAAACAGGTGCTGCGTGTCGCCTTCCCCCGCAACGACGGCCAGGGGGGCGTGCGTTTCGTCCTGCCCAGTCGGCTCAATGATGTGGAAACCGTGTATGCGATGACCGTGCACAAGTCCCAGGGCTCGGAATTCACCCACACGGCGTTGATTCTCCCGGATGCGCTGAACCCCGTATTGACCAAGGAACTGGTGTACACCGCCATTACCCGGGCCAAGCAATGGTTCAGCCTGATCGAGCCGCGGGCGGGAGTGTTCGAGGAGGCGGTGCGGCGCAAGGTCAAGCGCTTGAGTGGGTTGATGCTGGCGTTGGAACGAGATGACTGAATGATCAGCTTTCGTGATTCAATGCCTGGGTCGCGATTTTGACTGTTTTCTGTCGGATATGTCCGTAGAGCGCCGGCTCGCTGGCTTTTTGGCACTGTGCTATCGTTCCGGCACTTATCGTATGACCAAGAGATTTTCCATGAGAGTGGTGGTTCGGGAGGCAGTGCGCAGCAAGGACTGGAGGCATTATCTGCTTACCGGTCTTCTGTGGTTGCTGTCGCCTGTGGTGGTTGCCGAAGACCCGTCATCCACGAGCCGGGCCGAACAGCGGGCCGAAGCGGTCACTCAAGTCGTCTTGGGCATTCTCAGCTACGCTCGCTGGCCATTGGAACCCGCGCAACTGCAACTGTGCATTGTCGGGCCGACCCAATACACCGACGACCTGGTAAAAGGCACCACCCAGGCCACCGGCCGACCAGTGACCGTGCAGAGGTTGCTGGCCGATCACCCCAGCATCGCCACGGATTGCAACGCCGTCTACATCGGCAGGCTGACCAGCGACGAGCGCACCCGTCTGTTCGCCTCCTTGATCGGTAAGCCTGTGTTGAGCATCAGCGAGGGTGGTGACCAGTGCACTGTGGGTAGCCTGTTCTGCCTGCGGGTCGGTGATGAGCAGGTATCGTTCGAGGTCAACCTCGACTCGGTGGCGCGCAGTGGCGTGCGTATCCATCCGAGCGTTCTGCAGCTTTCCCGTCGCAGGCCGGCAACACCATGAGTCTGGCCAAAACACGGATCCGTCCCACCCTGGGTTCGGTCATCGGGCGCGGTCACCTGATCGTCGCGTTGGTGGCAATCACCATGGCCAGTGTTTCCCTGACTTTGCTGGGTGTGCTTGCGTTGCGGGTCTACGCCGATCATAACCTGCACCTGATCGCCCGCTCGATCAACTACACCGTGGAAGCGGCGGTGGTGTTCGATGATTCGGCTGCGGCTACCGAAGCGCTGGCCTTGATCGCCACCACCGAAGAAGTCGCCGATGCCAGGGTGTTCAATGAGCACGGGCGCTTGTTGGCGCGCTGGCAGCGACCGGAAACCGGTCTTTTGTCGGAGCTGGAGATGCACATCGCCAAGGCATTCCTGGAAAAACCCATCAGCCTGCCGATCGTTCATCAGGGGCGGAACATTGGCAGCATCTTGTTGGCGGGGCATGGTGGCAGCCTGTTGCGCTTTTTGCTCAGCGGTCTGGCGGGGATCATTTTGTGCACGGCAGTGAGTGCCTGGGTGGCGCTGTACCTGGCGCGGCGCCAGTTGCGCGCGATCACGGGGCCGCTGCGTAGCCTGGCCGAGGTAGCCCACGCGGCCCGCAGCGAGCGAGCCCTGGACCGGCGCGTGCCGCCGGCCGCCATCGCCGAACTGGATAACCTGGGCAATGACTTCAACGCATTGCTCGATGAATTGGAATCCTGGCAGACCCACCTGCAAAGCGAGAACGAAACCCTGGCCCATCAGGCCAGTCACGACAGCCTGACCGGGTTGCCGAACCGGGCGTACTTCGAAGGCCGGTTGATCCGTGCTTTGCGCAATGCCAGCAAACTCGACGAACAAGTGGCTGTGCTGTATCTGGACAGCGACCGGTTCAAGGGCATCAATGATAATTTCGGCCACGCTGCCGGTGACGCGGTGCTGACGGCGGTGGCGACGCGGGTTCGCGCACAATTGCGTGAGGATGACCTGGTGGCGCGTCTGGGTGGCGATGAGTTCGCCGTGTTGCTGGCACCGCTGCACAATGCCGAAGACGCCGAGTTGATCGCGGAAAAAATCATCGCCAGCATGGAAATGCCGATTCAATTGCCCGGCAATGCCTCAGTGCTGACGTCCCTCAGTATCGGTATTGCCGTTTACCCTGATCATGGCGCCACGCCAGGCGCCTTGCTCAACGCCGCCGATGCGGCGATGTACCAGGCCAAACGCCTCGCCCGAGGCGGCCAACACACGGCGGGGTCGGAGCATTCCGTCGCGGATCTTCAAACCAGGAGCTGACTCGTGCGTTTATATCCTCAACTTTCCTTGCGGCACTTCGCCGCGTTTTTGTTTCTCGCCGTCCTGGCCCTGAGCGGTTGCCAGACTGCACCGCAGAAAGGGCTTACCCCGGCGCAAGTGGCCGTGCTCAAACAGCAAGGGTTCGAATTGACTGACGATGGCTGGGCCTTTGGTCTGTCAGGCAAGGTGCTGTTCGGCAGCGATGTGGAAAACCTCAACCCGGCCAGCACCGAGATCGTCGAGCGAATTGGCAAGGCGCTGCTGGGGGCTGGAATCGAGCGGGTACGCGTCGATGGCCACACCGACGCCTCGGGTTCTCAAGCCTATAACGAACAACTGTCGATACGTCGCGCCCTTAGCGTGAGCAAAGTATTGATAGGCGTAGGCATGCGTGAAGAAAACGTCCAATCACGCGGTCTCGGTAGCAGCAAGCCAGTCGCATCCAACGACACGGTCGATGGGCGTACCGAAAACCGTCGCGTCGCCATCGTGGTCATCGCCGACTAGTCGGCAAACACCATCTCCCGGCTGTCCCCCATCAGCAGTGGCTGGTTCTGTTCAGTCACTTCGCGGATGTAATCCCACAGCAGGGTAATGCGCTTGAGCTTGCGCAGGTCCTCCCGGCAGTACATCCAGAACTGCCGGGTGACATTGATTTCCTCCGGCAGCACCGGCAAAAGCCTTGGGTCCTGGGCGGCAAGGAAGCACGGCAGAATTGCCAGCGAACGCCCTTGCTGCGCCGCCACGAATTGCGCGATCACGCTGGTGCTGCGCAGATGAGCGTGGGCGCCGGGCAGTACGTTGGCCAGGTAGAGCAACTCGGAACTGAACGCCAGGTCATCCACGTAGCTGATGAACGAGTGATTGCTCAAGTCTGCCGGGCGCCGGATGGGTGGGTGGTTGTCCAGGTATGGCTGGGTGGCGTAGAGCTGCAGCCGGTAGTCGCACAGTTTGCAGCACACATACGGGCCGTGTTCGGGGCGTTCGAGGGCGATGACGATGTCGGCTTCGCGCTTGGAGAGGCTGATGAAGTGCGGCAGCGGCAGGATGTCCACCGAAATGGCCGGGTAGGCGTCGACGAAGTGGCTCAACTGCGGGGTGATGAAGAAGCTGCCGAAGCCTTCGGTGCAGCCCATGCGCACGTGGCCGGACAGTGCGACCCCCGACCCCGAAACCTGTTCGCAGGCCATGTGTAGGGTGCTTTCGATCGACTCGGCGTAACCCAGCAGGCGCTGGCCTTCAGCCGTCAGGACAAAACCGTTGGTCCGGGATTTCTCGAACAGCAGCGTGCCCAATGACGTTTCCAGCGAACTGATGCGTCGTGACACCGTGGTGTAGTCGACGGCCAGGCGCTTGGCCGCCGTGCTGGCCTTGCGGGTGCGGGCCACTTCGAGGAAAAACTTGAGGTCGTCCCAATTGAGCGACCCCAGGGAGGTGATGTTTTTTTGCATGTTGGACCGGTTTTTATGTGCGTTCTTATTAGAAGTTTGCACATCTATACTCCAAAAACAGTCCCATCACCAAGGTGTCTATGCGCCTTGGTCTCTGCTGAACCAGCGCGCCCTATAAGAACAATCCCGGAGGCCAGCATGAATGTTTCCCTTACGCCCAACGACACTGCCCTGCAAACCGTCAGACTGCTGATCGATGGCGAGTGGGTTGAATCCCAATCCAGCGAATGGCACGACATCGTCAACCCGGCCACTCAGCAGGTGCTGGCGAAGGTTCCGTTCGCCACCGCATCGGAAGTCGATGCCGCCATTGCTGCCGCCCAGCGTGCCTTCCAGACCTGGAAGCTGACCCCCATCGGCGCGCGGATGCGCATCATGCTAAAGCTCCAGGCGTTGATCCGCGAGCACTCCAAGCGTATCGCCGCGGTGCTCAGCGCCGAGCAGGGCAAAACCATCGCTGATGCCGAGGGCGATATTTTCCGCGGCCTGGAAGTGGTCGAGCATGCCTGTTCAATCGGCACGCTGCAGATGGGCGAGTTCGCCGAGAACGTTGCCGGCGGCGTTGATACCTACACGTTGCGCCAGCCGATTGGGGTGTGTGCGGGCATTACCCCGTTCAACTTCCCGGCGATGATTCCGCTGTGGATGTTCCCGATGGCCATCGCCTGTGGCAACACCTTCGTGCTCAAGCCGTCGGAACAGGACCCGCTGTCGACCATGCTGCTGGTGGAACTGGCCATCGAGGCTGGCGTGCCGGCGGGTGTGCTCAATGTGGTGCATGGCGGCAAGGATGTGGTGGATGCGCTTTGCACCCACAAAGACATCAAGGCGGTTTCCTTTGTGGGCTCGACGGCGGTCGGCACTCATGTGTATGAGCTTGCGGGTCGCCATGGCAAGCGCGTGCAGTCGATGATGGGCGCCAAGAACCACGCCGTGGTGTTGCCTGACGCCAATCGCGAGCAAACCCTCAACGCCCTGGTCGGGGCCGGTTTCGGCGCGGCGGGCCAGCGTTGCATGGCCACCTCCGTGGTGGTGATGGTGGGCGCGGCCAAGCAATGGTTGCCGGAACTCAAGGCCCTGGCGCAGAAGCTCAAGGTCAACGCTGGCAGCGAGCCGGGTACCGATGTCGGGCCGGTGATTTCCAAACGGGCCAAGGCGCGGATTCTCGAGTTGATCGAGAGCGGCGTGAAGGAAGGGGCGAAGCTGGAACTCGATGGCCGTGACATCAGCGTGCGGGGCTTCGAGCAGGGTAACTTCGTCGGCCCGACCCTGTTTTCCGGCGTGACCACCGACATGCGCATCTACACCGAAGAAATCTTCGGCCCGGTGCTGGTGGTGCTGGAAGTCGACACCCTCGATCAGGCGATTGCCCTGGTCAACGCCAACCCGTTCGGCAATGGCACGGGCCTGTTCACCCAGAGCGGTGCGGCGGCACGCAAATTCCAGAGTGAAATCGACGTCGGCCAGGTGGGGATCAACATCCCGATTCCAGTGCCGGTACCGTTTTTCAGCTTCACCGGTTCCCGGGGTTCGAAACTCGGCGACCTCGGCCCGTACGGCAAACAAGTGGTGCAGTTCTACACTCAGACCAAGACCGTTACCGCGCGCTGGTTCGATGATGACAGCGTCAATGACGGCGTGAATACCACCATCAACCTGCGTTAAGGAGCCGGACATGAACATCGCCTTTATCGGCCTCGGCAACATGGGCGCCCCCATGGCGCGCAATCTGCTCAAGGCCGGCCATTCGCTGAACCTGTTCGACCTGAACCAGACGGTGCTGGCCGAGCTGGCAACGCTAGGTGGCACTATCAGCACCTCGCCGCGGGATGCGGCCCAGGGCGCGGCACTGGTGATCACCATGCTGCCGGCCGCGGCCCATGTGCGCAGTGTCTGGCTGGGGGAAGACGGCGTGCTGGCCGGTATCGCCGCTGGTACGCCAGCGGTGGATTGCAGCACCATCGATCCACAGACCGCCCGCGATGTCGCCGCCGCTGCCGCCAGGCAGGGCGTGGCGATGGCCGACGCTCCCGTCTCGGGCGGCACCGGCGGTGCGGCAGCTGGCACGTTGACCTTCATGGTCGGTGCCAGCGCTGAGCTGTTTGCCACCTTGCAACCGGTGCTGGCGCAAATGGGCCGTAACATTGTGCGTTGCGGAGAGGTCGGCACCGGGCAGATCGCCAAAATCTGCAACAACCTGCTGCTGGGAATTTCCATGGTGGGCGTCAGCGAAGCCATGGCCCTGGGCGACGCTCTGGGGATCGACACCCAGGTGCTGGCCGGGATCATCAACAGCTCGACGGGTCGTTGCTGGAGTTCGGACACCTACAACCCATGGCCGGGCGTGATTGAAACGGCGCCGGCGTCCCGAGGTTACACCGGCGGTTTCGGTGCGGACCTGATGCTCAAGGACTTGGGCCTGGCCACCGAAGCCGCGCGGCAGGCCCATCAGCCGGTGGTGCTGGGGGCGGTGGCTCAGCAGTTGTATCAGGCGATGAGCCAGCGGGGCGAGGGCGGCAAGGATTTTTCGGCAATTGTTAACAGCTATCGCAAGCCGCAATAGGCGCAGCATTGCATGAAGCGTTCATCCCCCGGCGACGTAGCGGATTGAACCTGTTTAAAGCGGCGTGAGCCGCGTTGCAGGTTTAAGGCTGCGTCGCTGGCGCAGGAAATAAACCCCTGGGCGAGGTCTCGCCGCGAAGCTGTAATAAACGATATCTAATATGAATGTGTCCTGAGTAATCCTCGGTTTCATATATATGAAACGCCGCGAGTGATAACAAGTTGTTATAGTTGTGGAGCCTTGACAGAAAAAAATCGTTGCACAATACTCGGCGCTCAGGACGAGCAATTATTATCAAGGAGCGATACCCATGCCTTCGCAGGATACGTGCGTACTTATATCTGCCGGCCTTAAAAAGTTGGCGCTGAATCAAGAATGTCGAGACGCCTTCAGTAAAGACTCATTATTCTTCAGGTTATTCGAGCAAGCGGCTCACCGCTATATTATCGCCTCGGATCGAGAAACACTCCGTGATAAGCTGCAATTACTCCGCAATAAAGGCTATCGACTCGGTGTTGAGTATGTCGGCGAGGAGAATCATGATCCTCACGTCGTACAAACGTTCGTCGATGAGTACCTGAAATCTATCCAGACTTTCTCCAAGGCTGGATTAACTCCACAGTTGGGTTTCGATTTAAGCGCAGTGGGCATGCTTATTTCCCAGGAAACTGCCTATCGCAACGCCGCCACTATCTTGTCTGCTGCCGCAGAACATAACATTCCCGTGATGATTAGCATGGAACACTCTTCGGCGGTCGATAAGATCCTCGAAGTGTATTCCCAGTTGGCCCCAGATCACGCCAATATTGGCCTCACTGTGCAAGCCCACTTGCATAGAACAGTTGATGATCTATCTGCAATCATTGGTTATGGTCGTAAAATCAGATTGGTCAAAGGCGTTTATAACGAAGCGCCTGAAATAGCCCTGCCGCGGGGAGCGGAACTGGATGAGCGCTATTTGACGTTACTCGCCGAAATCCTCGAGGCCAGGATTGCGGTCAGTTGTGCGACGCAGGATCCCACCTTGATCAAGCGCATTTTCGACCAGGGGTACCATTCGCAGATCCAGGAACTGGAAATGCTCCACGGGGTGCAACCCGAGACGTTGCGCAAAGCCAAAGAAGCAGGGCTGGCTTGCCGTATCGCGGCGGTTTACGGCGACAGCTGGTACCTGCATTTTCTGCATCGACTCGCGGAGTCGCCTGAAAACGTCCTGGAAGCTCTCGCAGACTTCTACGACCCCTCCCGCATTGTCTTTGGCGCAGGTTATTAACGGAGCATCTCATGTTTATCGATCTCAGAAGCGATACGGTAACCAAGCCAACGGAAGGCATGCGCAAGGCGATTTATCAGGCAGAAGTGGGTGATGACTGTTTCGGTGAAGACCCGAGCGTGCGTGCGCTGGAGGAATACTGTGCCAATTACTTCCAGAAGGAAGCGGCGCTGTTCACCTCGGGTGGCACCTTGAGCAACCAGTTGGCAATCAAGGCACTGACCAACCCGGGCGATGAGATATTCCTGGACGCCTCGTACCACATCAATTTCTACGAGTCCGCCTCGACGTCGGCCTTTTCAGGGGTCAACTTTTCGCTTTCCAATCACGACAATGGCCTGTTCGACGTCAGTGACCTGGAAAAGCTCCACGCCTCCAAATGCCGCTGGAGTCAGAACTACGCGTTGCCACGGGTGGTGGTGATTGAAAACACCCTCGGCTGTAAAGGTGGTGCCATCTTTCCTCTGCAGCAAATGAACAATGTCTTTGCCTATGCCAGGGATATCGGTGCCTATCGTTATCTCGACGGTGCACGCATTCTCCATGCGTCTATTGCCTCCGGCATCGATGTGACGTCATACACCGACAACGCTGATCTGCTGTCCATGTGTCTGTCAAAGGGGTTGGGAGCGCCGATCGGTTCGATCATGGTGGGTTCCCAGGAGTTGATACTGCGCGCTAAAAAATACCGGAAATGGTTCGGCGGCGATCTGCACCAGGCCGGCATGATGGCGGCTGCCGGGCTTTATGCGATGCAGAATCACGTTGAACGGCTGGTCGAAGACCATGAGCACGCAGCCTTGCTGCACCAGTTGCTCAACGATATCGACGAGACGCCCGCGCGCTACAAGGGCACTAACATGGTCACCCTGGACGTTGCCTCGCTGGGTGTTGCACCGGTGCAGTTCGCAGCTGTTCTGCGCCAGAACGGGGTGGGGGGCTTGCCGTATAACGCCAGGGAAATGCGCTTCATGCCGCATATCGACATCAGTCGCGACGATATTTATAAAGCCGCCGGGATTATCAAGGATACCGTTCGAGCGCTCAGTCGGGCCGGGGAGACGGTCAAGTGATCTATAAGAAAAACATTGTGCTGATCGTCGATGCCTATTCGACCGGCAGTCTTATTGCCCCCGCCTTTATTTCCCGTGGATTCGAATGCGTGCATGTGCGTTCCACCGCCAATGTCAACGAGTTCTATAACGCCTGGTTCCGTCCGGCGGACTTTACCCAAGACATTCTCTACAACTCGGACGCCGAGCTGCGTCAGGCGTTATCCGAATATTCCGTGCAGTTTGTGCTGGCTGGTTGCGAATTTGGTGTTGAACTGGCTGCTCATCTGGCTGGACTGTTTGATATTCCACGCCGTAATGATCCGTCCCACGCCATTCGCTGGCGCGACAAGTTTGAAATGCATGAAGCCTTGCAGCGCGCGGGTGTACGCTCGATCAAGCATTTCAAATCGGATTCGCTGGCCGCCATTCTGGAGTGGATAAAAGAGCAACGCATCCTGCCGGTGGTGTTGAAACCGATCAAAAGTGCCGGGTCGGACAATATTCATATCTGCACGCAGGAAAGCGAAGTTGAACAGGCCTTCGAGGTCATCAAGTCGAGCCGGAACCTGTTTCTCGAAAGTAACGAGCAGATTCTGGTCCAGCAGTATCTGGATAACTCGGATTTCAACTCGGAGTTGTCGGCGAGCAAATCCACTGATGTGGACATTGAATATTGCGTCAATACCGTGAGTGTCGACGGTCAGCACTATGTCAGCGAAATCATCCGGGTGTACCGCACTCGGATCGGCGATTCGCCGGTGCACGACTACAACCAGTTGATGTGCCCGGTGGACAATGCCGATGTCTACCGTCGTCTGTCGCAGTACATCTTTTCCGTGCTCGATGCACTGGGTATCCGCCAGGGCGTAGGCCACAGCGAACTGATGATTGTCGACGATGAACCGGTGCTGCTTGAAACAGCGGCACGGATGCCGGGTGGCATTGATCTGTCGGCTTATACACGGGCCTTGGGGCATAACCAGTTGAGCCTGTGGATCGACTCGCTGGTCAACCCCCAGGCTTTTCTCGATGACCGACAACGCCCGCGAAACAAGCTCTATTTTCATTCCAGCTGTGTGTTTCTGATTGCTCGACAGGCGGGGCCGATCAAGCGAGTACCGAACCTGGCTCGGTGGAAAGCGATTCCTGGGGTACACAGCATCAAGATCCAGGATGAAGGGACGCTGAAGAAAACCGTTTCCCTGGAAAACTGCCCAGGTCACGTGTTCATTCTCGACCGCGACCGTGCCGCCATTCAGAAGAGCATAGAGTTGCTGCGCGAGGACGAACCCGGCGTCTACAGGGAAATGCTGGCATGAAAGACGTGTCGGGTGAGTTGGCCGTGCAAGGCGGGCTCAAGGTGTATAGCAGGCCCGTGGTCCTGTTGCTGTCGGCGACGTTTATCCTGACCGTTGCCCGGGCGCTGGCCTTGCCGTATCTGGTGGTTTATTTCTCCCAGGCCTTTGGCCTGGGGGTCACCGATATCGGTCTGGTGGTGGGCGGCGCGTTGATCGTCAGCTCCATCCTGGGTGTCTACGGCGGCTTTCTGGTGGACCGGTTTTCCAACTATCGGATCCTGCTCGGCGCCGCCACATTGTTTGCCTTGGCATTTGCCGTGGCTTATCAGGTCGCCAGCCTGGTGCCGTTCATCATCGCCATCGTGGTGGTCAATCTGTCCTACGCGGTGATCGATATCGCGGTGAAATCAGGCATCGGTTTTCTGGTGACGGCGGACAAGCGCGCCAGCGTGTTTTCCATGAAGTACACGCTGACCAATGTCGGTTATGCCATCGGCCCTTTCCTGGGTGTGCTGTGCGCGAAAATCAGCCCCGGCCTGCCGTTTGCGGTCTCGGCGCTGATCGGGGTGGCTTTTGTGGTGCTGTACAGCGGGATGGGCGAGCGACTTCCTCGCGGCGAGGGCGTGGCGCGGCCAAATAATGATTTTGCCCGCGTACTGGTCCATTTGGTGCGTAACTACCGGCTGGTGTGTTTTACGATCGGCGGCATTCTCAGTGCCATCGTGTTTGGTCAGTTCACGGCCTATCTGTCGCAATACTTGATCGTGACCAGCACTGCGGAGAATACCTACAACATCATCAACTATTTGGTGACCACCAATGCTTGCGTGGTCATTGGTCTGCAATACCTGGTCGGCTCCAGGATCAACCAAGGCAATCTGTTCCGGATGCTGATGCTGGGCATGCTGTTCTTCGTGGTCGGCCTGATGGGTTTTTGTTACGCACAGACCCCGGTTGTCTGGGTATTGGCCATGATCGTTTTTACCGTGGGCGAGATCATTATTATCCCGGTGGAATACCTGTTCATCGACTACATCGCCCCGGAGGACATGCGCGGCGTGTACTACGGTGCGCAGAACCTGTCGAACTTGGGGGCTGCGCTGGGGCCGGTGTTGTGCGGTGTTGCATTATCACTCTATGCACCTCAGGCCGTGTTCTACATGTTGTCCATGTGCGTGGTCGTGGCCAGTCTGTTTTATTTCCTGGGTTCAAGGCGCGAGAGGTGATTGATGATTCACTTCAATACGGCGGGTTCGGGGCTTATGTCCGCCGAGACGCTGAAGCTGATGCAACGTTACTTGCAGGACGAGTTTGAATCGGGGGCCTATGAAACCGAGTTGAATTACTCAGCGGTCCTGGACGTTGAGGTCTATGAAAACATTGCCCGGCTGCTGGGTACCGATGCACGTAACGTGGCACTTTTTGATGGCGCGACCAAGGCTTGGGTGACCGCGCTGGAGGCATTGGACTGGTCCGAAGGCGCGCGCGTGCTGGTCACTCCTTACGAATACGCGGGCAACCTGATCGCATTGGCAACATTGCAGCGCTTGTACGGCGTAGTGGTTGAAGTGATGCCGCTGCTGGCCGAGGGCAACCTCGACCTGCCATGGCTGGCCCGGCACATGAGCGCCGAGGTCAAGTTGGTCTCGATTGTCCATGTCCCTTCTTGCTGTGGGATCGTGAATGATATCGAGGCGGTGGGGCATATCCTTCGCGACTACCCGGCCTGGTACTTTGTCGATGCCTGTCAATCGGCGGGCATGCTGGCGCTGGATGTGCGCGCCGCCGGCTGCGACGTGTTGACGGCTGCCGGTAGAAAGTTCCTGTGTGGGCCGAGAGGAACAGGGTTTGCCTACTTGTCCGATCGTTTCCTGGCCACCGCGCAGCCTCGTTTCACCGACCTGGGCCGGGCCACTGTCGATGCATCCGGAGTCGTCACGCGGGGGATGGGAGATGCCCGCTGTTTTGAATATGCCGAACGTAACAATGCGGCCGTGGTGGGTTTGAATCAGGCGATCAAAGAGCGTTTGTCGAGCGCCTACGGGACGGAGTCCGAGCTCTATCGAGCGCTGTTCCGTCGTCTGGCAGACACCCCCGGCGTCAACTTGATCGCACCGGGTACCGAGCATCAGGGCATTATCGCTTTCACCCATGAGCGCTGTTCGGCGACAGAAGTCGTCAGCTATCTGCGAGCACGAGGTATCAACGCTTGGCCGGGATACGCTGCGCATACACCGTACTTCATGTTGCAGCACGGGCATCAGCGCTTTGTGCGAGTGTCCATCAACGCGAGGAACAGCGCTCAAGAGGTGGATGAGTTCATCGCGTTACTGTCCGAGTTGTAAATGATGAGCAAGACAACAAAGAGCATATAAATAGAAAGTCTATGTCGTGCGGTGTGTCGCAATGGAATGTGCGTCGTGTGTTGGCAGGTGACCGTCTGCGGCAGTGGTACTGCACTAATTGTTTGGAAAAATAATTATGGCTGTGCAGGCGTTCGCGTCTGTATTCATCACTTCGAGTTATGAAAGGGAATTCCGATGAACGATGTAAACAGGTTTAATCCTTCTGCTGAACTCAGGCTGCGCTTGCGTCCTCTGTACAAAAAAGACAATTGGCACTGGCTGGTTGCCCTGGGCGCGGACCTGCTGGTCATTGCCTCGGCGATCTTTCTAGCCAATCGCTATAACGCTCTGTATCCGCTGGCACTGCTGCTCATTGGCTCCCGGCAGAGGGCGCTCGCCTCGCTGTTGCACGAAGCGGCGCACATGACCCTGGCGCAAGGCAAGGCGCTTAACAAATGGGTCGGTGAATACCTGCTGGCCTACCCCATCTTCCAGGACTATGAAGCCTATCGTCGATCCCATGTGCAGATGCACCATCACCATCTGGGCGACAAGGATAAGGATCCCGACCATCGTTTCTACATCGAGTCGGGCCTGTATGAGGCTCAGGACCGTATGGATTTCCTGTTCCGACATCTGTTCAGGAGCGTAACGCTGGTCAATACCTACAAGTATTTCCTCTACCTGGTCAAGAACCGGGCGGGTGACATCCTGGCCAACCCGTTACAGGGCGTGAAGCTTCTGGCGGTTCATGGCGCGATGCTGCTGCTCTTCAGCTACTTCGTCGGCCCGTGGGCCTATGTCCTGTTCTGGTTGGTCCCGTACTTCACGGTATTCCAGGTGATTGGCTGGCTCTCCGAGATTTCCGAGCACTTCGGCATGTTCGGTGTGTACAAGGATGAGGTCCAGCTGACGCGCAATCGTTTCCCCTCGCTGATCGAGCGACTGTTTATCGGCATGCATGGCGACAACTATCATCTGACGCACCACCTGTTTGCCGGCGTGCCGTTCTGGAATCTGAAGCAGGCGCACCTGATATTGATGGAGGACGAAAGCTATGCGGCTGCCAACCGCGGCTGTGGCGGTATTTTCACCGCGAAAGGGCAGGCCCGATCCAGCCTCCATCAGATATTCGAGGCGTATCGAAGCGGTAAAATCAGCACCGTTGACGTGGCGGTGTAGCGGGCGGTCCGATCGCGCTGTGCTCCAAGCTTGCTTTGAGCACAGCGTATCGACAAAAGCGTACGAGGTATTGTCAGGCGAAGACGAAGTACTTGCGCACGGTCTCGACCACTTCCCAGGTGCCTTTCATGCCTGGCTCGATGACAAAAATGTCGCCGGCGCGCAGATGGATCGGCTCCATGCCTTGCGGGGTGATGATGCAGTAGCCTTCCTGGAAGTGGCAGTATTCCCACTTCACATACTCCACATACCATTTGCCGGGGGTGCAGATCCAGGTGCCCATGATCTTGCTGCCGTCTTCGCTGGTGTAGGCGTTGAGGTTGACGGTGTGCGGGTCGCCTTCGAGTTTTTCCCATTTGCAGGCATCGAGTACGGGCAGCGGGTGGGTATCGCGCAGGACGGTGATGGGTGCGGTCATGTGAACTCCGAAAGGGGCAGAAGAGAACAGGCACCCTAACGCGCGGCATGAACGGGTAGATGCCTGTGCTCGACACCGGGCTATCCAGAAGCGCACATCAGTCGGCTAGATGCCGAGCCAGGGCCTTGGCGTAGGCCGGCAAACCTTCGAAGTTACGGGCGCACAGCAACAACGCCCGGTGCGCCCAGGCCTCTTGCAGCGGGACGTATTGATACGTGGACTCGGGCGGGCGGCGGGCGATGGCGGCCTTTGGCACGATGGCGATGCCTGCGCCATGGGCCACCATGCGAATCACCCCATCGAAACCGTCGGCGCGAATGCGGATTTGCATACGCATCCCGGTGTGCAGTGCCTGTTCTTCGAGGTAGATGGCCAAGGCGCTGGAAGCGTTCAGGCCGACATAATCGTGGCTGAGGGTCTCGCTGAAACTCAGCGCTCGACCGTCAGCCAAGGGATGTCCGGACGGTAGGATCAAGACCAGTGGATCGTCGCGAAAAGGCCAGGTCTGAAGACCGGCGGTATCCACCGCGTCGGAAACGATACCCAGGTCCGCCGCGCCTTGGCGCAGCGCGTGGGTGATCCGTGAGCTGGGCAATTCCTGCAGGTCGATATCGAGGTTGGGGTGGTCCTTGAGGAAACCGGCCAGCAGCTCGGGCAGGTATTCGGTCGTGGCGCTGGTGTTGCACAGCAAGCGCACCTGGCCTTTGACACCCCTGGCGTACTCGGCCAGATCCTGTTGCAAGCGTTCGGCGTGTTGCAGCAACACCCGGGCATGTTGTGCCAGTGCTTTGCCGGCCGGCGTCGGGGTGACGCCGCGCCGGCCGCGTTCAAGCAAGTCAATGCCCAGGGACGCCTCCATGGCACGCACTCGTGCGCTGGCGGCTGCCAGGGACAGATGGCTACGGGCCGCACCGGCGGTGATGTTGCCGGTGTCGAGGATATTCAGGTAGAGGCGCAGGTCGGTGAGGTCGAAGTGCATGGGCAATGTGATCCTGTGCCGGGGTTCTGTGGTGGCTGATCTGGCGCCTTCGCGAGCAAGCCCGCTCCCACATTTGAAATGCAATCCCCTGTGGGAGCGGGCTTGCTCGCGAAGGCGGCGGTAGCACCCACAAAATTATTAGCCTCTTGCTGAAAGAGAGGCACCCTCAGTATATGACAGCTTTTCAAGCCAAAGACCAAGGCCCACGATAGCCCGATGAACACTCTCATCGCTTTCTATCAAAACCTCGGCTTGACCCTTTCCCTGCTGGTCATCGGCACCTTCCTGCTGGCCGGCACCATCAAGGGCGTGATCGGCCTCGGCCTGCCGACTATCTCCATGGGCCTGCTCGGGCTGGCTATGGCCCCGACGCAGGCTGCAGCGCTGCTGATCATTCCGGCCACCCTGACCAACCTCTGGCAACTGGCTTTCGGCGGCCATCTGCAAACCTTGATCCGACGTCTGTGGCCGCTGCTGCTGGCGATTTTCCTTGGCACCGGTCTCGGTACGCTGTGGATCGGCATGACGGGAGGCGCTTGGGTGGTGCGGGCCTTGGGCGGGGCATTGTTGCTGTATGCGCTGAGCGGGCTGTTGCTGCCAACGCTGCGGATCGCGGCCAACGTTGAACGGTGGCTCGCCCCGTTCTGCGGGCTGCTCACCGGCATCATCACTTCCGCCACGGGGGTGTTCGTCATTCCGGCGGTGCCCTATCTGCAAGCGCTGGGTTTGAGCAAGGATGAGTTGGTGCAGGCCCTGGGCCTGTCGTTCACCGTTTCGACGATGGCCCTGGCCGCCGGCCTGTTGTGGCGCGGCGCCTTGGGCGGGGGCGAGCTAAGCGCTTCCCTGCTGACGCTGGTGCCGGCGCTGCTGGGGATGTGGCTGGGGCAATGGTTGCGTCAGCGCATCAGCGCCGTGCTGTTTAAACGGGTGTTTTTCATCGGCCTCGGCGTGCTCGGCGGCCATCTGCTGGTCAGCGGTTAGCCGAGGACGGGCTGAGCATGTCGACGCGACGGATTTCGAAGTCGCGCTCCAGGTAATCCATGCGTTGTTCGAAGAACTGCTTCATGTGCGGCAGGTTTGAATGCACATCCAGGTGCGCCTGGGAGGCCCAGATCTCATAAAAGATAAACAGCGTCGGGTCTTGCTGGTCCCGCAGCATGTGGTACTCGATGCAGCCGGGCTCGGCGCGGCTCGGTTCGACGTAGGCGCGGAACAGCGCTTCGAAGGCTTGGGCTTTTTCCGGACGGGTCTTGGCGTGCAGGATGAAACCGTGCAGTTCACTCATTGGGCGGGCTCCTGGAATAAAAAGTGTCACGGAGTCTGCAGCAATAATCGACTGGTCATTCGTGCGTATAGGTCAAATCAGTTTTGCCATTGTGGTGCTTATTCCGCGCGAAGCTCATCGGTACGCTGCCGCCATCGTTTTCAACCTTTCCGTTCGGCGGCCATCCAAATGGCCCACGCCGTGGAACCCGATGAGGCTCTCCATGAAAAAAGTCCTGTTGCTCAATGGCGGCAAACAATTCGCCCACTCCGACGGTCGCTACAACACGACCCTTCACGACACGGCGCTCAGCGTGCTGGACCGTGGCGGTTTCGACGTAAAAACCACTTTCATCGACGGCGGCTACGACCTCCAGGAAGAGGTCGCCAAGTTCCTCTGGGCCGACGTGATCATTTATCAGATGCCAGGTTGGTGGATGGGCGCACCCTGGACCGTGAAGAAGTACATCGACGAAGTCTTCACCGAAGGCCATGGCAGCCTCTACGCCAGCGACGGTCGTACCCGCTCCGATGCTTCGCAGAAGTACGGCAGCGGTGGCCTGGTGCAGGGCAAGCAATACATGTTGTCACTGACCTGGAACGCCCCGCAGCAAGCCTTCGACGACCCCACCGACTTCTTCGAAGCCAAGGGCGTGGACGCCGTGTATTTTCCGTTCCACAAGGCCAACCAATTCCTCGGCATGACCGGCTTGCCGACCTTCCTCTGCGTGGACGTGATGAAACGTCCGAACATCGAGGCCGATGTGGTGCGGTATGAGCAGCATTTGATTGAGGTGTTCGGCCTGAAGGCGTGACCTGTCTTTTGCTACGTATCCCGATACTATCCTGTGGCGGGTGGGGAAACCTGCTCCCACATAGCGGGGATAAATCCCCTCGCCACACAAGATCAATCGATAGGGGAATACGTGAAAGCCAGATCCGACGAGTTGCAGATTTTCGTCTGCGTGATCGAGTGCGGATCCATCTCCGCCGCCGCCGAGCAGGTCGGGCAGACGCCGTCGGCGGTCAGTCGGACCTTGTCGCGCCTGGAGGCCAAGCTCGAGACCACGCTGATCAACCGCACCACGCGGCGCATGGACCTGACCGAGGAGGGCAAGTATTTCTTCGAGCAGGCCAAGGGTATCCTCGACCAGATGGATGTGCTGGAAGAGCGCTTGTCGTCCCGCCAGAAAAACCCCGCAGGACGCTTGCGGATCAACGCCGCGTCACCGTTCATGCTGCACGCCATCGTCCCGCACATCGAAGAGTTCCGCGGGCTCTACCCGGACATCCAGCTTGAGCTCAACAGCAACGACCTGATCATCGACCTGCTGGAGCAAAGCACCGACATCGCCATCCGCATTGGCACCCTCAGCGACTCGACGCTGCACGCCCGTTCCCTGGGTTGCAGCCCATTGCATATCCTCGCCAGCCCCGCCTACCTGAAGCAGCACGGCACGCCCTTGAGTGTCGCCGAACTGGCGAACCATGCGCTGCTGGGCTTTGCCCAGAACGAGGGCCTCAACCAGTGGCCGCTGCGTCATGTGCACGGTGATCGCTGGCCGATCCAGCCGGCCATCAGCGCCTCCAGCGGCGAGACCGTGCGCCACCTGGCGCTGCAAGGGCAGGGGATTGCCTGCCTGTCGGATTTCATGACCCGCGAAGACATTCGTGACGGTCGGCTGAAGGTGTTGCTGGCCGACGCCAACAGCGGATATCGCCAGCCGATCAACGCGGTGTACTACCGCAACTCCCAACTGGCGCTGCGGATCCAGTGTTTCCTGGACTTCATCCAGGGCAAGCTAGCCGACTACGCCTCGCGGGAATTCAAGGGCTGATTCGTGACTTCAAGGCAAGAGTGATTTGGGCAATGTGGACTGTTTCGTCAAGAAGTGGTCCTCGATACTTGTTTCATCACTTACCTGGCCAAGGAGTTTGTCCATGAACGTATTCGTCACCGGCGCTGCCGGTTTTATCGGCGGCTCCATCGCCACCGGCCTGGTACGCGCCGGGCATCACGTCACCGGTCTGGTGCGCAACGCCGAGCAGGCGAGCGAACTGAGTGCGCTGGGCATCCAGCCGATCGTCGGCACCCTGGAAGACAGCGCGCTGCTCACCGCGCAGGCCCGTGCCGCCGACGCGGTGATCAATGCCGCCAGCAGCGACCATCGCGGTGCGGTCGAAGCCTTGATCGATGGGCTCAAAGGTTCGAACAAAGTGCTGTTGCACACCAGCGGTTCGAGCATCGTCGGTGACGCTTCGGGCGGTCGTTCCAGCGAGACCATCTACTACGAAAACAAGCTGCCGCCACCCACCGCCGACAAGGCTGCCCGTGTCGCGATCGACAACCTGGTCCTGGACGCCGCCAAGCAAGGCGTGAACTCGGCGGTGATCTGCAACACCCTGATCTACGGCCACAGCCTGGGCGTCAAGCGTGACAGTGTGCAGCTGCCGCGGCTGCTCAAGCAGGCGCGTAAAAGTGGGGTGGTGCGGCATGTGGGGTTGGGGCAGAACATCTGGTCCAACGTGCATATCGAGGACGTGGTCGAACTGTACAAACTGGCCCTGACCCGCAACCAGCCTGGCACGTTCTACTTCGTCGAAAGTGGCGAAGCCTCGTTCATCGACATGACCACCGCCATGGCTCGTGCATTGATGCTTGGCGAACCGCAGGACTGGCCGTTGGCCGATGCCGAAGCCGAGTGGGGCTACGAAATGGCCAACTACGGCCTGGGCTCCAACAGCCGCGTGCGGGGTAAGCATGCCCGTGAGTTGTTGGGCTGGGCGCCGAAGCGGACTTCGGTGGTGGAGTGGATTCTTAACGAAATGGTGTGAGGCAGACATCGACTTGTGGGAGCGAGCTTGCTCGCGATGGCGTCGGGTCAGTGGTATTGAAGGCGACTGACACACCGCTATCGCGAGCAAGCTCGCTCCCACAGGTTTTGTGTTGGCATATCGTCAATCGTGATGCACACCCGCCCGCTTGAGCATCTGCTTGCAGCGCTCGGACAGGTGAAACACTCGCAGGTGTTTGCCGGCTTTGCCGTAGCGCTCGCGCAGGGTCTTCAGTGCGGCAATCGCCGAGTAGTCGACGAAGCTCAGGTGACGGCAGTCCAGGGTGACCAGGGGTGGGTCGTTGGCCGGGTCGAACTGGTTGAGGAACCGTGTCGTCGAGGCGAAGAACAGTGTGCCGTGCAGGCGATAAAGTTTGCTGTCGTCGGCTTCCAGGTGCGTGTCGGCGTACAGCTCCCGGGCTTGTTGCCAGGCGAAGTTCAGCGCCGCAATGACAATCCCGCACAACACCGCGACGGCGAGGTCGGTGAACACCGTGATGACCGTCACCGCGATGATCATCAGCACATCATTCTTCGGCACCTTGTTGATCACCCGCAGCGAGGCCCAGGCAAACGTCTGTTGCGCGACCACGAACATCACGCCCACCAGCGCGGCCAGCGGAATACGCTCGATCAGCGGCGACAAAAACAACACGAACAGCAGCACCATCAGCCCGGCCACCACACCCGACAGCCGCCCGCGCCCGCCAGAGCTGAGGTTGATCACCGTCTGGCCGATCATCGCGCAACCGCCCATGCCGCCGAACAATCCAGACGCCATGTTCGCCGCGCCCAATGCCACGCATTCACGGTCCGGATAACCGCGGCTCTCGGTGATTTCATCGGTCAGGTTCAGGGTCAGCAAGGTTTCCAGCAGGCCGACCATGGCCATGATTACCGCGTAGGGTACGACGATCTGCAGGGTTTCCAGGTTCCAGGGGATGTCCGGCAGCGCAAAGGCCGGCAAGCCGCCGGCGATGTGGGCCATGTCACCCAGTGTTCGGGTCGGTAGGCCAAGCAGGTAGACCGCCAGGCCGATGCCGAGGATCGCCACCAGGGCCGGTGGCACGCTGCGGGTCAGGCGCGGCAGCAGGTAGACGATGGCCATGGTCAGCGCCACCAGGCCAGCCATCAGATACAGCGGGGCACCGCTCAGCCAACTCCCGCCGCTTTTGAAATGCTCCAGTTGGGCCAGCGCAATGACAATCGCCAGGCCGTTGACGAAGCCGAGCATCACTGGGTGCGGGACCATGCGCACCAGCTTGCCCAACCGCAGCAGCCCGAAGGTCATCATGATCAGCCCGCCGAGCAACACCGTGGCCAGCAGGTATTGCACACCGTGCTGCACCACCAGCGCGACGATTACCACGGCCATCGACCCCGCCGCCCCCGACACCATGCCCGGCCGGCCACCGAACAGGGCGGTCAGCGTGCAGATGATGAACGCGCCGTACAGCCCCATCAGCGGGTTGAGGTGGGCCACCAGGGCGAAGGCGATGCACTCGGGAAGCAAGGCGAAAGACGTGGTGAGGCCGGCGAGGGCGTCGGCGCGAAGACGTGCTGGTTTCATGGTTTACCTGATTGGGCGCCGGTGGAGAGTCGGCTGCCGGGGGAGCGGTGCAAAAACAGGTGCGAATGGTACGGAATTGAGTGCCGCGCGACCAGTCATTGGCTGCCGGGGGGCTGCTTTGCAGCCCAGCGGGAGCTAGCTCCCTCGCCACAGAAGATCAATCCGGGGATGAAAGTTCGGTGGTGAATTTTCATTGCCGCTGCTTCGCGATATCCGTCAGCGACACTTCTTATCTGTGTACGAAAATTACTTTCAGTGCGTTTGAAGATTTCTCCTCGAAATGATTTATGAGTTTCACGACACATCGACGTGACCCCATTCGAGGAGTAACGCATGGCACCTGAATTCGGTTATTGGCTGTTGGTCTACGCGGCCATCGCGATCATTGCGCTGATCGTTCTGATCGCCCGCTACCGGCTCAATCCGTTCATCGTGATTACGTTGGTGTCCATCGGTCTGGCACTGCTGGCCGGAATGCCGCCGTCGAGCGTGGTGGGGGCGTATGAGGCGGGTGTCGGCAAGACATTGGGGCACATTGCGCTGGTGGTGGCCCTGGGCACGATGCTTGGCAAGATGATGGCCGAGTCTGGCGGGGCCGAGCGGATGGCGCAGACGCTGATCGAACGCTTCGGCGAGCGCAACGCCCATTGGGCGATGGTGTGCATCGCGTTTCTAGTCGGGCTGCCGTTGTTCTTCGAAGTCGGTTTTGTGCTGTTGGTGCCCATCGCATTCACCATCGCCCGGCGCGTCGGCGTGTCGATCCTGATGGTGGGGTTGCCGATGGTCGCCGGGCTCTCGGTGGTCCATGCGCTGGTGCCACCCCATCCGGCGGCGATGCTGGCAGTGCAAGCGTTCCAGGCCTCGGTGGGGCAGACCTTGCTCTACGCGATCCTGATTGGCATCCCCACCGCGATCATTGCCGGTCCCCTGTACGCCAAATTCATCGTGCCACGCATCCAGCTGCCGGCCGACAACCCGCTGGAGCGGCAGTTTCTCGACCGCGAACCCCGCGCCGACCTGCCAGGTTTTGGCGTGACCCTGGGGACGATCCTGCTGCCGGTGGTGCTGATGTTGATCGGCGGCTGGGCCAACCTGATCTCCACGCCGGGCAGCGGTTTCAACCAGTTCCTGCTGTTCATCGGCAACTCGGTGATCGCCCTGTTGCTGGCGACCATCCTGAGCTTCTGGACCCTCGGCCTGGCCCAGGGCTTCAACCGTGAATCGATCCTCAAGTTCACCAACGAATGCCTGGCACCGACGGCCAGCATCACCTTGCTGGTGGGCGCGGGCGGCGGTTTGAACCGGATCCTGGTGGATGCTGGCGTCACGCAACAGATCGTCGGTCTGGCCCAGGAATTCCAGCTGTCGCCGCTGGTCATGGGCTGGCTGTTCGCCGCACTGATGCGTGTTGCCACCGGCTCGGCCACGGTGGCGATGACCACGGCCTCGGGCATCGTCGCGCCGGTGGCGATCGGTCTGGGGTATCCCCATCCCGAACTGCTGGTGCTGGCCACTGGCGCCGGGTCGGTTATCTTTTCCCACGTCAACGACGGCGGCTTCTGGCTGATCAAGGAATACTTCAATATGACCGTTGCCCAAACCTTCAAGACCTGGACGGTACTGGAAACGCTGATCTCCGTGGTCGCGTTCGGCCTGACCCTCGGGCTTGCGCGTTTACTCTGAACGCAACCACACCGGAGCCGCCATGGACATCCTCTACCAGATCCGCTCTCGCCAGGATTCCTTCAGCGCTGGCGAAGGAAGAATCGCCCGGCTGATGCTCGACGACGTAGGCTTTGCCGCCTCCGCCAGCCTCGATGAACTGGCCCAGCGGGCCGAAGTCAGCAGTGCCACGCTGTCGCGCTTCGCCCGTACCGTCGGTTGTCGCGACCTGCGCGATCTGCGCCTGCAATTGGCCCAGGCCAGCGGCGTCGGCAGCCGTTTCCTCGACCCGGCCGGCGCGCCCGAGCAGTCGGCGTTTTATGGGCAGATTGTCGGCGATATCGAGTCGACCTTGCGCCAGCATCTGTCGGCGTTCGAAGAGTCACGGTTCGCCGATGCCGTGCGTCTGCTGGGCAAGGCGCGGATGATTCATGCGTTCGGTCTCGGTGGTTGGTCGGCGCTGTGCGGGGAGGAGTTGCAGGTGCGGCTGGTGCGTTTCGGCTACCCGATTGCCGCCTGCCGCGACCCGGTGATGATGCGCATCACCGCCACCTCCCTGAGCGACGAACATCTGGTCATTGCCTGTTCCCTCACCGGCATCACCCCGGAACTGTTGGGCGCGGTTGAGCTGGCCCGCAGTTACGGTGCGGCCATCCTGGCCATCACCCGCGCCGACTCGCCGCTGGCCCGATTGGCCGACGTGGTGCTGCCGCTGCAAGGCGCGGAAACCTCGTTCATCTACAAACCCACGGCGGCGCGCTACGGCATGCTACTGGCCATCGATGTGCTCGCCACCGAGCTCGCGCTGGCCCGCCCCGAAGACAATCAAGAGCGCCTACGACGAGTCAAACTCGCCCTGGACGATTACCGCGGCGGCGACGATGACTTGCCGCTGGGAGACTGACATGGTGTACGACACGCTTATCCGCAACGCGCTGGTCATCGATGGCAGCGACACACCCGGTTACCGCGCCGACGTGGCGATTCGCGCCGGTCGCATCGAGCGCATCGGCGACTTGCACGATGCCCGGGCCGTTGAAGAAATCGACGCCGCAGGACGGGTGCTGGCGCCCGGGTTCATCGACGTGCACACCCACGACGATACGGTGGTCATTCGCCAACCCCAGATGTTGCCCAAGCTCAGCCAGGGCGTGACCACGGTCATCGTCGGCAATTGCGGCATCAGCGCGGCACCGGTCAGCTTGCGGGGCGATCCACCGGACCCGATGAACCTGCTCGGCAGCGCCCAGGCGTTCGTGTACCCGCGCTTCGCTGATTATCGCGGAGCAGTGGAAGCGGCAACGCCTGCGGTCAACGTGGCGGCGCTGGTGGGCCATACGGCCCTGCGCAGTAACCACATGGACAATTTGTTGCGCACGGCCAGCGTCGGAGAAATCGCCGCCATGCGTCAGCAACTGCGTGAAAGCCTGGAGGCCGGTGCGCTTGGCTTGTCCACAGGCCTGGCCTATGCCAACGCGTTTTCGGCCTCTACCGATGAGGTCATGCAACTGACCGAAGAGTTGAGCGCCTTCGGTGCGGTCTACACCACTCACCTGCGCAGCGAATTCGAACCGGTGCTCGAGGCCATGGAGGAGGCGTTCCAGATTGGCCGTCATGCGCAAAGCCCGGTAATCATTTCCCACCTCAAATGTGCAGGCGCCGGTAACTGGGGGCGCAGTCCGCAGGTGCTCGCGGCGCTGGAAAACGCCGCTAAAAACCATCCTGTCGGTTGCGACTGTTATCCCTACGCGGCCAGTTCCTCGACGCTGGATCTCAAGCAAGTGACCGATGCCCATCGCATCACCATCACCTGGTCGACGCCCTATCCGCACGTGGGCGGTCGCGACCTCGCCGACATTGCCAGCGAGTGGGACGTGTCGTTGCTGGATGCGGCGCGTCGGCTGCAACCGGCCGGCGCGGTGTACTACGGCATGGATGAAAGCGACGTACGACGGATCCTCGCCCATCCGTTATCCATGGTCGGCTCCGACGGCTTGCCCGAGGACCCGTTTCCCCACCCGCGTTTGTGGGGCGCTTTCCCACGGGTGCTGGGACATTTCAGTCGTGACATCGGGCTTTTTCCGTTGCACACCGCCGTGCACAAAATGACCGGTCTGTCGGCGGCACGCTTTGGCCTGAAGGAGCGTGGTGAAATTCGTGAAGACCATTGGGCGGACCTGGTGTTGTTCAATCCGCACACCATTCGCGACGTCGCCGATTTCAACGAACCGCAACGGGCGGCCGAAGGGATTGATGGCGTGTGGGTCAATGGTGTCTTGAGCTATCGCGAAGGGCAGGCAAACGGGTGTCGGGAAGGGCGGTTCCTGGCGCGCGAGGGCGATCTGCGCCTGGGGTTTAGTCCAGCGAATGGCGTGTAAGGGGCTGAGAATGTGTAAATTGGCGTCACAATAATGGCGTCGTGGCACTAAAGAAGCCGGGCCCAAGGCCGAAGCACTAAGGTCAACCCATCTACACTGGGTCTTTTCAGCCAGGGAGCAACCCATGAGCTTCGGTAAAACCACTCCGATCCTGCGGATCTTCGATGAAGCCAAGGCGTTGGCATTCTATGTCGACTTCCTGGGGTTTACCGTCGACTGGCAACATCGTTTCGGCGACGACTTCCCGCTGTACCTGCAAGTCTCCCGTGGCGACTGCGTGCTGCACCTGTCCGAACACCATGGCGACTGCACGCCGGGCTCGGCGCTGCGGATCGAGACCGATGAACTGGAAGCCTTCCAAGCGCAACTGCTCGCCAAACAATACCCCTTCGCCCGCCCGCAAATCCAAGCCATGCCCTGGGGTAGCCAGGACATGACGGTGGTCGATCCGTTTGGCAACCGGTTGGTGTTTACCAATGGGATCTGTGTGTAGCGGCGGCTGTTCGGGGGGCGAGATGATCAATCCGTGGAACGCTTGAGTGATGGATTGATCATCTCTTGATTGGAGCGTTAATGAAGCCTAGGGGATGGAGTATCGGCCTAACGATTGGTTGTATTTGTTAAGTCGGAACAGCAGTTCCCGTCCACGTTGTATCGTCGCCCGGGTGGCGTGGATCTCGCGTTGTATTTCCGCGCGGCGTAGTGTGCGGCCCCCCGCCTGGTTGGTCATCCGGTCCAGGGTTCGATCCAGGGAGCCTTTTACACCGGGGGCATAGAATTGCTCCACGCCAAGGGTATCGAATGCCGTATTTATGGCGTTGGAGTCATGCTCCAGATTGTCATCGAGCTTCAGTAAGGCGTCGTTCAATCGTTCGATTTTCTGTCCCGGGACACCGTTCGAGTTTTTGGTCGCCTGGGTAGACGCTTCGAAGTTTGGAATCCACGCGCCCGGGATCCGAAGGCCCTTTGTCAGGATAAAACTGGTCACCAACAACGATATTTTTTTTTGTCCTTTGGAGGTGCGTGGGCTCAGATCCTTCATGGCCTTATGGGACTTCCTGATCAGGTCGTAGGAGGCGGTCCTGCCGTCATGCTCTATCTCCTCGGGGTCCAGTCGGCTGACCTGTGGATAGATCGACTCCGTCAGGTGTCGTGTTGCCTCTATTTTGCTGGCGACTGCGTGAGTCGCTTGAGAGGTGCCGCCCATGGCGGCCAATGAGGCGACCCATCCGCCAGGCGCTGCCAGCACGCCGGCCCCGAGCGAGATCAGGTTATTGAGTGCGTTGTAGGCGTAGGTTTGAAAAACCCTTTTGGTGATGTCCTTTGTGCGCATGCTGTTGTAGAGCTGATAGTTCAGCGTGCCGACCCGGTTATTCACCTCGGCCAGAATACCCGGGTAGGCGGCTATTTCGGCCTTGAGGTCATTGAATTCTTCTTTGTCGTGGCCGTTTGGATCGGTGTAGCGCAACGGGTTGTTTCCCACCATGCGATACAAGTTCAAGCCGTCGACCGCCCCCGCCGGATCTGGGCTGATCCAGCGCTGTAACCATGGCGCGTAGTACCTGTGCCCGTAGTAATACAGGCCGCTGGCATCGCGCTCCTTGCCGGAGT
This sequence comes from Pseudomonas viciae, assembly GCF_004786035.1. Lineage (NCBI taxonomy): Bacteria > Pseudomonadati > Pseudomonadota > Gammaproteobacteria > Pseudomonadales > Pseudomonadaceae > Pseudomonas > Pseudomonas viciae. The sequence goes on from NZ_CP035088.1 coordinate 818,112, forward strand.
AGCGAATGGTCCGGTAGTCGGCCTCCACGGTTGAACGGGAGGCCGCCCAGGCGGTTCCACCGTAGGGCAAATAGCTTTCCTGGCTGATCAGCCACGCCTGGTCGTCGAGCTCCATTGAGCTGGAACCCAGGTGATCTTCGAGGCTATAGCGCAGTGGGTTGGCGGCGATGCCGGAGGGTCGGCCTTCAGTCCAGTGCAGATAACGGACGTTGTAACGACCGGCTTGCAGGGTAATGACTTCCAGGCGCTCGTTATGCCGGGTGCGGATTTCGAGGCCCGGCAAATAGCGGACTTCCCGGGTGTGAGTCACTGCCGACGCATAGGTCGTTTGTATCTTGCGTACCCGTTGACCCGTGCTGTCATAGGCATAGCGCTCAATGTCATCGCGGCCATCTTCGCGGTGAACCAAGACCACGCTGGCGAGTTGGTTGCGGGCGTTCCATTGCAGCGCCTGGCCTGGAGAGAGCATTTGCTGATTGCCGTGGACATCGAAGTTCGTGGGCACGTCGGGCATTGAGTGGCCCTTGTTCCAGGACAGGAGGCGATTGCTGGAGGCGGCAATGTTCAGTGTCCGGGTGTAGTTGTTACGCTCGCGAACATGGCGCAGTTCGATCAGGTTGCCTCCGGCGTCGTACTCGTAATGCTCGGTAAACTTGAACAGTTGTCGGGCGTCGAACGGTGTCCTGCTGAAGGCCGGAATATCAGGGTTGCTGGTCAGCCCCGCCGCCTCACGGCCCGTCGCGCTGATCAACTGGTAGAGGCTGTCGTAGGTGAATGTACCGATGGCGTCGACCCGCTGGTTACTGCCGAACTGCACCGGTTGGGCCCGGTCCTGGATTTGCGTCACGTTCCCCACCGCATCGTAGGTGTAGTGCAAATTCTGCAAGGTGCTGGCAGACACCGACGCGCTGAGCGAGGTCAGTCGACCGCTGGTCGGATCGAACACGGCGCGACTGACCACGCCATTGCCGGCCACTTGGGATTCGACCTGACCGAAGGCGTTGTAGACCAGATCCTTCACGATGACTTTCTCGGTCGCCGCGTCTTTTGGTTTCAGGCTCACGGACTTGAGTTGGCCTGCGATATCAAACGAGTAGCGCTGTCGGTGCTGGGCGGCGTCGAATTGCACGATAGGCGCTGCGAGGGCGTCATAGCGCCAGCGCGTCGTGTAGCCATGCCCCTTTTCCAGCAAGGCATCGCGATCTTTCTCATCGGCGGGCCAGTCCGGCTGGGTAACATCGGCGAGGAAGTGCCTGGTCTGGTCAAGCGGTTTGCCACAGAGCGCATATCCATTGATGAGCAGGCTGCCCGCGCTGTCATCGTGGCGGGTCAGTGCACCACACACATTACGCGCCGCCGATTCTGGCGAACTGTCGCCGTAGCGCAGGCATTCGACTCGACGCGGATCTTGATCGGGCGCGTGTTCGTGGATGGCGGTCGGCCTCAACTGATCATCGTAGGTGGTTCGCCATTGGGTGCCGCGCTGATCCCAGCTGCGCAGGACTTGTCCGGCGGCGCCAGGCAAACTCAGGCGCCAGCCGGCATCGACACTGTTCACCAACAGCGGCTTGCCGGAAAAGCTGTAGACGGTCGTCAGATTGGCGTCAGGTGTTTCGCCAGACCGCCGAGGGTCCCACTGCGCAACCTGCCTCCCGGTCGTGTCGTGGCGTTGGCGGGTGATGCGCGCTTGGGCTGTTTCGTCTGCGTTGCGCCGGCAGTAAGCGACCTGCCGCACGGGCTGTCCTCGGCTGTCGACCGCGTTGATCGTGGGCGTCTTGCGGTGAAGGCGTGGGTTCATGCTTGACCTCCGGTCGCCAGGGGGTGTTCTGGCATGACTTCTTCCAGTGTGTCGTTCTCGTCCTCGTCCAGGGTGTACCAGGGATGGCGGGTGTGCCGCCGCATTGGTGAGAGGCCATCACGTGTGGCAAGGCGCGTGCGGGTAGGGCGGCCCAATGCATCGTAGAACTGCTGGTCACAATGGCCGAACTGCCGCAAGGACTCGTCATTGATGTAGTGCGGCTGGTCGGCGAAGTAAGGACGATAGAGGCGGATCGGCAATCCCTTGCTGTTGTATTCCACCCGTTCGCTGACACGCCAGCGTTCAGCGGCGGTCTGCTCCAGTGGTTTTCCATCCTTGAGCGTCAGTGCTCCCTGGGCGTTGACGACACAGGCCATGCCCGGTTCGACCTGTTGCTTGCTTTGCAGCGTTCGACCGAAGCCATCGAAGCAAGTGATAGCGGTGCGGATTTGTTGCTGCTCGTCGTCGGGGTAACGGTCGGCGAGCAGCACGGCGATGTGCACCGGCTCGCGTACCAATGCATCAATTTGCTTTTTCAGTTTCACGTCATCGGCAGAGCGTATTGCAAGCGCCGCCAGCCGGGTTCGCGCCGAAGCGCGGATGTGCCCGCTGGGCAGCAGGTCACGGTTGGCCACGCACCGCGCCAGCCAGTCGGTGTCGGCCAATGCGGTGTCCGATATGCGCCCCATCCAACTGAAGGGCGCGTAATAGAGGGCGCTGGCAGCATCTTGCAGGGCTTGCCTGTTCTGTTTGATCGCCTCCGTCGGACTGTCGAATAGTGGCCGTTTGAACTGCGCTATGGGTTTGAAACCGACCGGTGCGTTGTTCTCGTTACCGTAAAAAGTCGTGGCCAGGACTTGGCCGAAGGCATCGACGAGACCTTCCTGTACGTTGCCGTTGGGATCGGTAATGCGCCATGGCTGGAGTGAACGGTAATCGTGGAGCGCCTGGGTGGCACAGCCATCGGGCTGTTTGAACGCGGTGATAAAACAGTGGCAGTTGTCGTAGCTGAACTCGGTCACACCATGGCTTTCACTCGCTTGCAGGGTCTGGATTTTGTAGAAGCCTTGCAATTGGGCGTAGGTCGCGAAGCCACTTTTGACTGACCAGAGTTTTTTGAGTGATGGGGTCGCCGGCAGGAAGCTCTCCATGCGGTGATAGCCCAGTCTTTCCAGCAGTTTTCCCTTGGGGCGGGCGTCCTGCGGCAAGAGATGGAAGGCTTTCAGGGTTGTTTCGTCCAGCTCGACGCTTTCCAGATGGTCGCCCAGGGCCTCGAAGTGAGCGACGCCGTCCGGCAGGGTTTCTGCGGTTGTGGCGTCCTTGTAGCGTTGCACGGACAGGCCTGTCAGGACACTTTGGGTGGTCCAGGTGGTTTCCTGGGTGAGTTCGATGAGCGTCTCATGTGTCATGTCCTGCGTGGCCAGCCCACCGTCTTCAGGGGCCTTGGGGCGTTCCAGGGCATTCGTCCGCTGGCGATAAGGCAGGCCCAGTCGCCAACCCTGAGGGGCTTGCAGATGGATGAATTCGGCACGGGTTTCGGTCAGGTAGTGGACCTGTTGCGCCGGATCATGGGCATCGCACCACCATTGCTGTTGGTCGGTATCGCTGAACGGCGGGGTGTCGCTGGCGGTTTTGCGTCGGGCGTAATGGACGTTGACGCTGTGAGTCAGCGAGCCAAACAGGTCGTGCTGCAGATTGAAGGTGTGCTGGCATTGCGGGTCGTCGCTCAGGCCTTCGTACTGATAGTGGATGGACTCCAGCAGCAGCGGCAACATCCGGGCATAGCGCTGTTTGCCGCCGGGGGCCTGGAGCAAACGTATCGCGTAGCGGTTTTCCTGGACCGAATACAACGTCCTGCTGTTCCGGTGAGGATCGATTGCGAAGACCTCGCTTCGCAGCAAATGACCGCTCAGGGCGCGGGACATTTCCAGGGTCGTCGCTGCGGTGGGCGAGGCCATGGGTGTGTCATTGCCGGTCTCGGGCTGGTATTGGCAAGGCAGGGGCTTGCCCAATGGCACGGCCAATGGGTCGACGCGGCTGTAACCGATTCGAGGCAGGTCCAGCGCTTGCCCGGTGTGAAACCAGGTCTTGGTCAGGCAAGGTGCGGTGAAGTCTGGCGAGTCAGTATCTTCGCAGGTGGTTTCATTGTCGGTTTGCAGCAAGAGGCCAAAGCCGCGAAATTCCCGTTCGACACCGTCGTAGTAGCCTTGGCGATAGGCGAATGTCTGCGACAGTCGATTACCCGTGATCTCATCCACCTGGGTCTGGCTCGACACCAGATGCAGGACCAGTGGTACATGGCAGGTAGGGGGCGTGTCGGTGGCTAATCTTTCGACTTTTTCATCGAGCCATTCCTGCGCCGAGCTGCGGTAGCTGATGCTGTTGGCGGCGCCCATATTGTTGTTGGTGCCGGTGAGCAGATAGGGTTTTTCGCTGACGAAGTCATAGCGCCAATGTTGTTGGGGCGTCATGTGTGGCGCGCTCAGGATCAGGCTGGAACAGCCGAGCCCTTGCAGGTCGGTGATGCTCACCTGGCATAAGCGATCGTAGCGCAGGCCTTGTGGCCAGGGCAGCGCAACGGGAGAGTTGAAGCCGTTGCCGCCGCGGTTCATGAAGATCAGCGCCTGATCGGCTTGCAGGTAGATCAGGTCGGCGGCGCCGGAGCCATCCAGGTCCGCCAGACGGACCCGCGAGGCGTCGAAGCTTTCGTAGGCAAGGCCCGGCGAACCCAGCACGATGCCTCTGCCGAAACGTCCACGCCCCAGGTTGGGCCAGCACTTCACTTCGTCATGACGGATGCGCACCAGGTGCGGTTGCCCACTGCCCAGCATGTCGCTGAAGGCCACCAGCTCGCAGGGCGAAGGGCTGAGCAACGCCAGGGTGTCGTCATCTTCGTGGCGGCGCACTTCTCGCGCTGGCGCAAACCCATGTTCGCGCTGATTGGCGTACAGGCGCACGCTGCGCGGGCCGATCAACGCCAGGTCACTGAGACCGGCGCCCATCAGGTCGGCCAACTGCCCTTGTGGCTGAAAAAACTCTGCGGGGAACGCCTTGAACGTGGCGAAGTCCGACCAGTCTCGGTTGGGGCCCAGGGAGAAAAAACCACTCAACCCCGGCGCGGCAACGACCCAATCCAAGCGACCGTCGCCGGTCAGGTCACTCAGTGACTGGCCCATGGGTTTGGCCGGGTCGGCCACAGGAATGCGCGGCAACGGCCGCCATTGGTCGTAAGCCACTTCATCGCTTTGGGCCTTGGCCCGCATGGGTTCGCGGTAATACCAACCGGCATCGCTTCGACAGAGCACCCCCGGCAGGCCTTCGCCGTACAGATCCACCAGTTGATAGCCTTGCGTTTCGTTGAACCGCGGCATGTGGTGCCAGGATTGGGCTTCAAACGGGAGCTTGAACTCGCTGTAGCTGAACTCGACAGGAGGACGATTGGCAATGGTCGGCGAGTCGTCGAACGCTTGGTCATGGGCTGCGATCAGGTGGTGATAGCCCAGGTGCGTTTGGCGGTATTCGAGTAGCAGGCGGCGCACCAGAACGGGAGCACTCCCCAATTCATCGGGAAAGCGGTGAAACATCAACACTTGGTGGCACAACCGTTGTGTGCGGAGTTCAAAGCCGTAGGCGAAGCTGGAACATGCATCGCTGCGGGTTTGCCACGGCTGGCCTTCATAGCGTGGTTGCTGCGAGTACTCCGTGCTGCGCTCGCCATAGTCGAACAGCAATTCGAAATGCCATTGCACCGGCTTCAACCGTTCGCTTGTCCACGAATAGAGGTTCGCATCGGCCGCGAAATTGCCATAGCTCACCCGGCTCAGGTAGCGCTGGGCCGTTGCGTCTGCCTGGTATTGGTAGAGGATGTGCTCGCCGTGGGCGTTCAGGCTTTCTTCCAATAACCATTCGCCTACCCGATTGGCATCTTCAGGATCGGCCCGGCGCGATGCCGGATTTTTTCCGAACACATGGAGGCTGCCGTCGGCGCCGTGTACCAGCCAGAAACCCGCTTTGTCATGCTCCGATGCCCAGCGCTCAATGCGGTCGAAGCTGCTTTCAATGCTCGGGAAGTGGCGCGTTACCGTGTAGGTCCTGCCCAGGTCCAGCGTGTTGTAGCGGTCGATCCGCGTTGAGCGTACGGCGCCCTGTGGATCTCGCTCGGGCAACCACACCACGCCGCTTGGACCGAGGATCTCGTCATCTTCGGTGTAGGCCGGCACACCCTGGCTGGTGCGGCGCGCCACGCAGGGTAATGACAGCCCCCAGCCGAGGCCGAACACGCCGTTGCCGGCCGAACTGACATACCCCAGCGACAAGGAGGGCGCAAAGCCGCGCCCCGGCGAAATCGGCAGGGCAAGCTCATAGGAAGCCGTGCCGTGGGCGCCGATGGTGCCCCAACCCTTGCCGATGCTCTGGATGGCGCCGCCGCCCTTGGGCAACGCTGGCATGGTCACGGGCAATACATTGGGTTCACTCATCGCGAACCTCCGCCGGCCCTGGCCGTGTAGCTCACATGCACGATGATGTCGGTCAGGGACTCAAGCATGTCCTTTTGTGCTTCGGGGTTTGGGAAGGTCAGGCACCACGTGGAGATCGCCCCGGTGTATTCGAAAGGCAGATAGCGTTCATCGTTGAAAGCCAGGGTGAACAGGCCGTTATCGTCGACCCCGGTGGAAAGCGCGATCTGTTGGTTGGCGCGGCGGCTTTCCAGGGCTGGGCCCTCTGGCGACAGGAACACTTTGCTGGCGGTCTGGGTCAGCGTGGCCCGGATGTTTTCATACGGGCCGACGATGGCCGGCAAGGAGACGCTGATGGTTCTGATGCGCCGCAGGTAATGCTGCTGATCCTTGTAGTCGTCTTCGAACAGCTCGTGGGTCAGCTCGAATTCGCACTTGCCCGCCCTCAGGTCGGCGTGAAGCTGTGCCCAGTCTTGGTTGATCGTGCTGGTTGTGGTTTTGCTCTTCAACTGACGCAGCGATACCGTCTTGCGAATTTCCAGCTCGCGTACGTTCGCTCGCAAGTACTCGGCCTGCATGTTCAACAGGGTCAGTTTCAACTGCTCGCCCGCGCCGAGTCCTCGATAGGTTGCATTCCAGGTGCCGGGTTGAATGAAGCGCCTGTTGAAGTCCGCCAATTCATACTGCCAGCAGGCTTCGGCGGCCAGGCACAGCGCCAGTGTTGCGTCGTAGGCTTGGCGGTAGAGTGTGGCAAATTGGCTGTTCAGCCATTGGTACAGTTGCGTTTTGGTAAAGCGCTTGCGGAAAAAGTCGTAGTTGGCCTTGGCCTGGTTCAGGCTCGATTCAGCCAGGCGTAGTTGCAGGCGCGTGGCCGTTTCCTGCTCGGCGAAATGCGCCAGTTGCGCATCGATCTGGTGCAGTTCGAGCAAAGCCTGATGGCGAGCCAGGATCCACTCCTCCCGGCGACGACTGAACTGCGCGGTACGGTCGAGATGGGCTGCGGAGGTACGATGGGAGACGGCGGCGCCTTGGGCGAGGGCAGTGGTCGTGTGCAGCGCACCTTCCCAGCGACAGCCGCCATTGCTGAAACCGAAAATGTTGGGCGTCATCATGAGCCCGCCCGCCACGACCTGGGCGCGGGATACATCGAGCTCGAATCCGCCGCTGCGCAAGTACAGGTGACTGGCCTGCCGCTCGGCCTCACTGATGCCTTGTTCCAGCAAGTGATGGTAGTGGCTGGCCCGGTTCTGGATGATCGCTTTACTGGCCAACAGCGCCTGGCGGTTATGACGATCGACGTTCAGTGCCTGGCGTTGCAGGTCGACGGAGATTTTCGCCAGGTCCCAGGCTTGCTGTTGTTGAAGTTCCTGCAATTGCGCCTGTTCTTTGCGTTCGATCAGAGAAAGCAGCGTGGCGCCGAACTGGCTGAGGCTTTCAACCGCACCCTGGGCCTGGCTGTGCATGACCGTGAAACGATAGTGCGCATGGTTTATGTCTGGCAGTCCTTGTGCGGCATTGCTCGGGATATTCAGGGTGTGGGCGCCGGGCAACGCGCGAGGGTCCAGCGGGGCCGCGAATATCGGCAAGTGCAGCGGTTTGCCGGCGATATCGAGGTTATGCCGCAGGTTGTACAAGCGACTTTCGGTCATGTCCCAGCGCTTGAGCAGCTCGGGGTTGAACGGCAAGCGCAACTGCGCACTGTCGATGCCCGGTAAGGTGGGCTGTGAACTGTCTTTGCGAATCAGCAACGTGGGGGTGGCACTTGAGCGGGCCAGTGAGCGTTCAAATGTGCGCAGGTGGCTGTTGGTTGTTTCGCTCAACGTCTGCAGGCTGACGGTGTTCCACTGATCGACCGGCTGCACGACTGGCCGTGGCCCCAGCAGGTCCAGTGCTCGTACATACCACAGCTTCGCCTCGCTCAGGCTATCGGCGGTCTGCTCGCGGTAGGCGGCGTCGCCACGGTTGATCAGGATATCCAGATAGAGAAAGTACAGCGCCTTGCGAAAGTGTACCGGATGACTCAGGGCAATCTGGTGCGGGTCATGGGGGGCCTGATCGGCATAGGCTGAGGTGTGGGTGCCGACCAACGGGACACTCTTCCAACACGCATCACTCCCACGCCCCGGATCGAAGACATAGCGCAGCCAGCGTTCGGCCTCCTCGTAGCGGTGTTCGTTGCTCAATCGATCGGCGACCAGCCACGGTACGTAGAGAAATAGCTCCGTGAAGTAACGACCATAAGGCCCATGGAAGTCCATCCGCGTGCTGGGAGCACCTGGCAAGTCGGGTTCCGGCAGGTGTTGCGTCTCCCAATCGAACAGTTCATCCAGGCTGTTTTCGGTTCGCCGGATCAGTTCTGCGGCGAACACGGTGTTCAACCTGATCGGCTGGCGTGGTTGGTCTTGGGCGTCGCTGTCACTGATCGCGGAGTTGGAAAAATCCAGCAGTTGGCTGGTGCCCAGGCTTGATCTCACAGAGGTGATGTCGGGGGTGAGGCGTTTGGCAGGGGGATCCTGCTCCAAGCGGATACCCGTTTCCGTTGCCGTTTCAAGGCTCGCTTCTTTGGTGTTCCGTTGAGCGCCAGTGGCTGTGGCCTCGGTTTGTGCGCTGTAGTAGACATCGGTGACAGGCAGCTTGCCTTGTGCCCCGGTGTAAACATCAGTGGCCGGTGACTCTTCTTTGGTTTGCAGGGGCACCTTGGCCTGAATGCGGTGGGCACTGCTGTCCAGGAGTGCTTGCTCAGCGCTTGGGTACTGCAGGTACTTTTTTGTCCCTGGTGCTTTTGCTGTGTGTGAACGATCAGCTTCGTGGCTGAGGTTTTTATCGATGCAAGTCGTTTCAATGAAAATGAAGTGGTTGGCCGAGTCGGTCTGGGAGCCCCTGACACACAACGCGAGGAAGAGTAAGTGCTGCGAACCTTTGCGCTGATGTGTTGCAACACTACCCAACAGCGGCTTGATGGCCTGCACGTCCTTGTCGCGCAGCGCTTTGTCCTGGCAATAGCCTTGCAGGCAAACACGCGGGGTGCTCCAACTGCCATCCTGTTTTTTGTAACACAGGCTCAGGCGCAACAGCGGCGCGCTCGGGCCTGGCTGGGCTGTGCTTGAGTCCGTGTGGGCAATGCGGGTGGCCGGATCCTGATGGATGCATTCAGCCCATATGACGAACAAGCGATTGTTGAACCAGACCGTGCGTATCGAGTGTTCGGCCGCGCTGTCGGGGATGGGCACGTCGGCCTTTTCCCAGTCCGACCAGGCGTATGGATCCGGCGGGTCAAGTTTGGGTGGGGTAGCGGGCGGTTGCGGCGGGGTACCATCGAGGGGGCGTTGAGCCATGTCCAGGGAACGCCAGAAGTAGGTGTTTTCGGACCTTGATTTGGCAATGAAGTAATAGGTGCTGTTGGCGAAGTCCTCGCCGTCGACGTAGCCATTGAGAATATTCAGGTTGGCGACTTCTTCGAGTCGGCTCAGGTAGGCCATGACTGCCGACTGAACCGCATCGGGTTGGATCCGGTGCTGGTTGAGGTCGTTTTCCAGTTGCCGGAAGTTGGCGCTCTTGTTGGCCCTGAGCGATGGCTCCAGATACGCGGCGGGAAAGTAGAGCAGCTTTTGATGGGCCGCCCAGCTCGGGTACTGATGCATCTCGTTGCGCCACGTGCGCAGGTGTTCGGTGGTTATGTCATCCGAGTCGTAACCGGGCTCCATGTTCATCAGGATCCGATGGATGTATTGCTGCAGGCTGGCAATGGCGCACGCCACGGGCGTGGTGGGCACATCCTGGCTGACTAGCACGTCGAGCAACCAGTATTCGTAGAGGTCCTGGGCCGTCTTGAGCTTCAGGTTCCTTGTCGTGGCGTTATTGGGCACGACCTTGTTCAGGTAGAACGCCAACTGTGCATCGCGCAGGCTTTCATCAAGCTGCTTTTTTATGGCAACGGTCATATTCAATCCTTGAATGTCGAAGGGGGGGCGGGTGTCAGTGGCAGGCCGCGATCAGTGTTTCACCGACGGTCTTCCAGTCCGAGGTCGCGCTGTCGGCGTTTAGTGCGGTTGCCTTGAGCAAGAGACTGGCCGACAGTCCTGTACTTTTGCAGCAGGCCTGGCAACGCATGACCCAATCCACGGCCTCCATTGATGTGGCGCGTTTGTGCTGCAATTGCGCGGTCAGGCAGCTCACTTCATCGGTGCTCCACTCCAGAAGCCTGGCCAGCAGGCGGTTGGCATCCTCCTCCGGGTCCTGCGTTCGTTGGTTGGCAAGGTGCAAGTAATGCAACAGGCTTTCTTCTGACTGCGCGTGATGGCGAGCGCAGTGGCTGAAGCGTTCGAGCAGGTACCGCGTGTGTGGCGTCAACGTTCCCGAACTCTTGGAAGTCAGCCACTTTGGCTTGTTCATCAACTGCTGGAGTGTGCTGCTGCCCAGGTGCAATCCATGGCAGGCCTGGGCCGCGCGAAGCACCGTCGCCAACAGGAACGGCATTTTCCCCGGGGAGGCCTTGATGGCCTCGACAATCGCCATGGCGCTGGTGTCGGCCATTTGCAGTACGGCGGGAACATATTCGGCGGACACGTCAGCCATGTCGTGCAGCAGGGTTTCCACCAGGCGTCGCTCATCGCCGAGGTTGGCGTCTGCCAGCAGTGTCGCCAGTCGCTTCTCCAGGTTCTGATTCAGCGGCAGGTCATTTTCCGTGGTGTCGAACAGGCGACACCATTGCAGCACATCACGGTTGTTTTGCCTGAGCCAGTCGACGGCCCAATCCAATGCCATCAGCACGTCGAGCATGTCGGGGCTCAGGGATTTATACGTGCGCAGTGACCCGGTCACCAAGGTTTTGCAGAAATGTTCCCCGCCCAATAAATGGGCCAGTTCTGTGCACTCCAAGGGCGTGAGCCCGAACATCCGCGCGATACGGGCCTGGCGATAGAGTGACGAGACAGTGGATAAATCATGTTTCAACGATGAAAGGTGTTTCTCGGCCTGTTTGGCAAGCAGCAGCAGCGAATCCTGCGTGATGGGAAGTCCAAGGCCGGCACTGAGATAGCTGAAGGTCTTGAGGTCCGTCGTGGCAAGGTCTTCAACCTGAGGGTGTTCAAGCAGTTGGGTGCGATTGAACACTTGGTCGAACAACGGAACGCGCTCACCACAAGCATGGGTCGGCATGTCATGCAGTAGCGAAGCAAATTCTTCAGGCGCGATGCCATGGCGCTGATTCAGGTACCGATAGACCCCTAGCGTGCGCAAGGTATTGGTGTTGAGCGCCATCGTTGTGCTGCCTTCGGCGCGCAGGGCATTGACGATCAGCGTATCCAGTTCGGCAACGGGAATACCGGTCCAGCGGTGCAGTCGGATCATTCGCTGCAAGCGGGCCAGACGTTCACGGGATACATGGGTAAAGGTCTTCGCTGAATTGAGGAGCGCCAGGGCTGGCGTCGAGGCCGGCCAGTTGATGTAGGCGGCCCCATAATTGGAATGGTTGGAGGATGGGCTGTTGGTTGAGGGGCGAGGGCGGTAGGTGCCTTGCGCCAGCAGTTGCTCCAGCTGGTCGGTCGTCAGCCCGGTGCGTGCCTTGAAGAACTCGGGATCATCCAGCAGATTGATATTTTCAATGCCATAGCTTTTCCTCAGGATGCCGATGTTGGCATCTGGACCGGGCGGTTCGATCAGGAGTATCTGCTGCTCTGGACTGAGCCCGGACAGCAGTTTTTGCGCCTCGATACGCGATTGCGAAACGACCCCGTAAACGGTGTCGCCTGGGGCAAACGGCACCTTCAGGCTCGCCCGATAATTCAACTCGCCGAGGGCCGGTTTGTTTGCGCCCAGCCCAAGCAGGCATTGGTGATGATGCAGGTCGTAGGGCAGGGTGAAGGGGTAATGTTCGCTGGCCAGTACTTCGTGGACGGTCTTGCCGGTGTCTGCCAGGTGCGCCTCGATATGGCTGCGCAAGGTTTCATTGACGATGCCGAGCATTGGTTGCGCGACGAAGGCACTCTGCCGATTGATCTCTAACCCTTTGAGATCCGGTCGACGTTGTTCCAAGGTGATTTTGTCGGCGGACGGGGAGGCTTTTTCCAGCTGCCCGGCAAACAGATACAGCGCCCGCAGATAGGCCACGGGGGAGTCGAATGCGGTGATATCGCCTTCGTTGCAGAATTGATCCCAATTCTCTTTGAACAGCGCCTGATAGCGAGTGGACTCCGATAGCGTGTTCGAGCCCAGGCTGCGGCGCACGCGCTGGCTGGTGTCGTTGGAGGATATTTGCTGCTCTTGATACAGGCGACTGATCTGGCCGGCATAGCACGCCGCGTTGTCATAGACCTGCCCGGCATCCACGTCTGTGTGCTGGCCGAGCTCAAGGGCGAACTGCGTCTTGCCCATGCGCATGATGTCGAAAACCGAGTTCAGTCCCATGCGCTGCAGGGCGGTTCTGAAGTCGGTGTTGTCCTTGCCGATGGGGGCTTCGATGAGCCTGTGCAACAGAGAGTCGTCGCTTACGTCCATGTGTTGTCCATCTCCTGTTCGAACGAAATGTTCGGGTTCAGGAAACCGTACAGGAGCGCGCAATAAAAGGCGGTAGGACGAGGGCGGAGGATGTGTACGAAAGGGCGATGCGTGGTCTGTTCTGATGCAAACCCTGTGGGAGCGGGCTTGCTCGCTCCCACAGTGAGTCGGACGTTAGACGCGGAAGTGACTCACCATCATCTGCAACTGATTGCCCAACCGCGCCAGTTCGACGCTGGACGCAGCGGTTTCTTCGCTGGCGGCAGCGGTCTGTTCGGACACGTCGCGCACGTTGATGATGCTGCGGCTGATTTCCTCGGCCACGGCGCTTTGCTGTTCGGCGGCGGCGGCGATCTGCTGGTTCATCGACTGGATGTTCGACACCGTGCGGGTGATGTTCCCCAGTGATACGCCGGCTTTGCGGGTCAGGGCCACGCTGCTGTCGGTGAGGCTGCGGCTGTTGTTCATCACGGCGGCCACTTGCTGGGTGCCGTTCTGCAGGCCGGCCACCAGGCCTTCGATTTCCTCGGTGGATTTCTGCGTGCGCTGGGCCAGGCCACGGACTTCGTCGGCCACCACGGCGAACCCACGACCGGCTTCACCGGCGCGCGCCGCTTCGATGGCGGCGTTGAGGGCCAACAGGTTGGTCTGTTCGGCCACGGCCTTGATCACGTCCATGACGCTGCCGATCTTGTCGCTTTCCTGCTGCAGCACGGTCATGGCATCGGTGGAACGTGCCACTTCGTTGGCCAGGCGCTCGATCTGGGCAATGGCTTCGCTGACCACCTTGTCGCCGGCACGGGCTTCGCCGTCTGCGGCGGCGGCTGCTTGGGAGGCTTCTTCGGCGTTGCGTGCGACTTCCTGAACGGTGGCGGTCATCTCGTGCATGGCGGTCGCGACCTGATCGGTCTCGACTTTCTGGCTGTTGACCCCGGCGCTGGTCTGCTCGGTCACGGCAGACAGCTCTTCGGCGGCGCTGGCGATCTGGGTCACGCCATCGCGGATGCCGCTGATCAAGTCGCGCAGGGTCACGCCCATGCGCGCAATGCCTTGTTGCAGGACGCCCAGTTCATCGCGGCGGGTGACGATGACCGTGTGCGACAGGTCGCCACTGGCGATGCGTTCGACCACGGCCAGGGTTTCACGCAGCGGTCCAGTAATCTGGCGCGTGATGATCACGGCCGCAATGATGCCCATCAGCAACGCCAGCAAGGTGCTGGTCAGTTGCAGGGTCCGCGCCTGGGCGCTTTCGGCGTCGCGGCGGTCGAGCTGGATCTGATACAGCTGCTCGCTCAGGGACACGATGGTCGCGCCCTGTTCAGTCATTTCCTTGCGTGCCTGCACCACATCGGCCGTGGCCAGCTTGAAGGCCTGCAAGGCGCTGCGGTATTGGGCCAGGGCGTTTTCCAGCTGGCGCAGTTCATCCTGGCGGGAGCTGGAGAAATGCTCATTCAACGGTTTGAGCGAGACAATGGCGGCGTCCAGTTGGGTAACGGCCTTGCGTTCGGTGTCGGCGTTGCTGTTGGCGGTGTAGCCGCGCACTTCATAGCGGGCCAGCATGAACGCCTGCTTGGCCTGGGTGATGGCCTGGAACTGGGCGAAGCGTTCATCGCCGAGGGCCATTTGCCGCACGTCGGCATCGATGGTCTCGATCAGCTTGTAGGCGATATCGGCGTTCGCGCCCATGGCGTCACGCGCGGTGTTGCCGGTGCGATAGGCGCTGCGCATTTTGTTCAGGGACACCTGATAGGCACTGATGGTCGCGCTCTGCTCCTTGAGCAGTTTGACGTTTTCCGGGCTCTTGAAACTGCTGAGCAGTGCGTTCTGTTGCGCCACGAAACCGTCGAGGGTGGTCTGCACATTTTGTGCGGCGGTCTCGTCGCCATTGGTCAGCATGTATTGCAAACGCGTGACCCGCAATTTGGTCAGGCCGGCATTGAGCTGGGTGATGTCGCTCATCCAGTTGCTACGGTCGATCAGACCGCCCAGGCTGGTCCAACTGGTCAGGGCCAGCAGGCAGGTCAGGACCAGCACCAGGCCGAAGCCCAGGCCCAATTTCATGTTGACGCTAATGTTGCCAAACCAGCTATTCATCAAAATCCTCCAGGAACGTTGTGTTGCTTGATCGTCGGTACGCTGGAAGGTTGTTGTTGTTAAGAGCCAGCAAAAACGTGTGCAGGGCTATATCGGCCGCTGCTCCTGGATCTGAAAGATTTTTTTAGACACCAGGATTGCTGAATATCCAGGTGCATACCTCCAAGCTTTTTTTCACATCGGTTTCACTGCCTGCCGACGTCGGTCTCTCTACTGTCGCGCCATCGAATGACTGGGTGGATGCCGTCGGGGCGGCTTGATGTGGAACTGAGACTGAGCCTTTTCGGCCTGACGCGCTCGATCGATGCGCGCCGGTTTGCCCGTTACCGAAACGCCGTGGTGGTCGTGGCGGCGGCACTGCTGGTGATCCCGTTGACCCTCTGGCTGCTGAGCCCGGCTGCGATACCGGATCTTGCCCACGGCAACGTCGCCGGCGCCCGGGCGTTGACCGAGGGTTGGGCCAAGGGGGAGATGATCGTGCTGGTACGCCATGTCGAACGCTGCGACCACTCCAAGGCCGCGTGCCTGAATGATCGCGAAGGCATCACTGACCGGGCCCGTGCCGTTGCGGTGGGCCTGGGGGCGCGGTTCGAACAACTGGGCCTGGACAACGCCGACCTCTACAACAGCCCTCTGGTCCGTGCGGCCCAGACGGCGGGCTACATGTTCAACAAGGTGAGTGCTGGCGACACCTGGCTGTTCAATTGCCGCCACGACCTTCTGCGCAATGCCCTGGCCCATAAAGTAGCCGGGCGTAACCTGATTCTGGTCACCCACAGCGAATGCATGCAGGCATTGGAAACCACGCTCCAGCGGCCGACCTCGACGTTTGGCTACGGCGCTTCGCTGTTCGTTTCCACCGCCCAGCCACAAGCACCGCAGTTGCTCGGTTTTATCGAAGCATCTGACTGGCGCTCGGTGGCGTTTCAGTAATTTTTCCCACGATCAGGACCGCCCATGCTGACGTCTGCTCGCGCCCGTTTCTATGGGCTCAATCTTGGAATTCCCCTGGTCTTCGCCGTGGTGGTGTTCCTGCTGTTTGACATGACCCGCATCGACATCGCTTTCAGCGATTTATTCTACGACCCGCTGCATCAGGTATTTCCGTTGGGGCACGTGGGGCTGTTCGAGAAAATCACCCACAAGTGGGCCAGGATCATCCCGAACTGGACCGGCGAGGCAGCGATTATCGGGGCGCTGTTGTCGTTTGTCTGGCCGATCTTCAAACCGGAAAGACGCCCGGGATTACTTCGCCTGCTGGAGAAGACCCGCTTGGCCGCGCCGTTGCGTTTTGCCCACAAGCATCGGCGCGATTTTCTCTATGTGGTCTTCGCATTTTCCCTCAGCACTGGCGTCATTCATTACCTCAAAGGTCATACCAGCGTGTATTGCCCGGTGGAAACCACCCAGTACGCCGGCAAGATCGAGCACAAGGAATGGTTCCAGAATTTCAACCTGCTGAAAGTCGCCGGCGACGGTCGTTGCTGGCCAGGCGGTCATGCTTCCGGCGGCTTCACGATGCTGGCGTTGTATTTCGTTGCGCGCCGTTACCGCTGGCGCCATTCCAAAGCCTTGATGTATGGGGCGCTGGCCCTGGGGTTTATCTACGGCACGACACGGGTCCTGCAGGGTTGGCACTACATGTCGCACACGTTCTGGGCGGGGATTTTCGTCTGGTTGAGTTGTTGGCTGATGGCGCTGGTGTTTTACGGGCGGGAGGCCCTGGAGCAGCCTTTGTCGAAGCGACCTCAACCAACGGTGGCGCGAGCCTTGCCTGAGTTGGATAACGCTCAATCCCAGGCCTGAATGCCAGGCAAAAAAAAGCCCGCTGGGAGAGCGGGCTAAAACCTTAGTTTCTTGAATGAGCGAGGGGACTTTACCCAATCACACGGGGGGGTGGGGTGAAGAAAAGTTCATGAGGCCGCTTCCTTGCAAGACCTCATGCCCTCGGCCTCTGCTTACCTGAGGTCAAACCGATCCAGGTTCATCACCTTGACCCACGCCGCGATGAAGTCTTTGACGAACTGCCCCTGGGCATCCGCGCTGGCATAGACTTCAGCCAAGGCCCGCAACTGTGCGTTGGAACCGAAGACCAGATCGACACGAGTGCCGGTCCATTTGACTTGGCCGGTCTTGCGGTCGCGGGCTTCGAACGCTTGCTGGGTGTCGGAGAGCGGTTTCCATTCCACGCCCATGTCGAGCAGGTTGACGAAGAAGTCGTTGGTCAACGCCCCTGGCCGTTGGGTGAAGACGCCGTGCTGAGCATGGTCGGCGTTGATATCAAGCACCCGCAAGCCGCCGATCAGGGCCGTCATTTCCGGCGCGCTGAGGGTCAGCAGTTGGGCCTTGTCGATCAACAGCGCCTCGGCGGACACGCGGTAGCGGCCCTTGAGGTAGTTGCGAAAGCCATCGGCGATGGGTTCGAGAAAACCGAACGACTCGACATCCGTCTGCTCCTGGCTCGCATCCATGCGTCCCGGCGAGAAAGGTACCGTCACGCTGAGCCCGGCATTTTTTGCCGCCTGTTCGATGCCGGCACTGCCGCCCAGTACGATCAGGTCCGCCAGGGAGATCTTTTTGCCACCGGACTGGGCAGTGTTGAACTCGCTCCGGACTTTTTCCAGGGTCGCCAGCACTTGAGCCAGTTGTTCCGGCTGGTTGGCGGGCCAATCTTTCTGCGGGGCCAGGCGCAGGCGTCCACCGTTGGCGCCGCCGCGCTTGTCGGAACCACGGAAGGTGGATGCGGCGGCCCACGCAGTAGACACAAGCTGTGAAACCGACAGGCCCGAGGCCAGCAGCTTGCCCTTGAGGGCGCTGACGTCGCTGTCGTTGACCAGGGCATGGTCCACCGCTGGGATAGGGTCTTGCCACAGCAATTCTTCGCTGGGCAGTTCCGGGCCCAAATAGCGCGAGAGCGGGCCCATGTCGCGGTGGATCAGCTTGAACCAGGCGCGGGCGAAGGCGTCGGCCAATTGCTCCGGGTTCTCCAGGAAGCGCCGCGAGATCTTTTCGTAGATCGGGTCGAAGCGCAGCGCCAGGTCGGTGGTCAGCATTGTGGGGTTACGCCGTTTGGACGGGTCATGGGCATCGGGGATGATGCCGGCGCCCGCGCCATTTTTTGGTGTCCATTGGTGCGCACCGGCCGGGCTCTTGGTCAGCTCCCACTCAAAGCCGAACAGGTTTTCCAGGTAGTTATTGCTCCAGCGGGTGGGTGTGGTGGTCCAGGTCACTTCCAGGCCACTGGTAATGGTATCGGCGCCTTTGCCGGTGCCGAATGTGCTCTTCCAGCCCAGGCCCTGCAGCTCCAGGCCGGCGGCCTCAGGCTCGGCGCCGACATTGTCCGCGGGCCCGGCGCCGTGGGTCTTGCCGAAAGCGTGGCCACCGGCAATCAGCGCCACGGTTTCTTCATCGTTCATGGCCATGCGGGCGAAGGTTTCGCGGATATCCAACCCGGCGGCGACCGGATCCGGTTGGCCCTCGGGGCCTTCCGGGTTGACGTAAATCAGCCCCATCTGCACCGCTGCCAGTGGGTTCTCCAGGTTGCGCCCCTCGTCGGTACGGCTTTCTTCGTTGCCAGGTTCGGCCACCAGCTGTCCTTCACCAGGATCCTGCATGGCGGCTTTATCCGGTTTGCCATAGCGGACATCGCCGCCCAGCCATTTGTTTTCGGAACCCCAATAGACGTCTTCATCCGGTTCCCAGACGTCCGCGCGGCCACCGGAAAAACCGAAGGCCTTGAAGCCCATGGACTCCAGCGCGACGTTGCCGGTGAGGACGATCAGGTCGGCCCAGGAAATGTTCCGGCCATATTTCTGCTTGATCGGCCAGAGCAGCCGACGGGCCTTGTCGAGGCTGACGTTGTCCGGCCAGCTGTTGAGCGGCGCAAAACGCTGCTGGCCGGAACCTGCCCCACCGCGCCCGTCACCAGTGCGATAGGTGCCGGCACTGTGCCAGGCCATGCGGACAAAGAGCGGCCCATAGTGGCCGAAGTCCGCCGGCCACCAGTCCTGGGAGTCGGTCATCAGCGCCCGCAGATCTGCTTTCAGGGCTTGGAAATCCAGGCCCTTGAACGCTTGGGCGTAATCGAAGTCCTCGCCCATGGGGTCGGACAGCGAGGAGTGCTGGTGCAGGATCTTCAGATTCAGTTGGTTCGGCCACCAGTCGCGGTTGGTCGTGCCACCGCCGGCGGCATGATTGAACGGACATTTCGATTCGTTTGCCATGAGGAGCTACCTTTGGTCGTGTTCATCCAGCTATCCGGCCCGGTCGGGCTTTATAGCGGTAGGTGAAATCAAGGACGTAGGTGCAGGGCTCACAGTTCGTTCAACTGATCGTTGTGACCACACGGCAATCTGGTTGCCAATACGGCGGCCCACGGCAAGCCCAGTACGCTTCTGAAGTCTTCGTATCTCTTATCAGGTTTCAACGGGCCGGATTACACCAGCCTGAATTAAGGCTAGCCCCCCTCTGCCAGATAGCTAATAGGCGCAGTATTAACGGGCGATAGGAATTATCTTTTATCGGGGGCCGGCAGACGAGGTAGATGATATGAATGGCGCCTGCCGTGACGGACCCAATAATGAACAAATGCCCGCGCAGCACGGCCTTCCATGAAGCGGGTCATGCCCTGGCCTTTTGGTGGAACGGTCAACCTATAAAACGCATCACCGTGCGGACCAAGGCCGAGGCCTGCACCGGCCCTCTGTTCGACCTGTGCGGTAATCCCCTTTACGCAGAAGGGATGGTGGAAGCGGATTATCTTGTCCCGCGTCCGGCCTTCAACGCTCCGGGGATCGCTGAATACCTGCCCTCGATGGTCGATGCCATTGAACGTGACCTGCTCCATTGCTTCGCGGGGCCGGTGGCCGAGGCGGTCTACCGGCACCGCAGGTCCGACCGGTTGATCAGGGGCAGCGGCCGGGGAGACCTGGACCGGGGGCTCGAATTGATCAGCCTGCTGCCCTCGCGCAAGCTACTTGATGCCGAATCCCAGGCCATTGCCCGTTGCAGCTGTCTGGTGCATCGCTACTGGCCGGCTGTCAGCGCCGTGGCGGGCTTTCTGCAAGAGCACGGCACGGTTGAGGGGAACGCCGTCACAGCGCTGCTGTGCGAGATGACCGGGGAGCGACCGATGTTGCTTGGCCATCAAGTGGCAAGCCTCGACTCGTGATCGAGGCGTTGCCACTGGCCCTATCCGACTCGGATGAAAGCCACTGCTCGCTAGCGCTTCACCGTTTCCTCAAGAGAGAAGCGCCCCAGTGGGTTCTGTTGGAAGTGCTCGATGTTCTTGCGCGAAATATTGATGTACGGGCTGTAGTAGAGATCGATCCAGTTGACGTCCTGCTTGGCGATCGCCTGAAGGTCGGTATACATCTGCTTGCGCTTGGTCGGGTCTACTTCTACCCGCGCGGCCGCGACCAGATCCTTGACCTTGTCGTTCTTGTAGCGGGTCATGTAATTCATGTTGGTGTCATGTCCCAGCACGAAGGTGGTCTTCTGGTCCGGGTCGAGGATGTCGTTGGTCCAGTACATCACGGACAGATCGTAATCGCCGTCGATCAGCATTTGCCAACTCTGGGTTGGGTCGACTTTCTGTAACGTGGCTGTCACGCCGACCGCTGCGAGCTGTTGCTGGACCAGCACGGCGATCTGCTCGTCGGCTTCATTGCCCGCATTGACCACATAATTGAGCTTCAGGCCTGAGGCGCCTGCATCCGCCAGCATTTTCTTGGCTTTTTCCGGGTCGTACGGGCGCTGCAGATTATCGGCATTGTGATAAAGCGCGCCTTTAGGGATGTAGGAATAAGCCACCTGGCCATGGCCGAACGTCACGGTATCGACCAGGGATTTTTTGTTGATCGCAAGGTCCAGGGCCTGACGTACTTCAGGCTTGCCCAGCAGTCCGTGCTCATGGTTGATCAGCAGATGGTCCTCGCGGGTGGAGGGATCCATGTGCACGACCAGGTTGGGGTCTTTCTTCAGGGTTTCGACGCGCGAGAAGGGCACGAAGATCGCCGAATCCAGTTCACCGGCCTGTACCTTCAACATCCGCGTATTGTCATCCGGGATGGAGATCCATTCCACGCCATCCAGGCTCACCTTGTCGGCCTGCCAGAAGTTGGGGTTCTTCTCCAGCACCACGCGATCACCGCGTAGCCACTCCTTGACGATGAAGGCGCCGGAGGCAACGGGGTCCTGGGCGTAGGCTTCCTCACCCATTTTTTCCATGGCCTTTTGCGACAGGATGGAGACGTTGGGCAACGCCAGCTGCGCGAGGAAGGGGACTGAAGGGCTCGTGAGTGTCACCACCAGTGTCTGCGGGTCGGTTGCTTGGGCCTTGTCGATAATCTTGTAGGAGTCGCTCCACAGCGACCCTTTGTTGTCGCGAATGCGCAACAGACTGAACGCTGCGTCGCTGGCGGTAATCGGTGAGCCGTCGGAGAATTTGGCCGAGCGTAGTTTGAAGGTATAGGTCAGGCCATCGTCGGAAACGTGCCAGCTTTCGGCCAGCCCCGGTACCAGCTTGGTGCCGGTGTTGTCGACGCGCACCAATACGTCGTAAACATTGGAGAACACCCAGTTATCACGGTTTTGCGCGCTTTTGATCGGGTCGAACGTCGTACTTTCTTCACGGCAACCGATGGTCAGCACGCCCGCAGCCTGGGCGACACCGGCCGCCAGGGTACAAACGGTCAACGTCGCGGCGGTCAGCAACTTCAAATGTTTCGATCGCATGGTCAAACTCCCTATTGATGAATGTTTTTTTAGAGCAATGGCTCTCCGAGCACACAGCTATAACGATGTCCATTGATGTCATGGATGGGGGGCGGCGTTTTCGCGCAGATGGGTTGTGCATACCGGCAGCGCGGGTGAAAAGCGCAGCCGGATGGAAGGTTCAGGGGGCTGGGTGGCTCGCCAGGCAGGGGTTCGCTCAGCAACGATCGAGTCGGGTCGATGTGTGGAATGGACTGGATCAGCGCGACGGTATAGGGATGCCGCGGGCTGCTGAACACGGCCTCCGTGGGGCCTTGCTCGACGATCTCGCCGAGGTACATCACGGCGACCCGATCACATAGCCGCCGAACGATCGCCAGGTCGTGAGCGATGAACAGAATCGCCAGGTTCATGCGCTGCCGCAGTTCCAGCAGCAGGTTGATGATCTGTCCCTGGATGGAAACGTCCAGCGCGGCCACGCATTCATCGGCAATGATCAACCGTGGCTCGATGGCCAGTGCCCGGGCGATTCCTACACGTTGGCATTGACCGCCACTCAACGAACCCGGTTTGCGGTTGGCCAGCTCCGGCCGCAGGCCGACCAGGGTCAGCAATTCATCGACCCGATGGCGAATCAGCGATGCAGGGATCGCACATCGCACTCGCAGCACTTCAGACAGGGTGTCGCCAATGCTCAATCGCGGATTGAGCGCGGTATAAGGATCCTGGAAAATCATCGCGGTTTCGTGGCGCAATCGCTCGATGTCGATCCGCTTGCCTTGAGCCATATCCACGCCATCGAACAGGATTTGTCCGGCGCTGACCTCAGTGAGGCGCAAGATGGCCCGACCCAGGGTGCTCTTGCCGCTGCCCGACTCACCCACCAGCCCGAGCACTTGCCCGGTGGCCAGACTCAGCGATACACCGTTGACGGCTTTCACCCATTGCCTGTTGATCCCGAACGGACCACTGCCAGGGGCGGCGAAGCGCACCTGTAGATCCTTCACTTGCAACAGGGTCATGACGAAGCTCCCACAGGCAACGGGTAATGGCAGGCGATTCGGTGTGCCTCGGCCGTGACTTGCATCTGTGGCAACAGCAGCGTGCACTGGCTGCCCTGCTGAAGGCAGCGTGGATTGAAGCGGCAACCGGTGGGCAGCGCATCCAGCAGAGGAGGCTGGCCGGCGATGGTTTTGAGCATGGCATGGCCGGCGCTGGTAGCCGGTTGGCAGTCGATCAGGGCCGCCGTATAGGGATGTCGTGGGTGAGCCAGCAGATCAAGCTTGGTGCCGTGCTCGCAGAGCCGACCGGCGTACATCACCGCGATCGAGTCACAGGTCTGGGCGACGACCCCCAGGTCGTGGGTGATCATGATGATTGACAGGCCACGTTGGTCGCGCAAATCCAGGAGCAGGCGCAGGATCTGTGCCTGTACCGTGACATCCAGGGCGGTGGTCGGCTCATCGGCGATCAGCACCTGAGGGTTGCAACCTAATGCCACGGCGATCATGGCGCGTTGACGCATGCCACCGGAAAACTCATGGGGATAACTGTCGACCCGCCGTAGCGGATCGGGAATGCCCACCTGGCGTAACACATCAATGGCCTTCGCCCGAGCTTCACGTTTGGACACCCCCTGATGCAGGCGTATGCCCTCGCCGATCTGTTCGCCGATACGCATCAACGGGTCAAGATGACTGCCGGGATTCTGAAAAATCATCCCCAGCCGCCGACCTCGTATGCCCCGCATGCCGGCTTCATCCAGCGACAGCAGGTCCTCACCGGCAAGGCGCACGGCCTTGCCCTGGACCCGCAGGTTTGAAGAGGGTAGCAAGCGCATCAAGGCCCGGCAGGCCATCGTCTTGCCTGAGCCGCTTTCACCCACCAGACCGAGGATTTCGCCTTCGGCCAGGTCAAATGACACACGATCCACCAGCGTGACTTCGCTCTCACCGTGGCCGGCGATCACGCTGAGGTCCTCGACGTGCAACACCGGTGTGCTCATGGACGCTCTCCGAGGTGCTCGGCGACACCGTCAGCCAGCAGACTGAAGCCCATGGCCAGGGTGACGATCGCCAGTCCCGGGAAGGTGCAGATCCACCAGGCATTGGTGATAAAACTCTGGCCCTCGGCGACCATCGTGCCCCACTCGGCGGTGGGCGGCTGAACCCCCAGGCCGAGGTAGCTGACCGCCGCCCCATTGAGCAGTACCAGCACCGCGTCGGACATGGAGAACACAATCGAACCGAACATGGCATTGGGCAACAGGTGCCGAAACAGAATGCGTCCATGACCGAAGCCCAGGCTTTTCGCCGCCAAGGCGAAATCGCTTTCCTTGAGCACCAGAATCTGCGAACGGATCAGCCGTGCATAGGACACCCAACCCACCAAAGCCATCGCAATATAAAAGCTGCTCAGGCCGGGGCCGAGGATGGCCATGATCGCCAACATCAGCACCAGGAAGGGGAAGGCCAGAATAATATCGATCAGGCGCATGCAGATCGTGTCGAACCGGCCACCGATATAGCCGGCCAAGGCGCCGACGCAAGTGCCGATCAAGAACGGGAAAATCACCCCGATCACGGAAATCTGCAAGTCGATGCGCGCGCCCCAGATCACTCGGGAAAGAACGTCGCGACCGAAATTATCCGTGCCGAACGGATGGGCCAGGCTCGGCCCCAGCAGGCGGATATCGGTGTTCTGGGCAATCGGATCGAAGGGCGCGACCCAGGGGGCCAAGAGTGCGAGCAACAGCCAGCCAAACAGAATCGCCAGGCCCAGCACGGTGGCCGGGCGACCGTTGCGCAAGCCGAAACGCAGCGCAAGACGCCAGGCGGGACTGAGGGTTTGGCCGCTCATCGCATGTTCACCCGCGGATCAATCATCACGGTCAGCACATCGGCGAGGAAATTGACCGTGACGGTGGCGAGGGCCAGCACCATGGCCACGCCCTGGACCACCATGTAGTCACGGGTAAAGATGCCGCGTACCAGCAATTGGCCGATGCCGGGAATGGCAAACAGACTTTCGATGACCACCGTGCCGCTGATCAACCAGCCGATGTTCACCGCCAGCAGGTTGACCGCCGGCACCAGGGAGTTGGGCAGCACATGCCGATGAAATATCGCCCGCTCGGACAAGCCCCGGGCCCGTGCGGCGGTGGCATGATCGGCTTGTAGCTCCATGAGCATGCTGGCGCGCAGATTGCGCACCAGAACGGCGGAGAGTGCCAAGGCAATGGTCAGGCACGGCAAAATCATGTGATGCAGTTTGTCCCACCCTGTACGTCCATAGCCTGAGACCGGGAACAGCCCCAACTGCACGCTGAGCAGCAGGATCAACATGATGCCTAGCCAAAACGCCGGCATGCCGAGCCCTGCCGTGGTGAACAGACGAATCAGGTGATCCTGCCAGCCGCCCTTGTTGCGCGCCGCCACCGTTGCCAGCGGCACGGCAATCAGCAGCGCCAGCAGTACGCTGCCGAGCACCAGGAACAGGGTTGGCTCAATGCGGGTACTGATCAACTTCAAGGCATCGACTTTGTAGAGCAGCGATTGGCCGAGATCGCCTTTGAGCAGGTTCTTGAGAAAGTAGAAGTACTGCATCCACAGCGGCTGGTCGAGACCGTACTGGGCACGAATCCTGATCAGCGCCTCCGGCGTGCTGCGCGAGCCCAGCAGTGCCCGGGCGGGATCCCCGGGGATTGAGCGCACAAGCACAAAGGTGATCATGCTGATGCCAAACAGCACCGGCAATAGCTGTAGCGGGCGCGACAGTATGAAACGGTAGCGCGCCAGGTTCATGGGTTAGTTCCGATGGCGGTGCAGAAAATCCAGCAGGACTGGAAAATAGGCTTGGGGCTCTTCGTAGAACGGCATGTGGCTGCTGTTGGGGAACACATTCAGTTGTACATCCTTGAGCGCCATTTTCATGCGCATTGCGCAGGCTGGCGTCAGTTCATCATGTTGACCGGTGGTGATCAGCACAGGCATTTCGAAGCCGGCCATCTGCTCGATGCGATTCCAGTCCTTGAGATTGCCGGTATAGAGAAATTCGTTGGGGCCTTGCATGGTCATGTAGGGCCCCATGTTCCAGTCGCCCAGGGAACGTGTCACCGGTGCTGGCCACTCGTCCAGACGGCAGACATGGCGATAGTTGAGCAGGGTTATGGCCGCCTGGTATTGCGGATGATCCAGGGTGCCCAAGGCTTCATGGCGCTGCATCATCGCGACGGTCTCACTGCCCAGGGCCGCCCGCAGACGCTCGAGCTCCAGGGACAGGTGAGGGATATCGCCGGCGGTATTTTCCAGGATCAGGGTTTTCAGCGATTGGGGGTGATGAATGGCGTACTCGATCGCCAGCCAGCCACCCCAGGAGTGCCCTAGCAGGTGCACTTTGCCCAGGTCGAGGGCTTGGCGGACGGTCTCTACCTCCGCCACATAACGGGTGATGTCCCACAGGGATTCGTCAGTAGGCCTGGCCGAGGCACCGGTACCCAACTGATCGAAAGCGATGACCCGCAAGCCCTTTTCCTTGAGCCAGCCGTGGCTGTCACGCAGATAATCGCAAGGCAATCCCGGGCCGCCATTGAGGCACAACAGCACCTCGTCGCCGTCGCCAAAGCCATAGGCCACCAGATGATGACCATCGACTTCCAGGTCGTACCGCTGGTCCGGCTCGATCTCACGCCACATCATTGCTCTCCTGCCCAGGTGCCGCCCTTTGGCTAAACCTTACCGAGGAAGCTACGTGCCCATAAGCTAGCAATTCTTATAGGTTTGATCTGGCATTCCCTCGCTCAGGCGTGGCATTCTACTTGCACGATTTCAGGATTGAAATTAATAAGGGAGCTGAATGGATGCAGGCCAAGCTGTCTGACTTCAATACCCGTCTTTTGTCTGGCAGGAGCCTGGACGAGCAGATGGACAACGCCCTGGGGATGGCCCAGGCGTTAGGCTTTGAAGCCTTGGTGTATGACTACAGTCCGGTGCCGCTGGATCATGATGGGGCACTGATCACCCCGACTGTGCTGAAGTTGCGCAATACCCCCCGTGATTGGCACTCGCTCTGGTGTGAAGAAGGTTATTACCAGATCGACCCCGTCCAGCATCTGGCAATCAATGCCATTTCTCCTTTTGTCTGGTCCTATCGACCGGAGGCCGACACGGTGCTGCAGCCGTTCATCGGCCAGAGTCATGCACCGGTCGTGAGCTATCTGCAGGATTCGCGCATGACCTGTGGCGTGACGGTGCCGATGCATTTGCCCAAGGGCGGCTTTGCGACATTGACCGGGCTGCGCGCCGATACGAAGGGCAGCACCCTGCAGGATGTCCGGCAAACGCTGGGCGACTTCAGCCTGATTTCCCATGCCCTGCAAGAGGCGGCTTTTCCGCTACTCGTCAAGGAAGCCCGCACATGCCCGGTTCGCCTGACCAAACGCGAGCGTGAGTGCTTGAGATTAGCCGCTGAGGGGTTGACGGCGGCGGACATTGCCAGGCAACTGAATCGCTCCTTGGCCACCATCACCCTCCACCTGACTTCTGCAATGCACAAGCTCGGCGCCAGGAATCGGGTCCAGGCCGTGGTCAGGGCAGTGCATTATCGGTTGCTCGATAGCTGAAGTCGGGCAAAAACCTATCTGTTTCTCTAGTTATTCCGCCGGCCAGTCCCCGGTATCGTGTGCCGCAGGATTCCTAGGGGGCGGCACGAAATGGATCTTCCCGTAACACACGAAGGCTTTGCGCCTTTTGGTCCGTATCAGACCTGGTATCGCATCACTGGCGATTTCAGCAGTGGCCGTACGCCGCTGCTGATCCTGCATGGCGGCCCGGGCTGTACACACGATTATGTCGATGCTTTCAAGGATATTGCCAACAGTGGCTATCCGGTGATTCATTACGACCAACTGGGTAATGGGCGTTCCACCCATCTTCCGGAAAAAGACCCCTCGTTCTGGAACGTGGCGCTCTTTCTCGATGAGTTGGGGAACCTGCTGGATCATCTGGGCATTCGCGACAATTACGCACTTTTGGGGCAATCCTGGGGCGGCATGTTGGCCAGCGAACATGCGGTGCTCCAGCCTGCGGGCTTGCGCGCGTTGATCATCGCCAACTCCCCGGCGGACATGTCCACCTGGCTCCTTGAGGTCAATCGCTTGCGCCAGCTGCTACCCATTGAGGTGCAGCAAACACTGCTCAAGCACGAGCGGGCTGGAACCTTGACGTCTACCGAGTACTTTGAGGCCGCTCGGGTTTTCTACGACCGTCATGTCTGTCGTATCACGCCCTGGCCCGACGAAGTCGCCCGTACCTTTGCCCAGATCGATGCCGATCCTACCGTTTATCACGCCATGAATGGCCCCACCGAGTTCCATGTGATCGGCAGCATGAAGGACTGGTCCATCACCGATCGCTTGCCTCGCGTCAGGGTGCCGACCCTGTTGATTTCAGGCCGATACGATGAAGCGACGCCGTTGGTGGTCAAGCCCTATGTGGATCATGTTCCCGACATTCGCTGGGCGTTGTTCGAACACTCCAGCCATATGCCCCATATCGAGGAGCGGATGGCTTGCATGGGAACTGTGGTGAGTTTCCTGGATGAGTGTTTGTAGGCGTCTGCGCAATCCGAGCAGTCGTTTTGTGTTGTGTTTTTCGACGCGTCCTGTGAGACGCGTCTCTTTTTTGAGTGGAAAATTCCCGCTCTCTTGAACCGAAAGCGATATGCAGGGTCTGGTGTGCGCGCATTGCTGTGCATGCCTGCTGTCATTTCTGTATCGAGGGATCGAACATGTCCGTATTCGCCTTAGGGACGAGGCTAGTCGTTGCGTCGCTGTGTTTTCTAGCGATGAACATTGCCGTCGCCGCGCCAACCCCCGGCGACACGGACCTGATCCGTGAACGGCAGGACCGTCTGCTCCAAGAGCAGCGCCGACGCCTTGAAGAACTCAAGGACCTGCCTGGCAAGGAGGCGAAGCCGGCCCAGCCCACGGCACCTGCCGATACCCGTTGTTTCCCGATCAAGACCATCGAACTCAAGGGCGCCGACGCCCTGTCCGAAGGCGAGCGCCAGCGCCTGCTCAAGCCCTTCCTCAACCAATGCCTGGGCGTGCCGCAGCTTAACCAGTTGCTCAAGGTCATCACCGATTACTACCTGGAAAAAGGCCTGGTCACCAGTCGCGCCTACTTGCCGCAACAGGACCTGTCCAGCGGTCACCTGCAAGTGCTGGTGGTCGAGGGGCGCCTGGAAGGCCTGAAAGGTGCCGAGAACAGTAAGCTGTCGGAGCGCGAGTTGGCGATGGCGTTTCCCGGCAAAACCGGCGAACTGCTCAACCTGCGGGAGATGGAGCAGATGGTCGATCAGCTGAACCGTTTGCCGTCCAACCGTGCACAAATGGAACTGACGCCGGGGCAGAACATCGGTGGCAGCCAGGTGCTGGTCAATAACACCGCGCAGAAACCTTGGCGCGCCGGCCTGTCACGGCATAACGACGGGCAGAAAAGCACCGGCGAACAGCAATGGGGCGCCTCTCTGGACTGGGACAGCCCCCTGGGCCTGGCCGATCAACTGGCCTTGCGCGGCGGCCACGATGCCGTCAGCGATCACCAGAAAACCTCGCGCAACGGCATGCTCTATTACAACCTGCCGTTTGGCTGGTGGAACCTGAGCTACACCTACAGCCAGAGCGAGTACCGCGCCCTGGGCCAGGCCAACGGCTTCAATTTCAAGCAGAGCGGCGACAGCCAGAACCATCAGGTGCGCCTGGAACGGGTGGTCCATCGCGATGCCATGAGCAAGACCTCGCTCAACACCGGCCTGGCGTACCTGCGCACCAACAACTTCATCGAAGACAGCAAACTCGCCGAGAGCAGCAATCGCATCAGCGAAGCGCAGTTCGGTATCAACCATGGACGACGGGTCGGCAACGCGTTCATCAACCTCGACCTGGGCCTGCAACAAGGTATCGGCGCCCTCGATGCCCAGGGCGATCACGAGCCGGGGCCTGGGCTGCCGGATGCGCGCTATCGCAAATACACCGCCACCCTCAGCTACCTGCAACCGTTCCAGATGTGGGGCGAATCGTTCAGCTTCAGCAGCCTGATGACCGGCCAGCGCAGTGAGGACGTGTTGTTCAGCCCGCAGCGCATGAGCCTGGGGGGCCTGTCGTCGATTCGTGGCTACAAGGACCAGACGCTGTCCGGCGACAGCGGCGGCTACTGGCGCAACGACCTGCGCTGGAGCCGGCCGGTGACCCTGGAGTGGCTGCGCCCGGTGTTCGCCGAATACGGCACCAGCCTCGGTTATGACCAGGGCGTGATTCGCGGCAATCGCTACAACGGCGATGAGCACGGGCGCATGTCGAGCAACTCGCTGGAATTGTTCGCCCGCGGCGAGCACCTGAGCGCCAGCGTGACCTTCGCCCACTCCCTGGAACGTCCGGATGCCCTGACCGAGCGCGAAGCGCCGATCTACTTCCGCGTGGATGTATCTATCTAATTTTTGCTGTAACGAGACCTGATCATGGACGACCGCCAATACGCCTTCCTGGCCCGCCAGCCTTCTGCCACCCTGAAAACCCGCGACGCCTTCTGGGGCATGCCCAAGCGCGGCCTGGCATTCCTGCTGGCCAACGTCATGTTCTGGCAGCCGATGTGGGCCCAGGCGGGCGGCATCGTGGTCAGCGCGCCGGGCACCAGCCTCGGCCAGGCCGGCAACGGCGTACCGGTGGTCAACATCGCCAAGCCCAACGGCAGCGGCTTGTCCCACAACCAGTTCAAGGACTACAACGTCGGCAGCAACGGCGTGATCCTCAACAACGCCACCAACCCCGCCCAAGCCACGCAACTGGGCGGGATCATCCTTGGCAACCCGAACCTCAAGGGCACGGCCGCCAGGGTCATCCTCAACGAAGTCAACGGCGGCAACCCGAGCCAGTTGCGCGGTTACACCGAGGTGGCGGGGCAGTCGGCCCATGTCATCGTCGCCAACCCTTATGGCATCACCTGCAATGGCTGCGGGTTCATCAACACCCCGAAGGCGACCCTGACCACGGGTAAGCCGATCATCGAAAACGGCCAGGTGAACCGCTATCAAGTGGATCAGGGCAGCGTTGCCATTGAAGGCGCGGGCCTCAACGCCAACAACGTCGACCGTTTCGAAATCATCACCCGCAGCGCCAAGATCAACGCCGAGATCCAGGCCAAGAACCTGACCATCGTCGCCGGGCGCAATGACGTTAACGCCGGCACCCTGAATGCCACTGCGCGCGCTGACGACGGCAGTGCCAAGCCGGAACTGGCTATCGATTCTTCGGCCTTGGGCGGGATGTACGCAGGTGCCATCAAGCTGGTGGGGACTGAAGCTGGGGTTGGGGTGAAGCTGGACGGCAAGATGGTCGCCAGTGGGGGGGATATTCAGCTTGATGCCAATGGGCATTTGAGCATGGCCGAGACGGCCGCCGCCGGTGCCGTCAACATCCAGGCCAACAGCCTGGAAACCCGTGGCCAGGTGTACGCTGGTAGCCGCTTGGACGTTAAGACCCAGGGCGACCTGACCAGCCAGAACAACCTGGTGGCCCGCGACAGCGTTCACCTGGACAGCGGTGGCACGTTGAGCAACAACGGCATCATCGAAGCCGGGGTCAACGCCGATAACAGCCGCAACACCACAGGTGATGTCACCCTCTCTGCCAAGCAGTTGAACAACGCCGGAAAAACCGTCATCGCCAGTCGCGACCTGAATGTCACGACCAGCGTCGGGCTGAACAACCAGGGCGGCACCCTCAGTGGGCAGGGCAAGACCACCGTCACCGGCAACGCTGTGGATAACCGCAACAAAGGCCGAATTCTCGGCGGCACCGAATTGCACCTGGCCGCCAATCAAGTCCTGAACAGCCAGGGCGGCCTGATCAATAGCCAGGGCCTGCTGACGGCCAACCTGGGCCATCTGGAAAACAACGCGGGTGAACTGTCGAGCCTGAACAGCGCGACGCTGATCCTCGGCAGCCTGGACAACCTGACCGGCCTGGTCATGGCTGGCAAAAACCTCGACATCACCAACACCGGCGCGATCAAAAACCAGGGCGGCGAGCTATCCAGCCAAGGCGTCATGACCGTGCGCACCGCCAGCCTGGACAACAGCAACAAAGGCACCGTCGCCGCCAATGGCAAGCTGCTGGTCAGCGCGACTGGCGCGGTGAACAACGCCGACAAAGGCCTGATCGCCAGCCGTACTGACGAGGTTGAGTTCGATGCTGCCAGTCTGAATAACGCCAAAGGCACGCTGCAAGGCAAAGGCTTGGTCACCGTGGATGTCGCGGGCGATATCGATAACCAGGGCGGCAGCATCATCGCCCAGGACGCCAACCTGAGTGTCTTCGCCACCAACCTGGACAACCGTGGCGGCGTGCTCTCCAGCGTCAAGGCCGCGTTGGAGGCGCGCACCACCGGCGTGCTGAAAAATGGCTATGACGTGAATCGCCAGGGCGGCACGATCCAGGCCCAAGGACTGAACATCCAAGCCTTGGCGGGGCTGTTCAACGACGGCGGGCGCCTGGCCGCGCAAGCGGGCGATATCGTGATCAGCAACGCGGGTGCGGACATCAACAACCGCAGCGGCGGGATGTACGCCACGGGCAAGGTCCAGGTCATTGGCCGGGACATGGACAACAGTGGCGGCGGGCAGATCAGCGCCAGTCGCATCGACTTTGACCTTTCGGGCGCGCTGAACAACAACGCCGGCATTATCGAAAGCCAGGACAGCCTGGATGTTCTGGCCGCTAGCCTGAGCAATCAGAAAGGCCAACTGCGCACCCTGGGCAAGAACAGCACCACGGCGTTCAACATTGGTGGGTTGTTCGATAACAGCGACGGCACCCTCGAAACCGCCAGTAATGATGTGGGCTTCGACACCGGCAGCGTCCAGAACGTGGGTGGCAAGCTGCTGCACACCGGTCTGGGATTGTTTGGTATCAGCCAGGCCAATCTGGGCCAGGCGGGTGGGCAACTGGTGACCTACGGCAACCTGACGGTGACCGCTGACCGCTGGACCAACAGCACCGCGATCCAGGCCGGGCACCTGGTGGTTCATGTCGATCAGTTGACCCAGACGGCCACCGGCCAGTTGCTCAGCGCCAATAGTATGGAAGGCCGTGGCAGCAACTGGCGGGTTGATGGCCTGATCGGCAGCGATGGGGCGATCGACCTGCAACTGACCGGCGCCTATGCCGGCAACGGCCGCTTGAGCAGCCTTGGCACCTTGGGCCTCAAGGCCGCGCTGATCAGTCTGGAGCAAAACGGCAGTATCGCTGGCGGCGGCAACACAACCGTCGTGGTCGATGGTGTCCTCAACAGCTACGGTCGGCTGACCTCGGCGGCGGACCTGAGCGTCACGGCCGCCACGATCAACAACTACGGCACGTTGGGCAGTGCCGGCGCGCTCGGTGTCACAACCGGCGACCTGCTCAACGAACACGGATTGATCTTCAGCGGCGGCAACACCAGCCTGCGCGTAAACAACCTGACCAACCGCTATGCCGACATCTACAGCCTGGGTGATCTGAGTATCGATCGCGACGGCCTCGGCACCCGTGCCAGCCGCATCCTCAACAGCTCCGGCACGCTGCAGAGCGACGGCAACATGCGTCTGGCGGCCAGCACGATCGACAACGTCCGCGAGGTCTTGACCACCCACGACGCCGGCATCTATACCGCCTCGATCAGGGAAGTGGCCTGCATCGAAGGGGTCAATGCCGGTGATTGCAGCGGCGGCAAGGAAAACCACGTCTGGCAGATCATCCAGCGCGACAAGTTCGAAGTCACCGCCGCCAGCGCGGCCTCCAGCATCACCACCGGTGGCAACCTGGATATCCAGGGCGACACCCTGACCAACCGGAGCAGCAGCATCGGCATCGGCGGCGCATTGACCGCCAACCTCGTCAGCCTGAACAACATCGGCATCGAGACCGGCGAGACCGAAACCTCGCGCACCTTCATGTCCGAGCGTACGCGTAGCCCAGGTGGCTGGCGCGCCGCCGCGAATGACTTCACCAATAAATACTGGCTGCAGAGCCCAGGCTACAACGCCAATAACCTGGGTGGCCTTGAAGCAGCGATGAGCCGCTTCATCGGCATGACCGAACGTGAGCTCCCGCAGTTCCGCACCCAGACAAGTACTACCGATAACCAGACCTACGCCGCGATTATCCAGGCCGGCGGCGCAGTCGATGTCCGCACCTCGGGCAACGCCGACAACAGCGTCGTGCGTGGCGGCTACAACTACGTCGGCGCCGGCCCGCGCACCGATACCCAGGCTGACAACGTTTTCTCGACCCGCATCAACGTCAATCGGCAGCTACCGCCGAACCTGACTCAGCAACAGGTCGATCCGCTGGCCTTGCCGGGCTTCGACTTGCCCACCGGGCAAAACGGCCTGTTCCGCATGAGCGGCGACGGCTCGGCCACGCCCACCCAAGGCAGCGGCTTGCAACAGGTGCGCGGCCTGCCGGACAGCTCGATCAAATCCAACCCGCACAAGTACCTGATCGAAACCAACCCGGCGCTGACCGACATGCGCCAGTTCATGAGCTCGGACTACCTGCTGACAAACCTGGGCTACGACCCCGACACCGCCGCCAAGCGCTTGGGTGACGGCTTCTACGAACAACGCCTGATCCAACAGGCGGTGATCGCCCGCACCGGCCAACGCTTCCTCGACGGCCAGACCTCCGACGACGGCATGTTCAAGTACCTGATGAACAACGCCATCGCCAGCAAGGACGCCCTCAACCTCTCCCTGGGCGTGAGCCTCAGCGCCGAACAAGTCGCGGCCCTGACCCACGACATCGTCTGGATGGAAAACCGGACGGTGAACAACGAACAGGTGTTGGTTCCGGTGCTTTATCTGGCCCAGGCCAACCATCGTCTGGCGGCCAATGGGGCGTTGATCCAGGGTGCGGATGTCAGCCTGATCGCGGGTAAGAACCTGAGCAATGCGGGCACTTTGCGTGCGGCCAGCAACCTGAGGGCGACGGCTGGCGACAGTCTGGTTAACAGCGGGTTGTTGGAGGCGGGGAATCGTCTTGAGGCGTTGGCGGGGAATGATCTTACTAACCGGGCCGGCGGGGTTATTGCTGGGCGGGATGTCAGTGTTGTTGCCGTGACCGGTGATGTGACCAATGAGCGAACCATCACGCGGCATGCCAGCAGCACTGGCTACAAGACTGAGCAACGCGACTTTGCTGACAGCGCGGCGCGGATTGAGGCGAGTCATGACCTGAGCGCGGGCGCTGGGCGGGATATCGCCAATGTTGGTGGTGTGCTCAAGAGTGGTAACGACATGAACTTGCAGGCGGTGCGTGATGTGAACATCACCTCTGCCGAGCAGGTGGACAGCAACACGATGGGTAGCAGGCACCGGGACCAAACCATCACCCAACATGGTTCCAGCGCTACCGCGGGCCGCGAGATGAAGGTGACCGCTGGGCAGGACCTGAGGGTGGTCGCCAGCAACGTCATCGCCCAGAGTACCCTGGCACTGACTGCCGGGCGCGATATCGCTATCACGTCTGCGGCCAACGAAAGCCATCGTTTCTCCCAAAGTAAAAAAGTCAAAAGCAGCAGCGACCTTGTTCGCCAGCAGTCTTCGGTTATCCAGTCAGGTGGGGATCTGAGCGCCAAGGCCGGGCAAGACCTGAGCCTGGTGGCCAGCCAACTGAAAGGGGCCAAGGACGTTGCCCTCGACGCCAGTCGCGACATCAGTCTGTTGTCCGCGAAGGACGAAGCCGCAGAGTTCTACTCGAAGAAAAGCAAAGGTTCTTTTGGCCGCAGTAAAAGCGAACAACGGGAAAGCTATGACAGCACCAACGTTGCGTCGGTGGTGGAGGCCGGGCAAGACCTGACCGTCAATACCAGCCAAGCCGCCAGTGGCGGTGTCACGCTGGACGGCGGCCGCAACGTCACGGTGATCGGCAGTCAGTTGAGCGCCGGCAATGATCTGGTGGTTGGGGCCACTGGTGATGTGGCGGTGCTCTCAGGTATCGAAGAGCACGGCTCCTACAGCAAGAAAACCAAATCGGGTTTCCTCGGCCTGTCCAAGAGCGGCAAAAGCGAGTTGAAAACCACAGCCTCCCAAGTGGCCAGCGAGCTGGAAGCGGGCAACGATGTGGTGCTGGTCGCGGGCAATGACTTGCGTTTGCGCGCCAGCGAAACCACTGCCGGTAATGACGTGGAACTGCGTGCGGGCCTGGTCAAGGACAGCGGCGACATCAACCTCGTCTCTGCCAACGACACCGCTTACAGCCATAGCGAGCAATACAAGAAAAAAACCGGGCTCTCGGTCTCGGGTGGTTTCTTGTCGTTCTCCTCAGCCAAAGAGTCGGGCCGGATTGCGCAAAGCAGTACCAGCGTTGGTAGCCAGGTGACGGCTGATCGTGATGCGACTCTACAGGCTGAGCGCGATATCAACCTAGTGGGTAGTGGCATCGATGCCGGGCGCAATGTCAGTTTGAATGCCGGGCGTGATGTGAATGTTCTGGCTGCGCAGAACAG
Organism: Pseudomonas viciae; assembly: GCF_004786035.1. Lineage (NCBI taxonomy): Bacteria > Pseudomonadati > Pseudomonadota > Gammaproteobacteria > Pseudomonadales > Pseudomonadaceae > Pseudomonas > Pseudomonas viciae. The sequence continues at coordinate 854,213 of NZ_CP035088.1, forward strand.
TCGTTCCGAGCGGGATTGGGAGAAAAACAAGCAAGCTGGGATCGGTGTTTCTTCGGATGCCAATGGGATCAATTTCTTTGCAGGTGCCGATAGCCTCAAGGAAAAGAACCGTCTGGAACAGCAGACCGCTGCCGCCAACCAGATCAGTGCAGGGCAAGATGTTGCCATCAACGCTCAGCGCGATATCAACCAGACGGGTTCTGATCTGCGTGCCACCCGTGACATTGGCCTCACGGCCGGACGCAATATCAACATCGATGCTGCACGCGAGACCCAACTGACCGAGCAGGAGCGCGAAGCCAGTCGTAATGGGCTTGGCATTTCGTTCAATCATAACTACGGCAACACCAAGGACGCGGTCAGTGGCGCAGGGAAAGGGGAGAACGGCGTCAGCAAGGCGTCCAGCACCCTTAAAGGCATTGATGCCGTCACTCAATTCGTCAACGGACCGACCGTTGACGTCAAGTTCGGCAACAGCACACAAACCAGTAGTCAGCAGGTCATTGAGCAGACCAACCGCGCGTCGACGTTCGATGCGGGCAACGACCTAAATCTCAATGCCGGTAGCGACGTCACGGTCAAAGGGGGGCAGCTAAAGGCCGGGCGGGATATCAACGTCACAGGTCGCGACGTCACGCTGGATGTGGCGAAGGGAAGTGTCAGCCAGGAAAGCACTGATCGCCAAAGCTGGAGTGGGATTCATGGTGGCACCAGTGGCGGCTTTAAACTGGGTGTCGGTGGCAGCTACGGTGTTGCCACCGAGGACGGCGTTCACGGCAATTCGACGGCCACTCAGGTTGCCGCTGGAAGGGATGTCAACGTGGACGCCAGCCATGACATCAACCTGGTAGGCACTCAGGTCAAAGCTGGGCGAGATATTGCGCTCGATGCCGGTAATGAGCTGAACATCAGGTCGGCGCAGAACGCCAGCGACAGTGAGAGCAACCGACACAACGGTGGTGGCGAGGCAGGCCTGACATTCGGTTCTCAAGGCGTAGGCGTCTACGTCAGTGTGAACATCGGCAAGGGCAATCTTGAGCGCGAAGGTAACCGCCAGCAAGAAGCCTATCTCTACGCGGGCAATCGCCTGGGCTTCACCAGCGGCAAAGACACCAACATCAGCGGTGCCACCCTGCGCGGCGATGAGGTTGTTGGCCGTGTCGGCGGCGACCTGAATGTCTCCTCGGTGCCTGACACAGGCGAAGTCAAAGGCAAAGAGTTCGACCTCAGCGTTACAGCGACCTTTGGTCCAGGGGCTGGCGTCAGTGGCTCTGTGGGATATGGGCAGACGACCGGTGAGACCCATTGGGTCGAGCAGCAAACCAGCATCACCGGCAAAAACAAAGTCGATATCCGGACCGAGGATCACACTCAACTGGATGGCGCCCTGATCGCCGCCGACAACGGCAACCTCAAACTGGACACTGGGACTCTGGGCTTCAGTGATATCGCCGGTAAGGACAAGGAACATGGCTATTACCTGAACGTGGGTGGCAGCTACTCCCAGGGGGGAGGCGGCGCCCAGGACAGCAGTCAGGTTGGCAAAGGCGAGAAAGATAAAAACGGCTGGAGCATCAGCGGTTGGGAGTACGAAAAGGATCGTCAACAGATCGTGCGGGCGACTGTTGGGGCCGGTGAAGTGGCGGTACGCAATGATGCTCAGACCGGGACCGATTCGACGGCAGGGCTCAACCGGGACGTGAGCAAGGCCTACGAGATCACCAAGGATGAGGAATCTCGGACCGACTTGTACGTCACCAAGTCCTCGGTGGACGCGGTGATGGATACCTCTGGGACGGTGCAGGCTTGGAAGAACAGCATCAAAAGCTACCCCGATAGCAGCCTGAAAGCGTATGAGGACGCGCTCAAGTTGGTTAATGGGCCGGTGGAGGCCACCAAGCAGATCTGGACCAACATCCAGGCGCAGCGGGTTTCAATTGATGAGGTGCCTGCTGCGGCGAGAGCTGCGCTGGGGGATGAGGTTGCGCTGAATGTTGCGAAGAACTTGGTTCGCAATGGTAAGGATCCTGATGACATCGCGAAGCTGGAGCCTAAGGATGTAATCGCTATCCAATACTTCGCGGAGCTATTCACAACGTTTGCCAAGCAACAAGAAAGCTGTGGCGCTACAGGAGGCTGTGCATCGGGAGAGGAGGGCCAGAAGGATCCGGTCCACTATGTTGATGCGGATGGCAACAGCAGGATTGTGAATTTTAAGCCGGTGGTACCAAGTACCCCCGGCGGAAATGTGTTGGTTCAAGCTGACGCTTTACAGACCTATCTCGATAAATTGAACCCAGCGCAAGCGCAGCTTGTACGCTTGGGAATACAAGCCGTCATGGGACCAGTCAAAGCCGCGGTGAGTCTGGCCGGTAATGTGGTGGTGGATAAGCTGTTCGGAGACAAAATCGCCGACGCTAAAGATGCTTTGTCAAAATCCCTAGCGAGCGAGCTCAGTGGCAAGAGCAAGGACGATTTGGAGCATAGCGATGATCGTTTCAAGGAGCTTTCCGAGCGTGGGGCAACTGATCAAAAAGGTGATGTATACGTTCGTGGTGCAACCACGCTGCTGGATATTGCCTTGGGGACCGTCACCAACGCTGCCGGGTCCGTAGCGGGCAAGGCCATTGGTATTGTGGGTAAGGGGGCTTCGGATGGTGTAACGAAAGGGCGCGATGGGCTGGGGGGGGGGCCGAGGGATCCTGATTGGGACAAGAAGTTTGCGGAGAATCCGCCGAAGGGGTGGGTGGAAACGGGGGGTGCAAAAGAATCCGCGCCTTCGAAAACGGCGGTTCAAGAACTTGAGGTCGACGCCTATAAAAACCTTAAGGCAAGAGAGGTTGTTGGAGATGGTCTAGAACACGACCATATCCCTTCATTTGCTGCGTTGCGCACAGCAAAGGAAGCAGAGTTGGGCCGCCCCCTTACTGAGTTGGAGACCAAGACTCTCTACCAAAACTCTACTGCTGTAGAGGTTCCACGAGATGTACATATTGCAGGTCCGACGTATGGCGGGAAAAATACTCCTGCTCAGATTCAGCAAGATGCTGCGGATCTGTGCGGTGCAGTTTGTCGTGACACAGAAGCTTTGCGGGCAAATCTGAACAGTAGAGGTTATGATTCGAAGTTGGTAGATGAAACTGTTCAAAAAATAGTGGAAAGAAATCGCAATACGGGGGTTATTAAATAATGAACACTTGGTCGGATTTTGTTCGGGCTCTTGGTCAAGATGAAATCGGGGGAATAGTCACCGACTTATGTCGAAGAGTCGGAGAGTTGCCAGCCGTTTCGGAAACCCCGGATAACTATAATGACCCGGAAGGTAAGACAAGATTCTATAAGTTTATTAAATCTGGCATAGAGATTGGGTTTCGTTCGGGAAAATTAAATCACATTCATTTTTTGGTGCAGCCTCACGAAGGTTATTCGGCATATAAGGAAGATGTGCTTGGTCGTATAGCTCAAGCATGGCGTGTTGAAGATGTTATTGCAGAGCTAGGCTCGCCTAGCAAAGAGGCGCCAGGTAGAGTCGATATGTTAATCGGCTATGTACAGCAGTGGCTGAAATATGAGTTTAAGACGTACGCGCTACGCATGGAATTTTCGGAAGATGGACGCTTGTGGAAAGCGACGCTAATATCAAATTGATCGCTTTAAGCGTAGCAATGGATTAGATGTTTGTGTGATTTTTAGATGGTGCAAAAGGGCCCGACCAGGCTCTGCACAATAATCAAAGGCTGCTTTCTGAGCAAAAAGGGGACAGATTTATTTTGTGAAACGCAGAGGGGCAGATTTGTTGGTTTTGCTCGGGTTGTAAATAAATCTGAGAATCATCTGGCCGGCCTCCCCACCTCACAGAGGTGGCGCAAAATTCAAGGTGCGAACTTAGACTTTTGCTGAGGAGGCCGTGATGAAATTCTGTGGCATAGACCTGCATTCGAACAACAGCGTTGTCGTGGTTACCGACGAAACGGATAGAGTTTTGGTGAGCCGGCGCTGTCCCAATGAGCTAACGCCGATTATTGCGCTCCTCGATCCGCACCGTGACGAGTTGGCCGGCGTGGTGGTCGAGTCGACGTACAACTGGTATTGGCTTGTCGATGGCCTTATGGCTGCGGGCTTGAACGTCAAATTGGCGAACCCGGTGGCGATGAAACGCTATGACGGTTTGAAGCACTCGGACGATAAGGATGATGCTGTATTTCTCGCGCATTTGCTGCGACTGGGGATTCTGCCGACGGCTATATTCATCCTCCGCACGAACGAGCGCTACGAGATTTGGCGCGTAAACGAATTCAATTGGTTCGCACAAGAACCCAGCACATCCTGGCCGTCGAAAATATCGCTGCACGTCAATTTGGGCATAGTTTTAGCTGTAATGAAATCAAAGGCTTTTCAGCCGCATCTGTTGACAGGCTGGGCCTGCCAATAGATGTGGCTTTGGCGATGAAGGCCAATGTGGTGGTCATCCAAGCGCTCGAGGCGCAGATCGCCGAGCTAGACGCGCGACTGCTTCAACAGGCCAAGCTACGACCTGAATATTTGTTGCTAAAAACGATGCCAGGCGTGGGTGAAGTACTGGCAACGATCATCATGTTGGAAACCGGTGACATAGACCGTTTTGCAGAGGTCGGCAACTTCGCCTCTTACGCTCGCTGCGTAAAAAGTGCGCATTACTCCAACGGAAAAAAGAAAGGTGAAGGCAACGCAAAAAATGGCAACGCTTACCTCATTTGGGCTTTCATTGAAGCAGCCAATTTTGCCCGGCGTTTCAGTGACGATGCCAAACGATTTTTCGAGAAAAAGAAAGCCAAGACAAACAGCGTGGTCGCGACCAAAGCACTGGCTCATAAATTGGCGCGTGCGAGCTACCACATACTTAAGGAGAAACAGCCTTTTGACGCTAAACGCTGTTTCGCCTGAAGGGCGAGTTAGGTGATGGCCGGCCAACCAAAAGGGGACTGGGCATGAACCACGAAATCCGAGTGGCGCCCGACCATCACCGCCTGAGTGTGTTGTAACCGGGTCGTCCGCCAAGTGAGCCAGTTGAGACTGGACGTGCGTGCCACGCGCGAGCCACAGTTCTGCGACACGTTTTGGACACATTGGCGGCACCAACGTTTCTCTGGGGCAGTTCACTGCCAGGGCGGTGCGTGCTGTATCGCTACCGCTTGATCCAAATGGGTGTCTGGCACGACTCGGTCGTAGCCATTGATGAGGAAACGGGGACGACAGGTTCAACCAGGCAGGTTGAGATAAAGGGGAACCCTACAGTTAAAAGCTGCAGGGCGAGTTGGCTTTTAGCCTTGACTTGAGACCGGCTAATGGGTGTCCCCTTTTTGGCAGGTGCTTGTATTGGCGCTCAATGCAGAGGGTTGCCAAACGGAACGAAGGTTCGAATAGATGTGGTGGATTAAAATATGACTAGCTTAGATACTTTACTATCGAACGCAAGTTCGTCTTTGAGCGAGCATGAACCGGAAAGGTTAGGTCTATCGCATGGATTACTAGATAGGTTAGCTGATCAACTTTTTGGAATGCTGCGCAGGCGTAATGGTTTTTATGCTTTCGAATGCGCTTTGCACGTATTTCCAACACACTCTAGTCAGCAAGAAATTGGAATTTATGACTGGAATGCGAATGCTCTGTGGCGCAGCGGCTACAAATACATGGCCGATGGGTGCTTTTTTTTTGCTGAAGATGTTTTTGGTGGGCAGTTCTGTTTTAAAGATGGCAAGGTCTATATTTTTGATCCAGAAATAGGTTCGCTAGAGTACTTGGCTGACGATATTGAAAGCTGGGCGAAAAGCATTCTTGTTGATTTTGATGTGCTTACAGGGCATCCATTGGCGCATCAATGGCAAAAGCAGAACGGTCAACTCCCTGCGGGGAAACGTCTGTTGCCTAAAGTGCCTTTCGTGCTTGGTGGTGAGTTTGTGCTAGATAACTTGTACTTAGCTGATGCTGTGGAAGGGATGAAGCTTAGAGCTGATATAGCTAGCCAAATCAGAGACCTGCCAGATGGTGCCCAGATTAAATTTAATGTTGAAAGTTAATTGTTAGAGGTGAGGAAAAAAAGGGGGCAGATTTATTTTTAAGCGTAAGCGGGCTGATGTTCTGCTTCCGAAGTAAATAAATCTGTCCCCTATCTTGTGTGAATGATTATGAAAAATAAAGAAGAATTAAAGTCTTTGGTTGAAGTTCTGACGTCCTCAGAAGACTATGAGGGAAATTACGGCTACCGTGTAACAGATAAGAATGCGATGTTAAGCAATGTTGATGAATTAGATCGGCAGCAAGCTCCAGCGGATTATCTGGAATTTCTCACTGAGTTTGGTTTCGGCGAATTAGATGCGGCATTTCATCTCGATGATGGTCCGGAGAAGTATTCGACTATATGCGGTCGGGAAATTGAGGGCTATGAGGGTGTTTACGTATTCGGTGGAAATTCGAGCGATGTACTATATGCTTTCGACGCAAAACATAATTGGCAGGTCGTAGAAATTAGTTCTGAGTTGGATGGGGTTGATGTGTTGGCGTCAAATTTTTCTGATTTTATTTTGGAGCGGCTGAGGTACATCAAGTCGTTAGTTGAAAGGCGTGCGGCGGGTTGATTGTTAGTGTTGCGCTTATAGAAAAATAGCGAAAAGGGGACTGAGCGAAAAGGGGACAGATTTATTTTGTAAACACAGAGGGAGTGGGCTCGTTGGTTTCTCGGTCTGTAAATAAATCTGTCCCCTTCTCTGATAGCCCCCTTTTCTGTTGAGTAGGGCAGAAGCAGACTTGGTAAACGTAATGCGTGATGGCGAGTGCTTGATCAAGGGCTGTGTACCGGCCGGCTATATTAAATTTATCCAGAAATAGGATTTACTATGGATCGGAAAACGTACGACCTACTTAATAGCATCCCGGATCAAGCAGACTATGCCGCCGAGGCGGGAGAGCTGGATCCTGAGGATATTCCGCAGGAGAGAATGAGTGCGGTGCTGGATTTGCTCCACAATTCAGATAATGATGTGGTGCGCTTCCACGCAGCGAAATTGCTGACCAGTTGGGGTGTCCTTGAAGGCCTGGCCGCTTTGGAAAAAAGCATGGAAAGGCCTGAGCTTATAAAAAATGTCTATCTTCATAGGCTACATGGATACGATGATACTTATCGTCAGATTCTTATGGCTGTAACTATGTATTTTGCCAATATGGCTGGCAGGGGAGGTCGAGAGGAAGCGAGGGCTCAAGTCTTCTCACCTTTATCTAAAATCATAGAGTTTGCAGGTAATGAGCCTTTTGAAATAGCCGATGCTCTTGCCTTTGTGACGCGTGAAAAATATCTAGAATATATCCCGCTTATTAAGCAGTATCTCAGTTCAATAATCGATTGTCCGGAAATACATCGGTGGAAAATTCATGACGCTATTGAGTTTTTAATAGGATTTGAGCTGGAGTTTGTTTTGTCTTTATTGAAGGAGAAAAACAAAAGTATTGATGGTTTTTTACCAAGGCTACAGCGATGAAGTTGTTTAGTCTGATGGCGAGGCTGCCGCACGGCTTCTGAATCGGCCGGGCAGGCGGTCCAATAATTTCATTGTGGCGAGGGAGCAAGCTCCCTCGCCACAAAAGCCGTATTGTAGATCGCTCGCCATGGGCAGGTTTATTTTGCTGTCCGCTTCTTTTTCTTCCTGTCGCGCCTTGGGTACCCCGGGTTTGCGTACAACGAGTTTACAGCGGGCACCACGGGGCTCCCCCCTTCGCGCTTTCCAGGATCTTCGGAAAGTTTCGCTCAAAGGCCCAGCCTGAAGCCACGGCAGTCATGGTGGTTTTGCAGGCGGGGTTCTTTTCCGAGACGATCACGTTCATATAGAACTGGCTGCCGTAGATTGTCGGCGCCCATAGCACCATGTCGCTTCTTTCGGCATTGCTGTCGACTTTCAATTGGATGGTATTGACGAGTCTCCCCCCGTCGTGAGCTCGGTCACTTGTGGGTGAAAGCAGTGGTTCAGGTAGCCTTGCACCCGTTCTTCCACCACCGCCCGCTCTTGTGTCAGGCAGTATTCGGGGCTGGTTTTGCCAGTGTTCAGCAGCTCGTCCTTGGTATACGGATGCAGTGAGCAACCGCTCAATAGCAGAAAAACGATCCCTGTAAATTTCTTGTACAAAACTCATGCTCCATCAGAGGTTGTGGGCTGCCAAAACTGTTTGCCGCAAGGGCGGCGGGCGGGACTATACGCAATTTGTTTCTGTATGGAATGGTTGAACTGGCTTGTCGTAGGAATCGACGGAGCGAATATTCCCCATTGACTTGCAGGACATTTCCTAGAAAATTCCAGTCCCTTGCGCCTGCTGATTTCGGTGCCTAGTCTTTGTCCACCGCTGCCAATTCAGCGGTCGGGTTTAGTCGCTCGGTATTTCGTTAGGCGCAAGGTCTCCTTGAAGTCAGGCTACGATTTTCTCGCTGATTTTTATGGTGGCTGTGCGCAGGGCACTTTCGAGTGCGCCGGTTTCCTAACGTCCCGGTCGACTAACCTGCGCATAGCCGCCACCCCCTTCGTTTAGTCGCGAACAGTGGCGGATCCGACTGACGTTAGGAGGTCCATATGGACAAACTCATCCCCGACCCACCCGTTCCACCGCTGCATCTAGACATCGCAGCCGACGCCAACGCCGAGCGTGTCATCGATTCCTATCTGAACCCCAAGCCCGCCCAGCCTGACAAGAAGCCACCTCCGGACCAGTTGTTCACCGTCATGGAGGGCGTCGATGCTGAAAGCCTGTTGGCCAATCTCAGCGAAACCTTGGCCTCCGCCAATGCCATGGCCGGCGATCTGGCGTTCGATCTGGAGGATTCTCGACGGTATGTTGCACTAGGGCTGCAACAGTTGATCGAGCTGGGTCAGCTATTGGCAAACCGGGCGCTGGATGTAGTCGATCCCAGGTAAGCGCAGGAGGTGGGTTTTGATCGATGTGGATCGATCAAACCCACTTGCATTCCCGTAAAGCCACAAAATCCCTGAATCGACCCGGTCCGTTGGCGAGTGCTTTGCACTCGAGCGGGGATAAATCCCCTCGCCACGTGGCAAACAGGGACAGACCCTGGGGGGGCCGGAATGTGCGACCACCAGCTATGGCGACCACCGTGTGTTCTTGGTGGATAATCAATTTTTTATTGGGCGAAGGTAGAGTTTGTAAATGAAAAAAATGTTCATGCCGGCTTTCATCATGCTCCTAAGCCTCTATGGCTGCGCAGAGATGCCTGCCTACTCGAATGTCGAGTCCCGCGAGGCAGGTGATGAGTCTCGCTATACCGTGTTGGAAACCGATACGTATGCGGGAAGGCCACAACGGCATCTTTTGGATTCCGAGCCTGATCTGAACATCATAAGGATTAACGACAAGAAGGTCGGGAACATCCCATTCTCCACCTACTATTACAGGAACGACTCTCCCCAGCGTGCTGTGCTGACACCAGGAACCTACACCGTGCAGTTGGAGTACCGGCTGCCTCTGCACTTCATGTTTGCGGACTTGGAGTTTGAGGGTAAGCCAGGCCAAAAGGTCATCGCCCGTACCAAGTACGTGGGGCCTAGCCGATTGGAGATATGGTTGGAGGATGCCGCTACTGGCGAGGTAGTCAGTAAGCGAGTGCGTTGATAGGAGCCTGAACGAAACGGGCGACCCCAAAGGTCGCCCGTTTTCATTTATTCAACCGCCTGCGCCCGCAACCGCCTGCCAATCACATCCATCACATCACACCCATCGCGCAGCGCTATCGTCAGCATTTTGCAAAGGTCGGAAAGCACCAGCGTGTCGGAACTGATCTCCGAGCGGAACGCGATATTTTCCAGCAGTTGGGTCACGGTGCGGATGCGGTAATCAGCGGTTTCGAAGAGGACGTCGAGGGGGGCTTCGGTGTCGATCAGCAGGGTAGCGGGGATGCAGTCGATGCCGGTGATGGGCATGTATCGATTCATCGGTAGTACCTCATTCAGTTGAAAGGAGCTACCTCGTTCATCGAGTCGCCAAACCCGAGTCGCCATTTGGGCGACGAGGAACTATAGGCCGCCCCGCTCAAGTGCTACAAGACGCCACTTTCCGAGCTTCATGTAGGACCGTTGGCTTTTCAGCGGCTGCATTTCCCTACATTGGGTTCGCAGCTATCAACGGGCTCGAACCAGCCGTCCATTCGACACATCGTCATGGCTAGAGACGGGATCGTGGCGAGGAAGGTGAAAACGATATGGCGCGACCCAACCGTGGCAGCCTCTTCAGCAAGACTCTTTTTTATGCTTCCCTATCGGTCATATTTTCTTTCAATTCCTTTCGCAGACTCCTAGACCGTGCAGACTCCCGACCGCAACGCGCTGATCGCCCAACTCGCGGCCAACCCTGATGACATCGCCGCACGTGCTGCGCTTTATCGCGACCTGCTCGACACCGCAGAGGCATCACTGGAGGGTGTACGCGTTGCGGCTGGCCTGTGCGATCCGGCGGCTAACGTCGTTATTGCTCACCTGAACACCACCGCCCATAAAAATCGCCCCGGCCCATTGCTGCCTCAGCTTCGCAACCTGCCGGTCGATCATGTGGAGTTGAACAATGCCGAGCCAGAGTGGTGTGACGCCCTGGCTGGGTTGCCCTTGCGCACGCTGAAACTCAACAGCCCGAGATTCAGCTGCGGCCCGGATGTGTGGCAACGCTTGCCAGGCTTGGCCCTCGACACCTTGGAAATCAGCGGATTTTCTCGCAACGATAACGCCACCAGCCTGCCTTCAGTCGAGCGACTGCGCCGGCTCAAGTTAGGCACCTACGGCGAAGACTTCGACGACGCTTTTCTCCAGCAACTCAGCAATAGCCCGCTGCAGGAATTGTCGTTGAACCGTTGCGATGACGTCACCGACGACGGTCTTCTCGCCTTGTCGAAACTCCAGTTGCGATCACTCACGTTAGAACGCGTCGGCGAGCTGACTTCCCGTGGGATGGCGCACTTACGCAATCACCCACTCGAACAACTGTCCCTCGGTTGGAGCAGTGCAATCCTGAAGGACCCTTCCTGGCTTTCCAGCCTGACGGCATTGCGCGCGCTGAGTCTGGATCACTGTTACGCAACAGACGCCACGCTCGACGCGATTCGGGAGCTGCCCATCGAACGGCTGTCGCTCCAGTCTTCGTATATCGCTGATGACGATCTTGAAGTATTGGAAGGCATGCCGCTCGCCGATCTGGATCTCAAGTCGTCCCGCCAAGTGATCGAAAGACTCGATGTGCTGCACGCTTTTCCACTGAAGCGGCTGGGGCTTTCCGATGTGCAAGGCGTGTGTGCAGATACCTTGAGCGACCTGCGTGGTTTGGACTTGGAATCCCTGGACCTTTCCTTGAACGACACCACTTGGAAGGAGTTGAAGCAACTGGCTGGCCTGCCGCTGAAGCGGCTGAACCTCAGTTTCTGTCGCGGCGTCGATGGCAAGGTTTTGCGCAAGCTCGCCGAGTTGGGATTACCGTTGGAGCAACTTGAAATAAGTGGTCTGGACCTGCGCGATGCCGATCTCGCTTGCTTGCGGGATTTGCCTTTGCAGCGCTTGGGTTTGTATGACAGTTCCTGGCTCACAGACGTCGGAGTGGCCCATCTCGCGGGTATGCCACTACGAGATTTGACGCTTGCGGCAGATCCTGGGGAATCGCAGATCACTTCAGCCGTGGTGCCGGTGTTGGAGCAGTTGCCGCTGCAAACATTGTCGTTGTTTAACTGCAGCGAGATCAGCGCAGACGGTTGGGATCGTTTGGCCAGGTTGCCTGCGCGGGTGATGGGGCCGGGTATCTGACGCTCGGTTCATGCCATCGATACTGCGAATCTTCAAAACACAGCGCTGGGCCGTGTATCAGGGACACTCACTTGCAGGGCTACTTCCCCTCTTGTTGCATCAAGGCTTTGCGTAGCTTCCCAGGCGACATACCAAACATGCTCTGAAAGTGCCGAATGAAATGCGGCGCATCCGCGAAGCCACATTCAAAGGCGATCTCGCCGATCTGGCGATCGGAACTCACGAGCAGCCACCTGCCGAACCTGAGTCGGACCTGGCGGTAGAACTGGGCCGGGCTGTTGTTGGTTTCAGCGACAAACAGGCGTTCCAATTGCCGCTTGCTGGTGCCGACCAGATGCGCAATGGCCTCGATATCCAGGGGTTGGGCCATGTGTTTTTCCATCAACATCACGGCTTCGTGCAGCCGACGGTTGGAGGAGCTGGCGTAGCCGAGCGCCTTGCGTCGGTCGACGAAACTGTTGGACGTGTTCTTCGCCACCGTCATCTGATGCACGACTTTGCCCGCTCGATCCGGTCCGCAATGCAGGCCGATCAGATGAAGGGCCAGTTCGATCACTGACACACCGCCCGCGCAGGTGATCCGGTCCTGGTCGATCAGAAAGTCCCTGTTGATGACAAAGCGCGACGAGGGAAACAGCCGCTTCCAGTCGTCGCCATGGTAGGCGTGGACACACGCCGTTCGCCCCTCCATCAGGCCATGTCGCGCGAGCACGAAGCTGCCGGTGCACAGGCCGATCAACGGCACCTGTGCCGCCGCGGCCTGTTGGAGGAACGCGGGATAGGTTTTCGGCACCGCCTCGATGGAGTCGAGCAATCCACCAATCACCACGATGTAGTCGAAACGCGCCGGGTCAGCGAGTTCACTGTCGATCGGCACGTCCAGTCCGCTACTGGAAATGACTCTTTGCCCGGGCGTGCCGAGTACTTTCCATTGGCAGCGGATGGGGCGGCTTTGATCGCCCGTATCGGCGGCGTGCCGCAAGGCATCGGTCAGTCCTGACAGTGACAGCAAGGGGAAGCGTGGCCACAACATGATGCCAATAGACAGCTCGGCGGTGCCGCGGCGGATGGGCGGATGACGCGCCTGCCCATGATCGAGCCCTTCCACGAGGCTTTCCTGGGGTGTCCCGTTCTCTGCACCGCCAGAATGTCGCAAATATTCAATCATTCGTGCAAAGCATCCAACCAGTTATAGCGCCGGTCCCACTACGATGGCGCCATGCGAAACGTTCTGCTGCCACAATAAAAACTATCGAGGAGCATCCGATGAAGACGTCCAAGGTTCAGCGTTTTTCCGGCATTTGTGCCGGTTTTCTGGTGTGCGTTCTGGCTGCGGCACCGGTGTTCGCATTGCAGACAGTAGAGCCGGGAAGCCTGACCATCGCCTTCAGTGGTGATATGCCAGGAACAGGGTATCAAGATAGTCGGATGGTCGGCTATGACGGTGAAATCCTTCAACAAATTTCCGAAAAGCTGGGGCTCAAGGTCAAGCCGGCATTGATGGAGTGGTCGGGGACGATTGCGTCGGTGCAGTCCAAACGAGTGGATGTCATGGCAGGCACCATGGGCTGGACCGAACAACGCTCGAAAATCATGGCCTTGAGCGATCCTATTCACTACTTCAAAAACGGCATCACCCAGACAGACAAGACCAACTGGAACAGCCTCAAAGATTTGCAAGGCAAGAAAGTCGGGACCATCACCGGCTTTTCGTTCATCCCTGAGATGCGCAAGATCGATGGCCTGCAAGTCGCCCTGTACGACACGTCCGACGCGGCCGTTCGCGATCTGCTCGCCGGACGTATCGATGCGGTGATCGGCGATCCACCGGTCATGCAATACGCCATTTCCCGCAATGAGCAATGGCACCTGCATTTCAACGCCTTTGTCGACAACGATCCGAATTTTCCACTGCTGACGGGCTTGGGTCAGGTGGTGTTCGGCTTCAACAAGGCCAGCCCGGAACTGGTGACGGCGGTCAACGCACAGATTCAGACGCTCTGGAAAAACTGTGAGATGCGCAAGATCGGCGCTCGCTACGGCCTGACCCAGGATGTCTGGTTCATGCCCGAAGGCAAGGACCTGCGGCTCGGCGTCGATCGCCCTGCAGGCTGGACGTTACCTGGCTGCAAATAAGTGTGTGAGGCGATGGGGCGGACTCATGCAGATGCACCGACTTATCGCCATGCCTACAACAAAAAGAGGTTAGCCAAGATGTCGAGCCTGTCTGACGACGCGTTGCTGCGCGTGCACGAATTACACAAGAACTATGGCGATCTGGAAGTGCTCAAGGGCATCAGCCTGGAGTTGAAGCCCGGTGAGACCCTGTCGCTGATTGGCCCGAGCGGATCTGGAAAGTCCACCTGCCTGCGTTGCATCAATTACCTGGAAAAACCTACCCGTGGCGAGATCTGGCTGGGGGACGAGCTGATCGGGCAGGTCAAGGACGGCAGGCGTTTGCGTCTGATGAGTGACCGGGAGATGGCTCCGCAGCGCCGCGAGATCGCCATGGTGTTCCAGTTGTTCTACCTCTGGCCGCACTTGAGCGTGCGCGATAACGTCGCCCTCGGTCCCATCAAGGCCCAGGGTATGCCGCGCAAGCAGGCGTATGAGTTGGCCGACGCGATGTTGGAAAAAGTCCATCTGCGGCACAAGGCCGAGTCTTATCCCGAGCAATTGTCCGGTGGTCAGCAACAGCGGGTCGCCATCGCCCGGGCCTTGGCTCAGCAACCGAAAGTGATTCTGTTCGACGAACCGACCTCGGCGTTGGATCCCGAGTTGGTGGGCGAAGTGTTGGCGGTGATTCGCGAGCTGGCGGAAGAGGGCCGCAGCATGATCATGGTCACCCACGAAGTGCGGTTTGCCCGCGATGTGGCGGATCGGGTGATCTTCATGGACGGTGGGCGCATTGTCGAACAGGGGCCGTCGGCGCAAGTCATCGACAACCCTTGTCACGAACGTACCCGCAGCTTTCTTGGGCGTATGGCTGTGGAGAGCGCTTGATGGCGAATCTGGAAGCTTTCTTCGGGCTGTTGCCCTTGCTGTTGAAAGGCGCAATGAGTGCGCTGGAAATTGCCCTCTGCACCTTGGTGCTGGCCAGTGCCGGTGGCCTGGTGCTGGCGGTTTTACTGACGTTCAGCCGATCGCGACTGGTACACGGCGCCATTGCCTGTTTCATCGAATGGATGCGCAACGTGCCTGCGCTGGCGCACCTGTTTCTGATCTACTTTGGGCTGTCCTACCTGGGCATCAATTTGCCCGCGTGGCTGGCGGCCATCTTCGGTTTGAGCCTGGTAGGCAGCGCAGTGCTGGCCGATACTTTCCGCGCCGGCCTGCAATCGCTGCACGTCGGCCAGCATGAAGCCGGGCAGGCCGTCGGCCTGAACCGTATGCAAATCCTGCGCTACATCCTCTTGCCCCAGGCCCTGCGCGTTGCGTTGCCAGCGTATGCCAACTATGTCACGCAACTGATCAAGGATACGTCCATCGCCTCGGCCATTGCCGTGCCGGAAATCATGTTCCTGGCACGCAATCTGGTGACCTCCACGTTCCAGACCTCGCTGATTTATCTGGCGGTGATGTGCATCTACGCGGCGATGATCCTGCCAATTGGCGTGGGATTCATCCGACTTGAACGTCATCTGGGGGCGGCGCGATGATCAGTTTTTTCCAGCAATACCCGGAATACTGGAGCGACTGGATCGCTCGCCTGCTACTCGGCGCACGGGTCAGCGCCGAGTTGTCCCTGACAGGCTTCGCCCTGGCGGCGCTGTTGGGCGCGTTACTGGCCTGGGCGATGAAGAGTCCCAGCGCATTGCTCAAGCGTCTGGCCGTGTTTTTCATCCAGGGGATGCGTGCGGTGCCGCTTCTGGCGTTGCTGCTGGCGCTGTACTTCACCTTGCCCAGCCTCGGGCTGACGTTGTCCGGTTACTGGGCCGGAGCCATCGGTTTGGGGTTGCAGGGCAGCGCCTACGTCGCGGAGATCCTGCGCGGAGGACTGGATTCCTTGCACCGAGGCCAACGTGAGGCGGCCATCGCCACCGGCCTGACGCCATTGCAAGCCTTCACTGCAGTGATCTTTCCGCAAGCCATTCGCGGCATGTTGCCGCCGTTGCTCAATGCCTACGTGTCGATTCTGAAGGACAGCTCTCTGTGCGCCCTGATCGCCACCGATGAGTTGATGCTGGCGGCCAGGGCCATCGCCTCCGAGTCCTTTTTGCCGATGCACATTTTCCTGTTGGTGGGGTTGTTCTATTTCGTCATCGCTTTCCCTCTTTCTCTGTTGTCGCGAGTGTTGGAAGTACGATTTTCTCGCGGACGCAAAACCATTCGAGGTTGAACACATGAGCATCATGGATCGAACCGCTGCCCACAGCATTGGCCAGTTGCGGCAAGCACTGGAGTCCGGAACACTCACGAGCGAGTCCCTGGTCTGCGCGCAACTGGAGCGAATCGAGCGCTTCAACGGGCAACTCAATGCTTATGTCGAGGCCTATCCTCAGCGCGCGCTCGGTGCCGCCATCGCTGCCGATCGGCAGCGGGCCGCAGGTATCGACCAGGGGCCACTGCATGGCATTCCGATCGCGATCAAGGATTTGTTCGAGATCGACGGCAAGGCCATAACCGGTGGTTCGCTGGCGCAGACGCCGCGTATCTCGCGGCTCACCGCCACGGCGGTCCAGCGACTGGAACGCGCCGGGGCGATCATCATGGGCAAGACCCACACCGTTGAATTCGCTTTCGGCGGGTGGGGCACCAATGCCGTGATGGGCACGCCGTGGAACCCATGGGACCGCGACGTGCATCGTGCTCCAGGGGGTTCCAGCAGTGGTTCAGCGGTGGCCGTGGCCGGCGGGTTGGCGAGCGCGGCATTGGGCACCGACACCGGCGGCTCGGTGCGGATTCCTGCGGGCATGTGTGGTCTGGTTGGGTTGAAAACCACGCGTGGGTTGGTCAGTCGTCACGGTTTGATTGAGTTGTGTCCATCGCTGGATTCGGTGGGGCCGATTACGCACACCGTCGAAGACGCTGCATGGATGCTTGACGCGCTGCTGGGGCCGGACCCGCTGGACCCGGTCTCGGCCAAATCGCCAGTTTTCAGCGCCGCAGCAGGCTTGAATCTTCCGGTGGCCGGTCTACGCATCTGGGTGCTGCCACAGGCCGAACGCGTACACATCGCGCCTGGCGTATTGGCAGCCTATGACCGGGGGCTGGAGCAATTGGCCGCACTGGGCATGCACCTGGTCGAACAGCCGCTACCGACTTCGCTGGATCAGTGCATGCGTGTCGCCGGTGGCCTTATGAGCGCCGAAGGCTATGCCAGCCTTGGCAGCCTGTTCGAGCGCGATGATCTGCGCTTCGATCCTCATGTGCAGCGTCGGGTGTTGAGCGGACGCGCCGTCGACGCGGCGGCTTATATCCATTTGCACCACCAGCGACGTGCTGCCCGTCGAGCCATGGACGAGGCCATGTCCAATGTCGATGCCTGTGCGTTTCCAACCAACGCCATTGGCAGTGTGCCGTTGAGTCAGGTCGATGAGTACGGGACGCCGCTGGCCCTGCTCGGCCGTTTCGCCAACCTGCTCAATCTCTGCTCCGTGGCGCTGCCGGTGGGCTTCGACGAGCAACGCATGCCGGTCTCGATGCAGATTGTCGGTCGTGCTTTCGCCGAACCACTGGTCCTGCGGATCGCCCACGCCTATCAGCAAGTCAGTGATTGGCACCAACAGCGGCCTGTGGGGTGGGACCTGTCGGACAGGGTGGTGGCGTAATGGAAATCTGTGTCGTCGGCGCCGGAATCGTTGGCTTGAGCAGTGCCTGGTTTTTACACAAAGCGGGTCATAACGTCACGGTTATCGATCGTGCGGGGGAGGCGGGCATGGGGGCCAGTGCGGCCAATGGGGCGCAATTGAGCTACAGCTATGTGCAACCGTTGGCGGATCCCTCGCTGTTGCCGGGCATTCCAAAGATGCTGCTGGAGCGCAACGGCCCGCTGAAGTTTTCGCCGCAATGGAGCTTGGAACAATGGCGCTGGTGTATGGAATTTCTCGCGGCCTGCCGTACGTCCATTTCGCGTCAGACCACTGTCGAGTTGCTGGAACTGGCGCATGAAAGTCGGCTGGCGCTGGACGCCTTCATCAGTCAGGAAAAGGTGCACTGCGATTTCGCCCGTACCGGCAAACTGGTTCTATACCCGGATGCTGACAGCCTGCGCAAGGCCAGCGAGCAGGTGAAATTCCAGGCCGCCCAAGGCTCCAGGCAGCAAAAAATAGTGAGCCCGGCCGAAGCCGTGTCGATCGAACCTGCACTTGAGGGCTATAAGAAGGCGTTTCACGGCGCGATCCATACCGACAGCGAATGCGCGGTCGATGGGCGCAAGCTTTGTCAGGAGCTTGCAAGGTTGCTGAGCAAGCAGGGTGTGCGTTTTCTATTCGACAGCGAGGTTGCCGCTTTCCGACGTGAACGCGGGCGCATCACCGCGTTGGAGATCCACCACGCCATCGACGGCCCTGGTCTCTTAGGGACGCAGGCAGTGGTGCTGGCGGCTGGCGCTTACAGTGCACGGTTGTTATCAGCATTCGGTGTGCGCATGCCGGTCTACCCGCTCAAGGGATACAGCATTACGTTGCCGATCACTGACTCGATGAATGCACCGACGGTCAGCGTTACGGACATGCGGCGTAAAACGGTGTTCGCCCGGATCGGTGATCGCCTGCGCGTTGCCGGGATGGTCGAGTTGTGTGGGCTGGATGCGTCGATTCCCGTTAAGCGTATCGAACAACTGAAAGCCTCGACGCAGGCATTGTTCGGCCAGGGATGGAATGCCGAGGATTGTCAGCCCTGGACCGGTTGGCGTCCGGCGACCCCTACCGGGCGGCCGATTCTGGCCGTCAGTGGTTGTGACAATCTGTACGTCAATTGCGGCCAGGGTGCGCTGGGCATGACCTTGGCATTCGGTAGTGCCCAGCGTCTGGTCCGGTTGATCGACGGCACGGTGCCTTAGCTTTCTCAATTCATGGAGTAAAACCGATGGCAACGATTCAACGTTTTCAGAGCAGCGCGCGGATTTCCGGCGTGGTCAGTTACGGCGATCTGCTTTACCTCTCCGGCCAGGTGCCCACTGATCTACAGGTTGGCATCGAAGAGCAGACGCAGCAGGTGCTGGCCAAGATCGAAGCCTTGTTGTCACTGGCGGGCAGCAACAAGGGCCAGCTTTTGAGCGCACAGATCTGGCTCAAAGACATTGATCGTGATTTCGCGCTGATGAATTCGGTGTGGGACGCTTGGCTGCCAACCGACAGTGCTCCGGCACGGGCCACTGTTCAGGCTGGTCTGGCGCGGCCTGAGGTGCTGGTCGAGATCATGGTTATAGCCGTGAGATCTGCTTCTGGTGTTTGATCCAATCAGCTGTGGTAGATATTTCAGGCACAAAAAAAGACGTCCGTGGACGTCTTTAGATGATGAAATGGTGGGCCGGGGTAATTTGAACTGACCGTGTATCTATCTGATTTTGAATAATAAATTTTGTAAGATTTTTTTGATGGAATACGTTATGGAATACCCTTGAGCGCACCGTGGTTGTGTAACCGAGATGGCATGCTCGCAAGAGGGCACATTATCTCCCGAGGTATGTCGCCCAGAAGGACCCATTGTCGGCAGTAACCGATCCGTATCTGACGTTTGCCAAAGGTAGAAAACGGCCAAAAGTAGACGACCGACGACAGGCTTGAATCGGAGGGCGACTTTCTTAAATATCCGAAAACCTAATATGATTGGAATAACCGCCCTGTTATTCACTTAAGGTATAAAAAGATAATTGAACAGAGAATATGAATGCGGTAATGTCAATTTGGCATGAGCGTTTCGCTCATATGTTGCACTTGAGCAGAAAATCCCGAGATACCTTGCTGTGTCCTTAAATGGAAACGGCGGTGGTGCCTGATTTAGGTATTACCAAGTGGGCTGGCGGCGGCAAGGAACCAATCCGCACCGACGATACCATCTCAATGATTAGCTCCGCTCGTAGGGTAGAGGCAAGCCAGTTTCGGGTTGCTCAAACGTACGCATCTCTGCTCTTTTCCTTCGCGAGAAGGCAGCGGACTAATACATCAAAGGATCATCAAGCAGCATGGACGAATACGCCCCCCAAAAAACCACTAGTGAATCAATTTTTTCAATAGATAATTTGCTTGCGGCACTAGGTCTTAGTGAGGCCGAGTATAAGAGCATTCAAGATTTAGAAGAAAAAAATCGATACACGCCATTACATCTCAAAAAAAAGAATGGAGATGATAGGGTTGTTTTCGACCCTCATCCCCTCGTAAGAAAATTTCAGCGCAGAATAAAAAACAGGCTGTTCAATCAAATCAGATATCCTACGTACCTTTACGGTTCAATTTCTGATCCAGAACACCCACGAGACTATATATCCTGCGCACAACGACATTGCAAAGCCAAGACGATATTAAAAATTGATATAACTTCATTTTTTGACTTTATAGACTATGATTTAGTATACAAAATCTTCAATGAATTATTTTTTTATTCTGATGAGATATCTGAAGCATTAGCAAATATTTGCACTAGAGAGGGAGTTGTACCGCAAGGGGCGCCGACATCTAGCTTTATAGCAAACTTGTGTTTTTTTGACACTGAAGGGCGGATCGTTAAAGGGCTAGAGCGGCAACAACTAAGTTACACTCGATTAACTGATGACATCACTGTTTCATCAGCGATACAGGATAAAGATCTAAATAAAGCTAAATCCACTATAGTATCAATGATCGAGCATGCAGGATTTAAAGTAAACGAAGCGAAAACAAGTATAGAGTCAATTTCAACAACCGCTTTCAAAGTTCATGGGCTGAGAGTTAACAAAGAAACCCCCCAGCTTCCGCGAGATGAGATCAGGGCGATTCGGGCTGCGGTCAACAACCTCAAAATCCTTTCGCGAGAACCCAATGCGAGGACAAGCTTTGACTATAGAAAACGTTATGAAAGCATATCTGGTCGAGTTAATAAGCTGGCGCGCACAGGACATCCCAGATATAAAAAACATCGACTAGAACTAAAATCCATATTGCCCCTTCCGTCCCAAAAAGATATTCGGCGCTGCCTCACTATGCTTTCTACTTTGATGAGGGACTACGATGTTTTTTGCAGCACCCCACTTTATATGAAACGATATCATCGCCTTCGGCATAGGTTGATACTGTTGCAGAGAGTTTATAAGCATGAAGCAAAAAAAATATGGACAGAGTTGAAAGTGCTAACTCCGACAAAAAGCAAAGCTGAACATGAACTATAAAAAGTACATTTTTTCAATAGCCGTTTTTTCTGCAACGGTTTTGTGCGCAATCACACTCACATCTATATTCTTGGCTCTATTAATTGCTCATAATAACTCTCTAGAATTCTGTTTCTCACCTGGATGTTTTGATTTCGCTGCAAAAGCTTTCCAAGAACCTATAAAAATCTTCAAAATCGGCGTTGGGTTTGGAACATATGCATTCGCTGCAATCGGAGCGGCAACCGCCATACTGACTTATGTAAATTCTGTAAAGGCAGAAAAAAACAACCGACAT
Source organism: Pseudomonas viciae (assembly GCF_004786035.1). NCBI lineage: Bacteria > Pseudomonadati > Pseudomonadota > Gammaproteobacteria > Pseudomonadales > Pseudomonadaceae > Pseudomonas > Pseudomonas viciae. The sequence goes on from NZ_CP035088.1 coordinate 875,610, forward strand.
TTTCAAAAACACTCTGAATTCAAAGCTTTTACTTCGGGGCTGGTAGCACGACAAAACTCTGGTATAAGGCAAGAAGATTTCAATGCTAACAAATACTATGGTTTTTTATTTCCCCTATCGGCTGAGGCATATTTTATTCCCTCCGAGTCATACGATATTGTTATCAATAGTATTGAACGACAGATCGCAGAAACTCAAGCAAATTTTATTCCCGGTGATGTACGATCAATTGAAGAGCATTGCAGGAATATGTTGGGGTATTTCCATTCTTTGGGGATAGCTGTAGAAGAGCCAACTGAGGAAACGTTGATGATGCTTGAGCCCAAAATATTTTCTTTCATAGATAATATAAATCAACAGTTTACAGATATTGAGGTCAGCCTTAGAAGCAAGTCGAGGGATTACATGCGCAGCATTCAATAATGTCATTTGTCGAACGCTGATTTTGGCAGTGCGTATTAGGTACATAAAGGATGCTGCCGGATCAAAGTAATAGTTAGATATTACTGCCGGCGGATAATGCTTAAGAGCCAACCGTCCGCTGTACACCGATGCATAATTGTCGAGAGCGGCGGACACTGGCCAAATGTAGGCGTTCAAATTTGCAAACATGGGAATGACCTCCAACATTAATTTTTAATCGATTGTAAGAGGATGCATGATGCTTAGCCAAGATAGATATTGCTTAACGATTAATGTTCTTGGTCGTGCTCCTGAAACCGATATATCGAAGGAGGAGTTTGAGAGCATTAAGCAATGCAATGCGGCGTTAAATGCCGCTTTAGCTGTCGAAGAAAAATACGAGCTTATCACTTGCAATTATTTAGAATATGAGCAAGACCTTTTGAACTGCGCTCTAGCTCATCAGTTGCGGTTCTCAGCTGACTATACTGACATGTTTGATGAAATCACAAAATTTAATAGACGGATCACAAATATTTTAACTTCGACGCGTATGTACATGGATCATATGCCGAGACATTTAAAAAGGTGCTTGCCAGCCGAAGATAAAACTGAAGTGGAGTCTTTTTTTGAGGGGCTCACACATGGCGAATACGACGCATACTTTGAATATGCTTTCCTCGAAGCCTTGAGAAACCATCTTCAGCACGCCGGCCTATGCGTTAGCCAAGTAACTTTAGATAATAGGAATTATCCGGTAAGCGATGGGGGGCGTCTATGGGAAAATCGCACTCTAGTCTTCACCGATAAAAAACTGCTTGGTGGAAATCCAGATTTTAAGAAAGCTGTAATTAATAGAATGCCTGATAAGATAGAACTAACAACCGCAATACGGGTTTACGTCGGCTGTATTTCTCGAATACACGATAAGGTTCGCGATAAAATTCAAATATCAGTTGATGCTGCTCGCGCCTCGCTTGAAGAAATACTCAAAAATTATAGCGACCTGTGCGCGTCACCCACAAAGATGGTGCACGCTAATCGTTATTCATCTGCTCAAGACAGCCCGGAAGAGATCGTGCTGATTTTTTTCGAGTGGGACAACATTAGAATCAAGTTGCAAAATAAGAACATGAAGAATTCAAATCTTGCACGGCATTATGTCAGTAACCGTACGAATACAACAACGATCCTACCTGAGACGAGTGACCCTGCCTGATTCAGCGCGGCCATGTGAGCGGCATATTAACGTGGAGGGGGTACGGGAGTTTCGCCATAGGTTTGCCACGTCTTACATTTTTTTGCAAGTGAGGGCGTTCATAGTGATGGCTATTTGCTGTGTATGCCGTTCTGGAATGGCTGCTTCTGGCCGATTCTGTTGAAAAAGTAGCTCCTCTGTCTGGCCTGCGGCAAAATCTTCGCACCGGCCAGCAGGGAAGCACGCAGCATGATGGGACAGTTATCAAGTGGGCAGGAACGGCTGTTTTACTCGTTCAATCTAGAAGATCACATCCCAACCAATCACCTGCTGCGCAGCATTGATCAGTGCCTCGATCTGAGCGATCTACGCCATTACCTCGCCGACTTCTACAGCCCGATTGGGCGTCCATCGATTGATCCTGAACTGATGATCCGCATGCTGATCGGTCGGCTACTGCTATGGCATCCGCTCTGAGCGGCGACTGTGCGAAGAGGCCCATTTGAATCTGGCTTATCGCTGGTTCTGCCGGTTGAGCCTTGAAGATAAGTCCCTAATAACTCAACCTTCTCCAAGAATCGACACGGTCGTTTTCGGGACAGCGATTTGTTTCGCTGGTTGTTCAATGAAGTGCTGCGTCGCTGCATGGACGCTGGCCTGGTCAAAGGCGAAGGCCTTGCCGTGGACGCCAGCATCATCAAAGCGGATGCGAGTCGGCAGCACGGCGTACCGGGTGATGAGCCAGTCAACTGGAGCGATCCGTCCCTGAGCAGCCGCGCCGTGCGTGAGTACCTTGAGGCACTCGATGAGGAGGCTCTGGCCGAAATGCTACCGAAGCGCCTATCGCTGACGGATCCTCAAGCCCGCTGGACCGCAGCTCCAGGTGGCCCGGCGTACTATTCCACGAACTGATCGATACCGAGCACGGCGCCATCGTCGATGTGGAACCCACACCGGCTTATCGGACAGCTGAGGTCGAGAGCACCAAGACCATGATCGACCGCGTCGAAGCGCACGTGCCGGTGTGGGACAAAACCGAGCGCAAGAACGACAGTTTTTCGAGCAACGATTTCCACTGGAATGAAGAGGCTGAGGAATACTGCTGCCCGGCCGGCAATGCATTGCACAGTGAATGGCGAGCCTTCAAGAATGAGCGTTCGCATGTTACCAAAGCCAACACCATCATCTTCCGATCCCGACAAACCGACTGCGCGAACTGCCCGATGAAAGCCCAGTGCTGCCCGAACACTGCGTTTCGCAAAATCGCTCGCAGCGTCCATGAAGCGGCGCGAGATGTGGCTCGGCTGCATCGCAGCGACGGCGCAATACGTGCGCTCTCGCCACGAACGTAAAAAGGTCGAAATGTTGTTTGCCCACCTCAAGCGCATCTTGAAATTGGATCGCTTGCGACTACGTGGCATGAGTCGCGCCAACGATGAGTTCACGCTGGCCGCCGCGGTGCAGAACCTGCGCCGGCTGGCCAAATTTTTACCGCAAGGGCCACCGGTCACGGGATAGGTGCGCCTGCACCAAGCAAAAACCTCAAACTAACCCAATAACCGAGCAGCAAAGGTCAACGAAGGGCCGAAAAACCACTCAATGTGGTGAGTAGGTTCTCTGGTGGTGCCGTGCCTGAGTTCAGGCGAGCTGAAAATCCGACTTTTTCAACAGAATCGGCCGATAGCTGACCTTCGAGAATCGCTCCTTTCGGCCAGAAGCCGGCTCTTATCGTCTATGGCTATTGCTCGCTCTCTATAGCATATTGAATTTTCTTTGAAACATATCAACCTGAGAGCCTGAATCAATGGATTGGAATCGTGTCAACGTATGGACTCGGACCCTGTACGCAGTGGTGCATTCATTGCACATGGCGAAAGAAGTGGATTTTGGTGAGCTGGGGTCTCTGGATGAAAGATTCCGCGATGCGAACGGATGGATTTCACCAGCCTGTTCGTACCCCTCTACGCTATTGCCCTCAAAAACCAGGAACAAAAAACTAGAGTTCAGATTAGATCCGGGTGAGTATTTTGGGGAAATTTCTAGCCAGTTAATCAAGATGCTTATTCAAGATCTGGCCGTGATTTTTGACGAGATGATGGGAGATGCCTTAACCAAGCTTGGACTTAAAGCGGGCGATATGCCGCAATCCAAAGTTGAAAAGCTAGCAACTCTAATTAAGAAAGAATATAAGTGGTCAGAGCAGGGGTGCCTTGAACTCATTGCTGTAAGAAACTCTTTGTGTCACGCGAACGGGCGCTGGAACAAAAAATCCCTGGCTATAATTTCTGAGTTTATTGAGCCCTTACCTGAGGTTGGAGAGGAAATCACCGTCGGCTTTGAGATGCTATTTAATTATAGGAAGGCGATTCGTACGTTTCTTAATCAAGCGTGCCCGCCGGCGGATAAACCAAAATTGAGTAAAAAGAAAAGTAGTTCCACAAAATCAAAGAAGAGAGAAAGGCGCCTCTTAAAGCAGGAAAGAAAGGCCCTTGCCAGAACTATAATGTACGCTTCTAGTCCCTGAGAAACGGGGTAAGTGATCCATGATCCCCACATTCCAAGCCCACACTTGATCCCCGATGCTGCGCTCCCGATCTCTTTTTGGAGCCAGCCCCGCCATGATGCGACCCGATGCCAAAGTCGAAACAGTGTACCTCTACCCCAAGCCGGTGGACTTCGAAAGTCCATCGATGGCCTCGCCGCGTTGGGCGAGCTGGATATAAAAGTGGCCGTGTTCGATCCGGTGCTTTTCGTTTTCCTCAACAAGTCCCGCAACCGCGTGAAGATCTTGTACTGGGAGTGCAACAGCTTCTGCCTTTGGCTCAAGCGCCTGGAATCCGAGCGCTTCAAAACGTCGCCCGATACTACGGACGAGGCGATTATCCTCAGCGTCCAGGAACTGAACTGGCTGCCCGATGGTTTCGACCTCTGGCGCAACCCTCCTCATCAGGTTTTGACGCCGCGCTTCGGCCTGGGTACCATTCCCATGGCAGATGCGGAATGCTTCAATATGGTCGACGACGCGCTGCACGGGGCCTCCGTGCAGGATGGCAACCGGCTCCTCCCCGAGGAGAACCTTCACTTCCCCCCAGTCCTCCTCCGGCACGTAATCCTCCAGCATGGGAACGTCCGGCAAAGCTTCAATCATCGCGGCACAAAACTCTGAGAACTCCTCATAAGTGGTCATGCGGGCTGGCGAGAAACTATTTTCCGGCGTAGATACCAACAAGCTAAAAGCAAGTAGGTGCTTGACTTGGCTCGCACGATTCGGCTGCCAGAGGTCAGAGATATTCACGGCCATCAGAGCATCCCCCGGATGGAACCGTGTGAGAACCTCGCGCACCCGGCCACAAGAGATTTGGAAAGCCTGGTCAAATATTTTCCGTCGTTCGGCCATCGCCTCCTGCATTACGATCGATAGGTATGGTTTTTTGGCCGGCACTCGATTCGACTTTTTGATCTTCTTTTTGCTCAATTGCCTTCTCCTTGTGTCCCTGGCTGGCCGGACGAGATCAAACGGGTAAATTGGCCCGGGATCTTTAGACACATTTTCCCGTCGGCTTTTGGCCGATTATTGCCTCTCGCGAAGGGCAGGAGTCGGCTGAAGCGTTCAGTACGACGTGATTACGAAATCTGAGGGTACTTATGCTGTACGTTTGGACAGGCTGGTTGCATAGCCACTGATGTGACGATACCATCATTAATCGATGGTCAAGCCTCGCCCATGAATTGTGGAGTAGCCCATGTCGTCACCTCTTACAGCCACTTGCGAAATTAGGTATCTAGAGGAAATCAAAAGTCTTTTCGCTATTGATTTCGATTGCCTGTTGTCCAAAGAGACCTACAGCCATCCTTTACGCTCCTATCATCTGATCAAATCGGAAGCGCAGTGCCAGTTTCTCAAGAAAGGTAGTCGGTGCGGGCAAGAGCACTCTCATGGCTACGCTGTGGAGTGCAAAGGAGGGCAGCAAGTATTGATTGGCAATTGCTGCGCATTCAATCATCTAGGTCTTGATGACGACCAGGTCAAGAATGCACTTCGAGAGCTGAATACCGCAGAGCGTATTTCTATCCGTGCCCATAAAATAAGCGAAAGGCTTAAGGAAAGAACGGAACTGTTAACGCGCGTTAAAAGCGCTCTCAAGCAGTTACGCCACCTAGAGGCGCAAATTTTCCGAATCCGAGAGGCGTTCCCCGTGCCGGTTTTCGATAATCTGGTGGAGCGCTGGCGTCGCAACTCCCTTCAGGTAACGTGGGAATACCAGATCACCAAGAAAGACGAAAAGGCAAAAGGCAGGGACGCAATTGAACGCCGGTGGTATCCACACATTTGTGGACTCATTAAAGGGCTAGGCCTTTGGCTGGATTTGGACGCTCAAAACTATCAGGAAAAGCTTTACGCCTTTCTACATCGAGTCGAAGCAATTCCTACCAAGAAACGTCTATCCAAGGCTGAACTGGACGCAACTGAGTCAATATTTCGAGAGCTTGGAGCTATTGCAGTGATCGAACGAGAATTTGGAAATCAGCAAAAATTGATTGTCGATTTCCTTGAACCATCGAACCTGGTGTTGACAGTCCAGCTGGTTAAAACCCAAACGCTCCGAGCCAAGAATGTTGAAGCCATACAGCAGCTGACTTCGACATTGCTCGACGTACGTCCCGATCGCTTCGTGGCAGAGGTCGATCAAGACCTCATCCGCCGTTACGGAGCAACGGGTATTCGCATCGCATCATAAAACCAATTCACAATAAAGGCGCTCGGCGCAGCGCCTTTATCTAAGCTATCGACTGCTCACTCTCTGACTTCGAGTCAACCTGCGTAGAATCACCGTTCATGATACGCCTAGAGTTCGCTTTTTCCGTAAAACACTAAGAAAGTTGTTAGGCGATACGTATGCTGTTGACGAAACCAACTCCAGAATTTCTGCTCATTGTAATAGGTTTAAATCTAGGCCTATGTATCGGGAGCTCCCGACGACGACAGACGTGCAGTGCGGGCTGACAGAGGTTTTTCCGGGGGTAGAGCCTCCTTTCAGTCGAGTAGGACTTGAGCGACTGGCTCAATGCGTCGAGGACAGCCCTACTATCCTCACTTCCTCTCAAGCCGCGTCCAAAAAATCAAAGGAATAAAATGTCCATCGTTTTGTATCACCAAGCCGGTCCAGATAAGTCATCAATTGATCAAGTTTTGAACCTGGTAGCATCTTTCTGCACGGATCTCAGGCTTGATGCTATTCCAATCAGTAACGCTTTCTACAGCTTGTACCAATGGGCGCTCGTACGTGAAGTCGATTCATACATCAGGCGAATAGGACACACGAGTGCTCCCGTTGAACTGCTCTTGGCTTTCGATGAAGTAAAGCTAGACGAAGTAGTTGGATTTCTTCTCTACCTCCCGGTGATGAAACAGCCCAATGCGTGTGGGGTGTGCTACATGGCCGTGAAGAGTTCTTATCAACGGCGTGGGATTGGGAAATCGCTGCTAGCTACAATGCTTGATCGTTATCCTCACGCCGAGTTGACGTGCTCAGTCTCGAATGTGCGCTTTTACGAGAGCGTGGGATTTAGCGTGGTTGGCACTCACAGCTCCCAAGTAGCGATGAGTACCAGAGAGCAGCCCACAGAAGGAGAGATATTACTCATAGACGCGAGATCGATCCTTGGATCTCCTGAGGCGCGGCAACGCCAAATGGAGCTAGAGCAGCGTTGGGGCAAAAAAGAGATGCGATACGCGATACAGCAGTTTGAACGTCACGTTTCCAAGCTGGTTCTTCAAACCAATGAGTTTGTAAAAGCGCGGCTTGGGCGGTAGAAAGTGAAACGTCCCTAATTTTCAAGACTCATTCGAAAGTCCGCCGTTGGCCGTTCTCTACCGGTCATGTCTGCTGGTCAAGTCCGATGCAAATGACTGGTCAGGTCGAATGCAAATGGGTGGGCAGGTCCGTGCAATTACCCAAATTACTCAACGGCAGGAGAAGTTCTTAAAGAATTGGTAGATAACGCATGGGATGCGGATGCAGAAGAGATGGGACGTGCATAAAAAAGGCGGCGTCCAATCAAGGGAAAGAAAGGGTGGGCGGAAAATTTGCTGGGTGATGTCCGCTGTGGGAGAGTCGAGCTCGCTGTCTTGCCCTTTGCCAAGAACCGCGAAAAAAATCACCTGTCGAAGGACAGGTGATTTTCGTGGTTTCAGTAATCGCTAAGAAAACTATAAGAAGACTTTCATCGCCCCGATCAAAATGCCAATCGTCACGGCGAGCATGGAAGCCATACGAATGGACAACTTGAGATCGGATTTAGCGATCTCTACAGTCAGCCGATGATTAGTATTAGCAATCTCAGCGGTCGCCTTGCCGATTTCAGCAGTTAACCGCTGGTCAAGACTTGTGAGATCACTTTTCGTCGCGAGTAGTGTGAGCATGTCAGATTCCAATGCTTGGATAACAGCTTCGGCTTTGAGCTCAGGCACGTCGATTGCGCGCAGTGCCTGATACATCGCCAGTTCCATTTTCATTAAGGCCTCCTAAAACAAAAAAAGGCCTTCCCCACGACGGGAAAGGCCCGTCGTGGGTGGGAAAGTCATGCTTCCATCGACATTCAAGTCGACTGTCCGCGCTGCCGGAAGCTATGCGGTCATATGATGGATCCTGCGGAGAACCGCAGCGCCGTCTTGAAGATCCTGGCGGCTGGTGCTGAACGAATCAGCCAGATGCATAGCAAAAATGCCCCTGGGGGGCGTTTGCTGTCAATCCGAAAAGCGGTTATCGAGTGTTTCCTAATGTTGTGTGAGGCTTCTCACTGCCTGGCGTCACCAACTTCAAATTCGGGTTGTTGGAGGACGAATCGCTTATCAAGCCATAGTGCTTTTTCAAGAAATAGCCGTGCAAGAAACGTGTTCTACGCGCGCCGCTGAGCTCACATGTCCAGATGCAGCGACCGTTCGCTTGTATACGGTGCAGTTTCATTTTCCCAAAGCGCCTTTGAACCCATTCCCAGTCAGACTGGCCCTGTCTTTTCGAGATGCAGGCGAAATGGGGAAATGCTTTCGCGTAGCGTTGGAAGATTCCAGGAGTGACCAAGAAGAGTGTGTCTTCGACGGAGTGCACCAGCGCTTGATCGTCATTCATGATGATCTCCTGAGTACGCACGCCTTCGATCAGCCACTCCATGAAGTGTTCGCCGCTTGGCTTCGCATACTTGTCTGGTACGGACGGTTCTTCTGCTGAAGGGGCACATTCGGTGATAGGTGCGGACTCGGAGTCTTCAGGCCACTTGGAAGGCGCGCCGAATTGATTCCTCAATGGGTCGAGAGAGTCGGGTGATACTGTATCTGACAGTGATGGATCTGGTTGTATGGTTATGGTCGCTGGCTTATTGGTCTCAGTTGCAGTGGTCGCCCGCGCGGGGTCATCGCTGGTAAACGGTGCCGCAGACGGGCCCTCAAGTAGATCAACTGTCACCTTGCCCGTGAAAGCAACTGGACGCGCTCTACCGTTCCAGATCAATGCCGGTAATAGTTTCAGGACAGTGAAGTTTTGCAACCAACCCCTCTCGCTCGTGACAGTCACTTTCCAGATGGCTTCCCCATCGGCCGTGGGCAGGGCAATACCGTACTCCAGCAGTACATCGAGTACAGCGATCTCTTGTTCTGGCACTCCATCAACACCCTGAGAGAGGAGGTGGTGATGAAGCTTGTCTGATACGTTTTTGCTGACCAGCCATAGAGCCTCTCGCGTGAGCCAGCCATCCGAGGCTTCGGGCTGGTTGAGCTTTAGCTCTGAGGCGAGCAGGTAGCGAAGGCTGTCGAGGAGTTTGTGTCGCAGTGCATGTTTTGCGGCAGACATCGCGTTAATTGGGCCACTTCCCATAGCTTTGGCTACTGAAGCTTGATTGGCTTGAGTAATGAGGGCGCCGAGTTCGCCAGTATGTTCGCTATGGCCAGACCAGTGGAATATTAGAGAGGCCCACAGTTCAGGAAAGGCGGAAAGCCAGTCTAGGATTTCCCTGCTTAATAGCTGCTGGATCATCAGGCAGGATGCGGTCCCGCGCAGTCGATGCTCGCGGTCCTTCCGGTATCGAAATTGGTAAGGTCGAGTCAGCGGTCCGTGCCATGGGTGCCAGGCGCAGCCATCCGAATATTCGACTTGGACATCAATCGCAATCTTGCCAAGGTTTTCTCCCAGGCTGGCGTATACCAGTGCGGCATTCCACGCTTCCGCTTGAGCTATCTGAACTTCTGGTTGAGCTCCTGAGGGCAGTAATCGTGATGGGCGCATTTTGAGAGCGTACGTAATTACTTCCAGGCCATGGTCCAACATCCCACCGGAATATGCATGGTGCTGGCTTTCGGAGGCTGGCAGAAATTGGACCAGTTCGGCGTATCGTCTAATTGGGTCGAGATAAAGTTTATCGAATTGAGGGCGGGATACGGCGGTGCACTGCCAGATCTGCTCCAGCAATTTTTGTTTGTGGGGAGCGGCCAAGAGTGATTTTGCAGATTGGGGAGTGGTCAGACCGGCGGGTGATGTTGGGCTGGCTGCAGCGGTAGGGCCGAGTGCACGCCGAAGCTTGCGATGGAACAGCGAGAACATAATTGCTCCTGTCGAGAAGAAGAGGAGGTATTCGCTTGGCAACGATATGGGCAGCACTCATGAGTGATGGAGGAGTGCTTAGCTTCGAAGCGCCGATATAGACTTGTCAGCGGGCAAAGCGCGGGCGAGTGAGCTGGATTAATCCCTAGAGACAGCGAGCGGCTTCTTGCCACGTCAGAGAAGTCCCTCAGTCATCCACGTTTGCATGGCTGACCAGATGACCGAAGCCGGGAATGCTCGCCGAGCAGGCATTCAATGTCTCGTGCCCATAGGACACGCATCCGGCAAGCGCAGAAAGATTAAATGCGTTACTACGCATCTCCGTATTTGCAGGAAATACGCTTGGTTAGGTCGAGGCGCTAACGAGGTGCGGAGCAAGACCGCCAGAGTCCAGCTCTGAGAATGGCGACTGTCATGGAAATGGCCGCTCGATCGTTCGGGGCAACATTCGTTGAAGCCTAGGCATCACGAGTACCTGGAGCTTTAGCCCCCGAATGTATGGAGAAGCAGACTTTCACGACTCATTGAGTTCGAGCCCCCTGATTATCGTCCAAGGTATGTCGCAGTAATTTGTGTTCTCTCATGCCCAAGTTCACGGCTGATAATTTGTCGAGCGACACGGTCTTGAGAACGCTGCATTGGGCTCAATTCCCTGGAAGAGATTCCTCCTGCCGCCGGTGCCTTCCGCCCTGTCAAAGCTACGTAACGGCTTTGTGCATAATGATGACGTAGCCCATGCATGTGGCTCAGGCCTGCTGCCTTGCACTGACCGTCGTAAGTGTTTCTCTGCTGGATATACGTTTTCTGAGCCGGGATTAATGAGCCGGTTCCCGCTAGACGATGCGCCGCGTTCAATACCTCGCGCTGTAGCGAAGTGGTGACCGGCACAGAGCGATCACGTCCACCCTTCGTCCATGAGCCCTTGAGGAGAATGTGATCTCCTTGATCCGCATACTTGGGCTGAAACTTGATCGCTTCCTCACGGCGCAGTCCAAATGCCGACTGAAGCTGGAGGCTCATGTGCACATGAGCGTCGGTGATCTTGCCAAGGCCTGTTCCCAGTTCCTGGGCTTTGCTGACGTTAGTGACGAAGCGCCGGTCGGCCACTCCCAGTTGCGTGTTGTCCGTGGGGAGAATGCCAGCCTTGCCGATTTTTTCAGCCCACCATCGAAGGTGCGCAAGCCGATTTTTGATGGTGCCAGGTGACAGGCCTTCGCCTTGCCAGCGATCCAGCAGTGCCAGTACGTGTTTGCCCTTGAGCGAGGGCGCTTTCATCTGCCGGAAACCAGACTCGCGCAGTTGGCGGGCGATCAGCCCCAGTGAGCGGATACGGTCGGCCTGAGTGTTGTGACTGCCATCGCGATTGCGTCGGCAAAGTTGTCGCAGGGTGTAGGTCAAATCGTCCATATCCCATCTACGCTCACGGGCTTTGATTTGTGTTGCTGTTCTGTCCTGAAAATCATTGGTAAGTGTTGGTGCCAACTCGCTAGGCGAGATCCCCAAAGGGCAGGGGCATGGTGTTCAGGAAACACCGGTGTCTCGGTTGAGACGTCCGTCTTTCTTCCTGCTGGAAGGTCATACGGAGATGGAGCGGGATGAACGAGTTTTTAGCGTCGATGAGTACTCCAAGGAAATGGTGGGATAGTTAAATGGGAGCAGTCGGCGTTGCATAAAGGACCGCTGCCTAGGACGATGCAGTAGCGGAACATCATGGAATAAATCCGATAGAACAAAAGTGGCTCCGCCCCATCGGGTATGGGTCGGTATGCTTTTGGAGCCTTGCTTACCTGGCTAACTCCATCCTGCTGGATCAGCGCTTGCAGGAGTCTTGCGCTGTTGGGATGACGACGTTCGAACCTGTCGTCTTAGGTTTTTGCTGGGCCAGTGTATGGGGGCATCATCATGTATGCCGCACTCTTTAGGGTTCAGGATTTGCCCGTGATGTTGGGGCGTCGGCTGGGCCGTCACTGCGGATTGCAGTGACGGCCCGGCTCATGACTTGTGTGCATCCGTGCAGAGATGGGCTCTACGGCAGGTGCATATTTATCCATGGCTTGTGGTACTGACGTGGCCTTCGGCCTTGTCGGCTTCCTGCGCAGGTGCGGCATGGTCCCCATGCCACGCCTGCGCAGGAAGCTGGTGTGAAAAGCGGAGGAGGGAACTACATCGTCCATGCACGCCATGTGAGTGGCACTGTATGTCGCTCGTTACCGAGCCGTATCGACTATGTCGGGTCCAGTTGGTCCAGCGCGCGGTTCAGCGCCAACTCGCACAGCATGATGACCTGCGCAATACCCGGCAGGGTATGCGATTGATGCCCTCCAACTGATCTACCAGGTCCAATGCATGATATTAGCCAATGCCAGCGGCTCGCAGACATGGGCGAGCAGGTCGGCGACGTTGGTATCTGGGTCGACCGAGAGCTTTCTGTCGGAGGTCTGAAGTGGCTGATAATTAGCACCGCAATGGGGCGATTACGATCCATTGCAACGAGCAGCAGTCGATCTGTATCTGACGTTTGCCAAAAGGCAAAAAACGGCCGAAGCAGCCTCTTAAATGTGTCTACGAAACCCGCGGCGATTCAAATGGTAGGCTCACGTTGGGGATAAGATCTGAAGCGGTTCTAAAGATTCGGCTTCGAGGTATAGGGGCTTAGGGATAATCTTTTGCATGACTACTTCAATAAGAGATATGGAGTTGGCTTGCGCCGCTACTGCTGGCCAGTATGTTGGCTGGCCAGGTAAGCTCGTTGGCTTAGGTAGGTTCCCCCAATTCTGCACATCGGGAGCGTCAAAGCTGGCGGCGAGCGCCCGCTGAAGCCAATAGCCTTCAAAGTAAGTGGCGTTGCTCTGAGTACCTGCAGCCCAAGTGAGCACTACTGCTTTTACGTCAACTTGTTCGCGCGCCGCCCACTGGAACAAGGCAAAAGAACCGCGTCCCTCCCGTTGCCGATGAAGGTGATCGCGAAACCGCTTGCGCAGATCGGCAGCCTGCCCCACATAACATGCTTTGCGTTCGCCATCATCGCTATGGGCGGTCAGAGCGTAAATCCAGAACCCTGTTGTTACCTTGCGAGGTCTGGGTCCCTTAGCTCTGTGTTCTTTTGGTGGGAGATCATTGAAATTGAAACGGACCCGCAGCCGCTTTCCGTTTTCACACTTGAAACCCGCGTAGTCGATGCCGTTCCTCGTGCCGATCAAACCATGGCAGGCTGCAACTTCCATCAATTGCTCGCGGCTCTTGATTTCTCCTGAGTCGATTGCTGCCTGCATTGAATTCTTCAACGTCAGTATGTTTTCGATTGCTTCCCGATTCATTCCAGCTCCTTGAACTACTCCAACTACGTAAGAGATCGCACTGACTTGAGCAGTCGTTGCATTGGGTTTGACCGTCATGTTTCGTTGTCCTGACCTGTCGAGATCGACCAAAAGCAGATCCTCAAGGCGATGACACCGAAGCACACTGTGGTAGTTCGGCTTAGTCAATCAGTCCCTCGGTCGCCAATTTTTTATGGTGTCGCCGCCCGATCTGCGCTTTGAAGGGCCGAATCGCGCTCTCGGTATCTCCGATGATATGCACCATGGCTTGGGCAGCCACTTTGGAATTGAGCTCCAAGACAGTAGCTTCATCAACCTCATTCTTGCCTGGAGTGAACCGCTTAGAATCGCAAATGATGTAGGCTATCCGGGGTGAGATTGGGTAATAGAAGTCAGCATGCTTAGGTGCAGCGAATTCAGTCTCTGATACACTGGGGTGCACATTGACAACAGGTTGATCGGAAGTGATGAACCTCGACTTGGTGTCATTTATCAATAATGCGTGTCTAGCGTTATTTGCGATCTGCGTACAGGCTTAATCCAAGATTCATCCCGAACATGTAACTCAGAAACCACCATGCATGCGCGATCGCGTCGGTCACTTCAATCTCAAGGGCAGTGCGCCGAGATAGAACTTGAATCGCACCATCTCGGAAGGTCTTCGTGCGGGATATCTGGTGACCGAAAAACGCCATGAACTCGCCCATATTTTGTTGATCCTGCAATACATCGAGTTGCTCATCGGCCAGCGCAGCCAACACTGGGAGCGCCGCTTTTTCGTGGGACGCGTGTAGATTTTCGAGCAAATTACACTTCATTGCATGGAGATGACGCTCGACTTCCGGGGTCTCGGAGCCAGACCTACGGTAGATCGTCTCTGCGTGCTGCATCATCAGGAAGTCATTTAGGTACGACATGTGCTGTTGTTGAAGACGTTCGGGGCTTTGTTGGGAGAAGCTTTTGATTACTTCGACATGTATGTTGGTAAGTGTTGTAGCCTTGTAAAAGTTGTCGTCAGCAGCTATGGCTCGTACGCTGTCGAGAGCAATTTTCCCTGTCTTCGTGGTATAGAAAACATTCTTCGTCCCGTTGCCCCATCGGGTCAGGTACTTTGCCCAGATGTAATGGTGCCGCTTCTTGGCTTCGAGGTCTTTAAGCGACATGGGCGTCCCTTCCATTGTTTGTTAGCTCGCAAGCTCTCAGCCTACAAGTATCTCGTCAAGCCGGAGCCTGTACCTGCTTTGCTGGATGCTCATCGGTGAACTTCCGGTCAAAGGCCCGCTTCGGGTCGAAATCGGCCTGTTGCGAGCAGCTTATTTGGCTTCAGAGATAGCAGGTCCGACCGCCTTCGCCTTCCTCCCCTTAATCGAGTCTTTGAGCATCCTCCTGAATGACCGATCTGGCTTGACGACACGTGACTGCCCGTTTGTGAAGCGAATGGCAATCCGGAAGGTTGCTACGTCCAGCGCATTGCGCATTTCTTCGCGAATCGTGAAAACCCAGTTTTGCTCTCCCTCGATCGGGAACCCGAAATGAGTTTGGTCGCCATCGTTGAGTGGCAGGAATAGTCTGTCGGCGAACGATGTTGGCCTATCCATCTTGATGAAGCCCCAGTTCCGTTTGAACGGAAGCCCATACCTCATCCAGATGCCAGACACCTTGAACTGACGCCCTCCAGTATTCGTCACCATAATGGAGACGACTCTGGTGACTGTGGTGCCGTCCACCATGTCTTTAACGGAGCAGTCCACTGAGGCTTTCAGCCGGTTCGCATCAGCGGCTAAGTACAGCGCGACGCCCGATGCGAGCACCGATCCGGCTGCTGACGCCCAGTCAGCGACGGAACCCCAGTTCAAATTTGGAAGATCCATTCTGCACTCCAATAGTCGCTCGATTTCTAGATGAAAGCCTTTGGCCATCTGGGCAGCGTGTGCCAGAAGCCCCCCACTGACTGGTGAAGCTGATCAATGGGATGTCTGGATGCTAGTAAACATTGGAGCGTTGATACGCAACATGGAGCTTCCGATCAGAGAACAGTATATCGACACTGTCATCCCCTACGCCGTTGCCACACCGTGGAGCCAGCCCATCAACCCACCTCTCGATAGTTCCTCCTTGATCTTATGAGCTCAGCCTCATCATGCTAGCAGCGGTATGGGCCCAACACCCTGGTGGAATTTCGCCGCATGTTTTTGGCTCGATATAGTTCGTCCGCTATGATTCGATACCTACGTGCCGAGTGGGCATGACTACTACAGGGAACAAAAAAGTGGATGAGAGAGGGAAACTAGCGCTGAGTGCTGTGGGGCTCATGATGCTGTTTGGATCGATTTCATGCGCCAGCTCCACAGTCACCCTGATCTTGCACACCTGGGGTATGGCCGTTGAGTTCGGCGTGAGAGAAGTACTCGGTTACATAGTGGCCACTGGCATTGTGGGCATCCTGTCCCTAGTAGCAGTGCCGGTGCTCTTTTCGATTGGTGCTGTTATGGCCGTCGGGCCATGGACGGAGGAACGGAGTAACTAACGTGGCTGCGTGGGTGCACACATTAGTGATCTGACCCCTTGCGGAACGCAAATACCCATTCTGGATACGAGGCCCGCGACGTGAATCCGAGCTTCCTTGCGATTCCGTATAGATAGTCATGATTGGATGCGTATGACAAACCTAGGCCCAGGCATACCGCGAGCGCAATCCCCCACGTAGCCTCTACATCGGTGGTCCATAACCCAATCACCAACCAATGATCACCCATCCACAGGAGGGCTTTTGAGATTCCCGATACGATAATGGTGATGATGCCGGTACCAATCAGAGCCTGAACCGTCCGCTCGAACTGACCTGGTTTTTTTACGTCTGCCAGCCAGTAAAAAATCATCGTCGTGATGAAGCCCGGTATCAGCATCTGCACCAGAGGGAGAATCTTCGTTGCTAGGTCTTCCACTGCCTATTCCATTGAGTGATGCCTGTTAGCCATCGCTATAGCGGTGGGGGCTGGATCTTAGATAGCCATTTTTGGGGCGGTGTCCGTTCAACACATTGGAGGAGGACGGTGTCCTTTTTAGCCGTCAGAGATGCGTCTCAAGTGCCTATACCCCAAGCTAGGGGTTAGGGCGAAGGTACGACAGCAACCTCGTGTTCGCCTTTAGGATAAGGGAAGGGCTGTGTGGTCTGCACCAGCCCTAAGAGACAAGAATTCCTGAGGAAGTCGCTTATTGTGCCTGAATTGATTTTCAGGCACTGCATGTAGTAATTTCCAATTGTGATGGATGATGGCCAAAAGCCAGTCTAACGACTACCCATGCTAAGGGACCTAGTATGCATATTGTTCGGTTTTTCCCCATCGGCAACGCCGATACCTGTCTCCTCGAGCTGGCCAACGGACGTCGGATTCTCTTCGACTTTGCTGACATGCATAAAGCCGATGATCCTGAGGACAAGCGTTGCGACTTGGAAAAGGAGCTGCGGGACATTCTGGGTGACGACAAGACAATTGACGTAGTCGCGTTCACCCACCTCGATAAAGACCATTGCAATCGCGCGAAAGAGATTTTTTGGCTGGATCATGCCGCCAAGTATCAGGGTGACGATCGCATCAAGATCAAAACTCTTTGGGTACCAGCACACGCCGTCCTGGAGGTGGGGGTCGAAGGGCAAGCTCGTACGCTTCGTTCTGAGGCGCGCCACCGCTTCCTTCAGGGGGAAGGAGTACGGGTATTCTCTCGCCCTTCGGAGTTGGATGATTTCCTCACCGAGCGGAATATCGACCCGGCGAAACGCCGCAACCTAATCAGCGACGCAGGCACAATTTGCCCAGAATTCAATCTTGCTCATGATGGTGTTGAGTTCTTTGTCCATTCGCCGTTCGGCAAGCGCGAAGGTGACGAGGTCGTTCGCGTTCGCAACGCCGATGCGTTGTTTATGCAGGCTACGTTTGAGGTCGAAGGTCAGCAGACCAAGATGATCCTATCGGCAGATGTACCCCACGACGTCATCGATGACATTGTGTTTGTCACCCGATACCACGACCGTGAGCACCGCCTTGAGTGGGACATCAACAACATCCCGCACCACTGTAGCTATACGGCTCTGAGCGACGAAAAAGGCGAAGAGAAGACCGTCCCTTCTGAGTCGTCGAAATGGCTCTACGAAGAGGCCGGCCAACCGGGCGGGCTCTTGGTATCTACCAGTAAGGTCATCCCGACTGACGACCAAGATAAGCAGCCACCGCATCGCCAGGCAGCCGCATATTACAAAGATGTAGCCAAAAAGCTGGGCGGTGAGTGGGTCGTCTCCATGGAGCATCCGACGAAGACGAAGCCAGAACCGCTAGTCATTGAAATCAAGAGCACCGGCTACAAAGTCCGTAAGCAGACGCCGAAGGTGGTCATCACCACCCCCGCACCACGCGCGGGAATTTGACCATGGGCCAGGAGTACGAAGCGCCGCGCTCCTCTCTGGCTCGCTCAGTAGTGCGGTACTTGAGTGAGTCGCCGAACCACCCGTATGCGACTCTGACGAAGGTGAGCCGTAACGGTACTCACGACATTCTCGACATTGAGCTTGACATCGAGCTGGAGCAGCGGCGCCGGGTACCGATTCAACCACGGGAGCCAATTCAGCTTGTTTTCATGTCCAACGACGACTCTTGGCAGCCACGGGTGCTGTCGAGTCGTGAGGATTTTCCTGTAGGTATGGTTCACACCAACCTGGATCGTGACGTAAGCGGTGGTCTGGGTTTGTGTATTTGGGAGGAGGGCTGGACCGACTTGGCAACCAATCTCACAGGTCAAGCCTTGATTGAAAGGATTCGAACCTGGTTCTCCTCGATGGCCGCCGGCACTGTTCACGATGAAAATCAGTTCCTCGAACCACTGATTCATTCGGGTTCAAATACCCTGATAATTCCTTCAGGGGAGATGCTCGGCCCGTGGTATATCCAGATTGCATTCAAGCACGAAGGCCATACCACCATTGGAATGTCTAGAGAGAAGCCCGAGAAAAATGTAGAGGGCAATAATTTCGCCATCTATACACCGCAACTTCCTGGACTGCTCCACCGTGGTCTAGCCAGAACGCCTTATGATTTAGGGGCGTTACAGCGCCTCTGCCTCGACCTAGGGTTTGATTTGGTACAAGACTTGGCTCGGTGGTTGATAGAACCTGCTCAATTGAATGGTGCAGATAGTCGGCAACCGATGTTGATCCTCACGGTACCCAAGCGACGGAGGGCCGATGGGCCAGATGAGCAGCCGGAGGTATGGTGTTACACGCTTGGTGAAAACCTTGCCCAGCTGGGGGAGCGACTGGATGTAACCATCACCGAACCAAGAACTGGGCTCACTACTTCCAAGCTCTTCGGAAGTACTGCTAACGCAGATATTTCGTCCATCGCCATGGACCCTTGGCGTGTCGTTCAGAGACTCGATCGCGCGACCGCTCGTCACTTCGCCGGGACTGGGCATGGGAGTGATACTCCATTGCTCGCGATTGGTGCTGGGGCAATCGGCTCGAATGTGGCTATGATCGCAACCCGTTCGGGGATTGGGCCGTGGGTCTTAGTCGACGGAGACATTACGCTGCCGCATAACACTGTGCGTCAGGTGCAGAGGAATGCTTCGGTAGGATATCCGAAGGCTTCCGTGTTACAGATCGATCTAGATTACGTCTTGGAAGAGGGCGGGAATATCTCGATCCCGGTCAGCGTCTTCACACCAGGTGATCATTCGGCGGCACTCGATGCTGCAATACGTAGTTCTGAGATTGCTGTGGACTTTAGTGCATCTCCTGCGGTGTTGGGCTGGTTATCGGATCAACCCGTGAAGCGTGGTGTCAGCGCATTCTTCGGCCCTGACGGATCTGATTTGGTTGTCCTAGCCGAGGATAACGCCCGAGATACCCGAATCGATGAGCTTGAGGCTCAATACTTCTGGGCTGTGGCTACCGAAGCGCAGCTGTATGGGCACCTGGCTGCCGCACGAGTGGATCGAATTCGGTATGCAAATGCCTGCCAAGATCTTTCACGTCCTCTTCCTCCATGGCAGCTTCAGACGCTTTGTGGTCTTGCTGCCGGGCAATTGGCGCAGCTCATTGAAAGCGATAATGCAAGCTTCAAAATCTGGAGGCTCACTGCAAAAACAGGCGCTGTACACGCATTGGCTTTGTCGGTGCAATCAGTCAGTCGGTTTGAAACTGGTCAGATGCGAGCAACGATTACAGCCGAAGCCGTTCGAACAATGCGAGAGCTGCGTCGCCAATCGGGAAGGAACGAGACAGGAGGTGTTCTGATCGGTACTTTTGACTTGGTGCGCAACGTGCTACACGTTGTTGCAGCACTTCCTGCTCCTCCAGATAGTAAGCAAGCACCAACCTATTTCATTCGAGGCATCAAAGATCTTAAGCCGCGCATCGAAGCGTTGGCTGACGGCTCTGCTGGACGTTTGCATTACATCGGCGAGTGGCATAGCCATCCCGGAGGTGTGGCGGCTCGGCCTAGCGCTGACGATGAGAAGGTCTTTGCCCACCTGGATACCCATTTGGGGCCACTAGGGTCGCCATATGCGATGTTTATTTGTGGTGAGCGGGACAGTTGGCTTCGTGCGGGATGGAGCGAGCGTGGCGTGGTGGAGGGAGTAGTGACCTATGAGAGTGAGTGATGCCCTGCTGGTTTCTCAGGATGAAGGTACCGACAAGATAGCTCTAGCTCTGTCGGGCGGTGGCTCTCGGGCTATGGCATTCCATTTGGGCTGCCTCCGCGCATTGCATGACCTTGGTGTGCTTCAGCGGGTGTGTACCATCACTGCGGTTTCGGGTGGGAGCGTATTGGCAGGCCTGTATTGCAGCCACCCTGGAGACTTCGAGGCCTTCGAGGCCAGATCACGTGAGATTCTTCGTGAAGGCTTCGCCAAACCTGCGCTCTGGAGGGCATTAAGTTCTGCTGACGGGGTTAAAGCCGTAGCTTATGCCAGTGCGCTGGTGGTCGAGCGAGCGGTAGCATTTTTCTGGCGAATGGGTCAGCGGGTACTCCGTAAGTGGAAGGCGGGGGAGCATTGGCCTAACTCAGCACCATTTCTGCGCAAGGCCAGCCGAACCACCATCATGCGAAATGTCTTCAGCAAGACGTTCAACGGCTGTCTGCTCAAAAATCTCCGAAAGGATCGACCACAGCTCATTGTCATAGCCTGTGAGCTGCGAGCAAAGGCAGCGTTCTACTACACCAGAGATCGCCTTCATTGCTGGCGGTATGGATCCGCTAGCTCTGAAGGCGTCGAGCTGGCTGATGCTGTCGTGGCCTCAGCAGCATACCCGGCATTTCTTCCTGCTCTCGATCAGCGACTGCTTTTCAGTAGGGCATCGGAAGAGCAGGCTTATAGGATTACCCTCACTGACGGGGGTGTTTACGACAACCTGGGCTTGGCTCCACTTTGGCCCGACCGAGACTTTTCGGAAAGTCTCTCGGTGCCGCGCCATGATTGGATTATTGCCTGCCGAGCAGGTTATGGCCTCGAGGTCACTGAGCCCGCTTCGATGTGGGGGGCGCGCATGGGGGCGTCGTTTGAGAGCGTGTTCGCAAGAGCCCAGAACCTTGCAATGAAACGTCTTTTTGACCTCAAAGACCTAGGCAAGCTCAAGGGCTTCATGTTGCCCTATCTCGGCCAGAAGGACAGCACCCTCAAATTTACTAATCTGGACATGGTTACCGCCGAGGCCACCGCTGGTTATGCGACCAATTTCAATGCAATGGACAAGGAGTGGATTGAGCGGCTAGTAAGGCGAGGAGAGCAGATTGTCCATGCGCAGTTTAAAGAGCATTGGCAGTCATACATGTCCCCTCCGCCAGTCAAGGCCGAGATCTAATCTCCTAACGCAGTGATGGCCATATGTGATGAGCGAGATGCCTGGTTTCGAGCCGGTTGGCAGGAGCGTGGAATAGTGCACGGAGTAATTGTTCATGAAAAAGTATGAGACTTTCCTGCTATCTGCTGGGAGCAGCTCAGACAAGCTGGCGTTAGCTCTCTGACTCGCGGAGAGCAAATTGTGCTGGCCCAAGTTGAGCAACACTGGTCGTGGATACAGCAGGCGCAGCAGGCATAGCCGCAACCTAACCAAGAAACTAGCAGGCTCTAATCTCCGAGCTTGGCATTGCAGAGAAAGGGACACACTCGCTTATGTTCAAAAACCAATTTTTTGCTTCTCCTGGTCAGGTAGATGGCGAACCGCGTCGTAAAGGGCGCGTTTACGCTGCCATAGAAGTTCCTGAGCTAGATGACGGTTTGCAGCCGTATGAGGCTGAACCAGTCTACCTTGAGTGTGTCGATACCTCTTGGTTCAACTCTTTTGAGGCGAGCGAGAATGGCGCGCTTTGGAGCAAGTTATTTCAGGCGGCACCGCTATCAGTACTTGAGCTGACTAGCTACAAACTTCCTCTATTCCCTGAAGGTTCTAAGCCCGGTGATATTGCGTGGTTCGAGTTTGGGTACGAGCCCGCTTCTAGCTCGGAGAGTGATGCGCGGATTTACACCAATCTCCTTTCTGAAGGGGCGACGGTAAAAATATCCTTCCATGAGCCTCGTCCGATTGGCTGGGCAGAAAGGGGGATAATAGGGGAGGCCGCACAAGCTCTGGCTAAATACAATTCTTCTAGTAGCTCTCAGTATTCTCTGAAAAAGCGATTAGCGAGGATATCCACTGCTGGCGGAGTTGCGTTTTATGATGTTGGGCAGGGCGCGTGTCAGGCTGCCATTGATAATGAGCTGCACATTCCTCAACTTTACGTAGATTTCGGAGGGGGGGTGCTCACTAACAAAAAGACATTCCCCGATGGTTTTGCTGGTTTCTGCTTCACCCGCGACCCCATGGTCATTCTGTCTCATTGGGATTGGGATCACTGGTCTTCAGCTCAAAGGTGGCCTGAGGCTCTAAATACGCCTTGGCTGACACCGCCAGTGCCCTTGAAACCAATCCAGTTGACATTCGCTGCTGAGTTGCATGAACGAGGTTCCTTGCACATATGGGACGCTGCATGGCCTGGGACTATCACTGCTGGAGCGGTCACTATTGAGCGATGCACTGGACGGACGGCTAACGATTCTGGGCTGGCAGTCACGCTGCGTCGGCGGCGCAATAGCCCCAAGAACTGTCTCCTGCCTGGCGATGCCGATTACGCCTGCATTCCTTCTGTTGTGGCTGGGGAGTCGTTCAACGCTCTGTGCATGACTCACCATGGCGGCAGGCTGCATTCCCCGACTTATCCAAAAGCAAAGCGCGGCGCTGCATCCGTACTTTCTGCGGGGCCACGGAACTCCTATCGTCATCCGCTGTTCGACACAGTCGCGACTCACCTAGAACACGGATGGAGCTTGCCAACAGGTACGGCCCTGTCAGGACAGCGCCCATGCCATGTATTAGTTCCGTGGGGGGGAAGGCCACACATATTACAAGGTGGCTGTCACGGTGGGATGTGCGCCACCGCTGTTTCGGCCATTGCTCCGGCAAACGGAAAAATCACCAAATTTGCCCGCCGCAGAGGGGACGCTATGTGAGTCGGAGCAGCTAAGCCCAGCCTCACCTCAACGACCGCTTCTGGCCGATTCTGGTGAAAAAGTTGGCTTCGGTTTCCAAGGCAGAAAAGTACGCGTCGTAGATTGAAATCCTAACTTTCGGCAGTGGCTTCCCTAGCTCAGATTTCACGTAGCAGCGCGCAAAAGAGGTGTTTCCACCCATCAATTTTCGAGCTGTTTGGGGACACCGACTTTTTCAACAGAATCGGCCGGAAGCGGACACTACTCAAGGGCTATGCAGACCTGCTCGAACCAGGCGGAAAAGGTTGGCCAGCTTTCGTCTGTACTTCCGTTGTGTGACCAGTATCGAACAACACCAGCCTGCGATATGCAGAAGTAGTCGCTGTTATCTTCAATGAAAGGCAACCAATCCCGCGGAACACCCTGAGCCCAGGCGGCTTCGGCAATTTCAAAGATATTCAGATGGCTGCATCCACCCAAAATTACCGCGGGCTCAAATACGGTGTTTGCGACATCGCTGCCACCTTTCAGGAACTGGATATATTCATCGGGAAAGCGAAAGTTGAGCCTGCTCTCCGCGTCAGCAATTTCAGCATCTGTTGGAATACGAAAAGGATTATCTGTCATTCGTTCAAGTCCGAGTGTTGATCAGTATCGTGCGGTGGGCTTATTCAATCAGAAAGTGCAGAAGTCCGCTTTGGGTCCAGGCTGTGTGAAAACGTAGCCGAGCCTTTAGGGCTTCCAGAAACAGGGCGTAAATCGCGTCTGTACGCAAAATCTAGCTCTGCCAATGAGCTAAACATTTACGGATTTCACATAGAAACGCTCTGTTTAATTCGTCGATGACGTTTTCACACTGCCTGGGTCGTTTTCAGTCCTTCGCGACGGGCAGTAATCGACCCAAAGCGGTTTTTTGCTTTTGCCTGTCTGAGAGTTTATATAACCTCGCGAAATTCGTTTCGCACACTCGTTGCAATATCCAGGATCCTTTTATGCTGACTGACCAGACCAGGCTACTCGCCCTCGCATTGCTTGAGATCAGGACATTGCTTGCTGATTATCTGGGCAGCGATGTAGATGCTCCAATGAGCGTCCGTGTCGCGGCGCATATGGCCTATGCACTCCACAATGAGGCGGAGGCTGCATACAGCAACGCTGACTTTCAGCTCGACCACGCAACCCGGAAAATTGCCGCGATCGATGAGATTCTTGGTGTTACGGATGGTGCCGCGTTGTTGAGCAGATTTGAAATCAAGGCCAAAGTCATTCTGGATAGCGCTCAACCGGGATGACCGCTTCTGGCCGAGGCTGTGTAAAAACGTT
This sequence comes from Pseudomonas viciae, assembly GCF_004786035.1. Taxonomy (NCBI): domain Bacteria; kingdom Pseudomonadati; phylum Pseudomonadota; class Gammaproteobacteria; order Pseudomonadales; family Pseudomonadaceae; genus Pseudomonas; species Pseudomonas viciae. The sequence continues at coordinate 899,966 of NZ_CP035088.1, forward strand.
TTTGAGTGCGACAGGTACTCAAAACCGCACTGAAAATCGCGCTTCTACGCGAAATCCACATCTGCTGACGTGCCAATAAATTTCAGATTTAACGTAGATGCGCACACTTCAATTTTGGCGAAGCGTTTTTACACACTCTGGGCCGATTGCTGCCCCTAGCCACGCATGCACCTCTAGCTAGGCGCCGCGGCTAGTTAACACTGTCTGCGGGATCCAGTGCCTGGCACCTGAGCGAAAAAAACCACCTGTCCTAGAACAGATGGTTTCTGATTTTGCTGGAAGAGAGAGTTGTCAGTGGATAAACGCAATCCCAGCGAAGAGAATCGCCATCACGAGGGCGAGCATCACGCCAATATCCATAATGAGACCCACCCGAAACCGGGATAGCTCTGCTCGAAATTGTGCGAGGTCAGGATGGGATATATCTGCAGTAGATAAATGCAAATCAGAATCCATGGCTTGGATAACTGTTTCGATTTTCTGCTCAGGTACGTTGATCGCCTTCAGGGCTTTATACATTGCCAGTCGATTTTTCATTAAGACCTCCAAAATAATAAAGGCCTGCCCCAAGACGGGGAGGCCCGTCTTGGGTGGGGAATATCATGCTTCCATCGACATTAAGTCGACTGTCAGCTCCTCCGGAAGCGATGCGACATTGGAAGGATCCTGCGGGAAACCGCAGCGCCGTCTCGAAGATCCCGACGGCCAGTGTGAGCTTGTAAATTGCATGTCCCTGATATTGCCGTCAATCCGAAAACCGACTATCGAGTGTTCCCGAATGTTGGCCTAGGAATGTTTACGGGCCGGTAATTTCATCTTCAGATTTGGGGGTAACGGCGCAAGCCTTTGATCAGCCAGCGGTGGTCGCTTACGGGGCTGCAGGCATGCATCGATTCTGTCGCCAGATCTCAACGGTCAGTATCTCTCGCATGCTGTCGGTCTGCGGACGGAAAGTCTCATGCTGAGTTCACCGTAAAGATGTGAGCACTGGCAACCAGATGTTTTGAGTGTTGGTGGTCTCAACTGGAGATAGCCAATGTTATGGCTTTCACGTTGATCGATCCAAACCACAGTCATCCATTTTCATTCGTTTGAAGGAAGAGAAGCATAGCTTTCCAGTAGCCGCTGATTCGATCCAGCTGATGCCAGTGTCTCGGTCGGATGTGCAGAGTATTTTCATGGTGGTACAGCACTACTCCGTCTTTGCGCAGTTGCTGGATCAGCAGTTTGATGTCGACAGGGTTTGAGCTGGATGCGGCGACAGCGGCGACACTGGCGACAATCTGCGGGATGCCATGGTTGGCATCTTGCGACAGTTTGGCGACGGAAGTGGCGACACACCGCAGGACAGGGGGCGTCTGATTTTTCGACTGAAAGCGGCGTACTGCGTCATTCAGACGGAACACGGCACACCTCGAAAGTCTTGGCGTCTTGGCTCTTCACACAGTTCGCTGTGAGTAACTCAACTAGAAGCGTGGCGGTGTGATTACAGCTTTTGCGTGCAAAGCGAGGGCCGTTGCGATTGATGTCTCGGATGGTAAAACGGGTCCAGCCTTTCTGCTTCAGCCAGCGTAACAAACGATCCGCTTCTTCACGTAGGGTGTTAACCGGCTCTTGCTCAGTCAAGCGCTGGATCTCGGCCAGGTAATAATCCATTAGCGTTGAAGCGCGCTGAATATGCTCTTCGTTCAAGGCACAGGCTTCTTCGATTGCCGCCAGAACCCCGGCGATGCGCAGTACATTGGCAGCAGCTTTACTTGCGACGGATTGAACGCCGGCCAACTCGCCGAACTCGCCAGACTGACACTCTATGGTGTCGTGAATATCAATCCAGGCCATGCGGGCGCTGTCCGTCAACTCCAATGTCGTGAGCTTGAGCGATCCGTCCTTGTTGGTCGCTAACGGCTTCTTCAGCAGATCAGTGATATGCGTTTGGTAGCGTTGGACCTTGGAGTCTTGCGTTAGATCTACCGCCTTGTACAGGCGCTGACCGATCAAACGTTCAGGCCAACTGATGAGGAATCTACCGAGCACACCTTGACCATTGATCATCGGATCTTTGAGGAACTGGTTGGCCACGTACGGCTGCAGCATCAGATGCATGCTGAGACGACGATCATAGGCTCGCAGGCTTTCCCCGGGCATGGACCGTGTCCGGTCAATGGGACTGCCATCCCAGATTCTCGACAGCGTGGTGATCGCTTTGAGCTGGTTCTCTTTGCTCATGGTGCTGCCACCGAGGAATTGACCGCCTTCGTCATTGAACAGGCCCATGCTCGGCAGCCCATAACAGAGGTTTTTTATGAGTGCTTCGATGGTGGGGTCGGTGGAGATCAGCCTGGGCTGGACGGGTTCGGATAGTTCACAGATTTCATGCTTTGCCTGTCGGTGGGCTTTGGCCGTAAGACGAATTGCAGATTGGTAGGCGTTGAGCTTTTCCGTGTACACAGACCACTGCTCTCGCTCCCAGTTACGCGCTGCCGAGAGAGCTTGATGATCCACTGCACTTTTACGGTCACCTGATGATGCGACCGTCAGCAGATACAGAGACAGCGGATAGGTACGGCCATCGAGTTGTACGTTGACGTGGCCTTGAGTCACTAGAGCTGCGGTGGCCAGCACCGATTGTGCGGCCATGGCACTCGGTGCGCCGATGACCTCTGCCATCCGCTCTACTGCGCCCCCCAGGAGTTCACCCAGCGCTTCGACCGGGTAGGTCAATGGTTGGGGCTGATAGTCCAGCAGAGGGCGCGGTGGTGGATCGCATTTTTCGCACAATTGCATCGAGTACTATCTCCTTATGAGGTCAGTTTTTTCCTCGCTACTTAGGAGAAAGCACGACGATTTGTCGTAGTTTCAGCGCTCTGTAACTACTCGGATCGCCGCTAACTGCTCCTCGTCAGGCGCTGGTGTACCCCACGATCGAACTGGCGATCAACCGGGCCATCGGGGAATGCAACTGACGTAGAAGACCTTGGTTCTCGGTGGCTCTAGATAGATTTATTACCGTTTGTAAGATCGCCAAGCGAGCCACTGCAAACGTTGCTGCGAAGTCTTCCCGAGCGCAACGGCTTTGGCGGAAAAGCATGATCGACACTTGTGGTGGCGACGGCCGCCAGTTTGTCGCCTCGCCCGTGGTCAGAGACGACGAGGGTTGTCGCCGCTGTCGCCGTCGTCGCCATAAAGTTGATTTTGCTTAACGAATCGAGACGACTTTCCGGCTTCTGTTTTCATGGATTGCTGCTATTGAAAAGTCACCCGTGGCCGCCTTTTGAATGTGCTCGCTCCACCAGGCCATCATTGGGCGTCGACGCTCAATGTAGTCCGCGCGGTTGTAAGCGCTTCTAACCTCATCTTTGTCGACATGAGCCAAGGCAACCTCAATCAGTTCGGCATCCCAGGCATGCTCGTTCAGGATGGTGCTCGCCATGGAGCGCATTCCGTGGCTTACGAGTCGCCCTTCAAACCCCATCCGTTTCAGCGCCATGTTGGCGGTCTGGCTGTTGCAATGGGTGCGCGGATTGCGGTCGGCGGGAAACACGTACTCCCTGTGTCCGCTGTAGGGCTTGATGGCCTCCAGGAGCGCCAAGGCCTGCTCCGTGAGCGGAATGATGTGTGTGCGGCGTTTCTTCATTCGCTCCGGTGGAATCGTCCAGATCTTCTTCTTGAAGTCGATGTCAGCCCATCGGGTGGTCGCAGCTTCGGATGGCCGAGTCATCGTGTGCAGCTGCCACTCGATGAGGCACCGGGTGGTTCTTTTGATGCTGGCGTTGGCAATCGCCACCATGAGTTCATTGAGCTCATCGGGTGGTAATGCCGCCATGTTTTTCTTCTTTGGTTTTTTGAAGACCGATCGAATTCCGCTCAAGGGGTTGGCATGAATGAGTCCGTAGTTCACCCCGTAAGTCATGATTTCGTTGAGGCGTTGGGTCAGGCGCTTGACCGTTTCCAAGCTGCCTTTGGTCTCAAGTGGCTTAAGCAATTTGATGACCTGAGGAGCGCTGATTTCAGAAATTGGAGTCGCGTGCAAATCGGGGAAGACGTGAAGCGTGAGTGATCGCCAAATGTCTTCAGCGTAGGCGGTTGTCACGGAGTCTTTCTTCAGTTCAAACCATGCCGTCGCCACGTTTTGAAAGGTGTGCTCTGTCGCAGCTTTTTTCGCTTGGCGATCTGCATCGCGTTGCTCTTTCGGGTCCAGTCCTTGGGCAACCAGCTCCCTGGCCTCAACCGTGCGTTTTCGCGCATGAGCCAGGCTGAGTTCCGGGAACGTCCCCAGTCCCATGTTGATCCGTTTCTTGGTCACGGGATGGATGTAGTTGAAATTCCAAAGCCTCGAACCGTTGGTTCGGACTCGTAACTGAAGACCGTCGCCGTCGGTCAATGTGTAGTCTTTGTCCTTGGGCTTGGCGGCTTTGATTTTCAGGTCTGAAAGGCGTGTGGCTCGGGCTCCCATGGGTACTCCAACGCTGTTTGTGTATTCCAAAATTTACCAGTCACGGGCTTGGAATACGCCTTGGAATACATTTCAAAATGGATCTGCCTGAAGCGCTGTGGAGCTCAATGGCCCTGAAACCCCCGTATTTACTGGATTTCAGGCACAAAAAAAGACGTCCGTGGACGTCTTTAGATGATGAAATGGTGGAGCCGGGGGGATTTGAACCCCCGTCCGCCAGTACTCCGCTGTCGGTACTACATGCGTAGCCGTGTCTATTAAGTTAACCCTCAGCGACCCGACGGGCAGGGTGCTTTGGGCGAGTTGTGTAAGTTTTAGCCGCTTCGTCCACAACGTACTGCACGGCGATTCTGTTCTATATGACAATCACTTTGGGTTTACAGACATCCCCTGGTGATTGCTGGACCCGAAGGTACCAGAAGCTCAGGATCTAAGGCTGCTTACGCAGCGAGAGAGAATTCCTGGCCGTAGTTTTCGTCATTGGCAACTATAAGAAGTTGCAACAGTGGATTTACGAGTTCTGTTACCAACTCGGCATGCACCTAAAGTTTCGCAACCGGCGTCGAATCCTAAACGGCCCCGAGCCTGTCGCTTCGTGAATCTGCTGAAGCGCCAAGCATTTGCAGTGTACGCCAATCCGCGTCGAAGGCCAACCCGAAGGTTGGCCGGGCGCGAGTTACTGCTGACCGCCTTTGGTGTTGTTCTGTAGCTTCTGGATAGCCTGGGTGGTCAGCGAGATGCAGTTCTTGGTGCCTTCTTCGGTGCCTTTGGCTTGCTCGGCCGAGGCCTGTCCGACGGTCGCGTCAATATCGGTCTTCAAGCCTTCGCTCATTTGTTCGGTACTGACCTTGGCGTCCTTGATTTTCTGCAGATTGATCTGGCAAAGGTCTGCCTGGCTATCTGCAAACACCGGAGAGGCCAACATCGCAGCGGAAATGAACAAGCCAGCAAATGCAATGTGCTTCATGTGTATCTCCTTGAACGTATGGTCTCGGCGCTGCCGGAGGGTCGCGGCCAGGCCCGAGTCGGTTGAGGGCCCGACACCGTCGGGCCTATTCAAGTGACTACCGCGAAACGCAGGAATTCGATTTTTCTTCGAGTCCTCTAGGGCGTTCCTATGCGTTGACGGGTTTGGGCCGGGTGACGCGGTCCACCAGATACACCAAACCGTGGTAGTCGATTTCACCGTGGTGTGTCAGACCGATCTCGCACGTGCGGCTGGTGGAAATCCCCTCGGTGCAGTACTGAACCGCGTCTTTGAGGGTTCGCAGTGAGTGGGCGTTGAGCTCAGGGGTGGTGAAGCCTTTATCACCGGCAAAACCACAGCAATGGATGCCTTCCGGTATCACGACGTTCTTGCTGCATTGGCGCGCCAGATCAATCAGTGCCTGGCTTTCGCCCAGATGTTGGGTGCTGCAAGTGACGTGTATGGCAATGGGCTCATCCTGGGGGGTGAATTCGAGACGCTCCATCAGATGCGTACGGATGAAGCGCACCGGATCGTACAGGTCCAGGCGAACATTCCCCAGGTCCTGGACCAGGCGCAGTGTGCAGGGGCTGGTGTCGCAATAAATCGGATCGAGCCCGCCGCGACTGGCGTGCAGCAGGGCGCCGATCAGTTCCTGGCGTTTGTGTTCGGCTTGTTCGGCATAGCCTTTGGATGCGAAGGGCTGGCCGCAGCAGAGGTTGTCGACGTTGTCGGGAAAGACGACTTGATAACCGGCCTTTTCCAGCAGCCTTTGGGTTTTTTCGTACAGTGACATCTGCTCTTTATCCCCCGCCGCCGGAGCCATGACCCGCGACACACAAGCCGCCAGATACACCACTCGTGGGCGTTCGTCGGATACGGCGGGGCTGAAGCGGATGGCCTTCTCCGCTTGGGGCATGGCGTTGGTCCATTGTGGGACCTGGCCCTTCGACAACCGCGTCAGATTGGCTGACAGGCGAGCCAATCGCGGTGCGCCCAACAGCATTCGTGCGCCGTTGGCAACGTGCAGGGTAAAGCGAGCCCCTTGCAGGGTTGTGGCGAAATTGCTTGCAAGCCAATCGGCGGTTTTCGTACGCGTTGCGGTACGACTGCGAAGCTTTTTCACCAATTCCCCGGTATTGATGCCTACCGGGCAACGTTGTGCGCACAAGCCCGTGGCGGCGCAGGTATCGATGCCTTGGTATTGGTAGGCACGTTCCAGTTCGATGGTGTCGATGCCTGCGCGTTTCTTCGCCTGAATGTCACGCCAGATCACGATGCGCTGGCGCGGGCTCAAGGTCAGGTCCTTGGACGGACACACGGGCTCGCAGAAACCGCACTCGATGCACTTGTCCACAATCTCATCGGCGGCTGGCAGCGGCTTGAGATGTTTGAGGTGGATCTGCGGATCCTCACTGAGCACCACATCCGGGTTGAGGATCCCGTTGGGATCGAGCAGGCGCTTGAGCTGCCACATCAATTGATAGGCATCGCTGCCCCATTCCAGCTCGACGAACGGCGCCATGTTGCGCCCGGTGCCGTGTTCGGCTTTCAGCGAACCGCCGAATTCCACCGCCACCAACTGCGCCACGTCATCCATGAACGCCTGGTAGCGTGCGACTTCTTCAGGGTTGTTGAAGCCTTGGGTGAAGACGAAGTGCAGATTGCCTTCCAACGCGTGTCCGAAAAGGATCGCTTCGTCGTAGTGATGTTTGTCGAACAGCTCGATCAGGCGATTCACGCCAATGGCCAGTTGTTCCACCGGAAAGGTCACGTCTTCGATGATCACCGTGGTGCCGGTTTTGCGTACCGCGCCCACCGCTGGAAAGGTGTCCTTGCGAATCGCCCAGAGCCGGGCGTTTTCCCGTGGGTCTTCGGTAAAATCGACCTGTTTTTCCACCGGGAAACCGGCCAGCGAAGCCATGATCCGGGTCAGTTGCTCTTGGAGCAAAGACGAAGAAGCTGCGCGGGATTCGATCAATAGGGCGCAGGCATTGATCGACAAATGCTGTACGAAATCCGGCATGCCCGGTTTGTCCTGCACCGAGCGCAGGCTGCGGCGGTCGAGCAGCTCCACGGCCGATACCGGTTGGCTTTTCAGCACGGTGACCGCGTTGCAGCAGGTTTCCACATCGGGGAAGACGATCAGCGCCGAGGCTTTGTTCGGGTGGTCGATGACGGTGTTGTAGGTCACCGCGCTGATGAAGCCGAGGGTGCCTTCGGAGCCCACCAATAAATGGCTCAAGATATCCACAGGCTCGTCGAAATCCACCAGGGCATTGAGTGACAGGCCGGTGGTATTTTTCAGACGGTATTTGTGGCGAATTCGCGCAGCCAGTTCGGTGTTGGCGCGGGTTTCGCGGCCCAGAGTCGCCAGGCGTTCCAGCAGTTCGCCGTGGCTTGTACGAAAAGCCGCCACGCTGGTGTCGTCCTCGGTATCCAGGCGGGTGCCATCGGCCAGTACCAGACGGATACCGGCCAAGGTGTGATAGGTGTTCTGTGCGGTGCCGCAGCACATGCCGCTGGCGTTGTTGGCGACGATGCCGCCGATTTTGCAGGCGTTGATCGAGGCTGGATCAGGGCCGATCTTGCGCCCGAACGGCGCCAGCCAGGCGTTGGCCTGGGCGCCAATCACGCCGGGCTGCAAACGGATCTGTGTGCCTTGCTGACGAATCTCGCGACCGTTCCAGTTATCCCCCAGCACAATCAGCACCGAGTCGCTGATGGCTTGGCCAGACAAGCTGGTGCCAGCCGCACGGAAGGTGACGGGCACCTGATCGCGCTGGGCCAGTTGTAGCAGCGTGACCACTTCGTCTTCGCTTTCGACCCGTACCACCAGTTTCGGAATCAGCCGATAGAAACTGGCGTCGGTGCCGAAGGCCAAGGTCGACAGTGGATCGTCGAAACGTCGCTTTTGCGGGATCAGTTGCTGTACATCGCGCAGGAATGGGGCCGGAAGAGTCATTGGTCCTCCAGAATCAAGACCACCAGATCCTTTGGACCATGGGCGCCGTAGGCCAGGACTTGTTCGATGTCGGCGGTTTTCGACGGGCCCGACACCAGCAGGGCGTTGGTGGGCATGCCTTGGGCCCATTCGAATTCCTGTTGCACTTCATAGAAGTTGTCGCGGATTTCACTGGCCTTGAGCAGGGCGAAATGCACCGGCGGTACCAGGCTCATCAGCCGTGGTTCTTCTCGCGTCGGCCAGAGAATCAGGCTACCGGTGGCGGCGATGGCGCCGAGGGTTCCGGTCAGGCTGGCGGGGGTGTCGTTGAACAGTTCGGCTTTCCATTCCTCTACCGGCCGGTCGTAGTACTTGAGGGCCGGCAGGTCCGGATTGTTCGCCCAGAACTGTGTGATTTTTTGCCCGTGCGCTGTGGTCGGGGCGATGAGCAAACTCGGCAGCTGACGGTCACGCAGCAATTGCGCCAGCAGCGCCGGCCAGCCTTCGCCGGACGTCAGGTGGATTTCGGTGTGCACCGCTTCCATCAATTTGCGCAATTGTGGGATGCGTTCCTCGGGCGCGTAGCGGTAGGTTTGCGTCACCAGATCGACATCGAAGTTGTCGGCAACCGGCGTGGTGCCGGTCAGACTTTTGCGCAGCTTGGCGAGGATATTGTTTTTGGCGCTCATCGGCGGTCTCCCTGCTGGTTCAGGTGTTCGCGGGCCAGGTCATGCAATGAGCGGGCGGCGGGTTTGGGGGCGCTGTGGTTTTGGGTCCACGGGCCGATGTTTTTGGGCGTCAGGGCGCGCAAGCGGGTGGCGAAAAAACCGAATAGCCGATACAGCCGCGGCGAACTGTTGAGCCGGGCCCAGGTATTCCAGATGAAGCGTTCCTTGGGCGAGTATTTGCTGCCCTGGCCGCGCATTACCTGGTTCGGGCTGTTGGGCGCCTTGACGTTTTCTTCGCGCAGCCGCCGCAGCAGGGCGGGGATCGGAATCTTCACCGGGCAAACTTCACCGCAGGCGCCGCATAAGGAAGAGGCGCTCGGGTGGTCTGGCACTTTGGCCAGGCCGACCATGTGCGGCGTGATGATTTTTCCGATAGGCCCCGGGTAAACCTCACCGTAGGCATGGCCGCCGATTCGGGTATAGACCGGGCAATGATTCATACAAGCGCCGCAGCGAATGCAGTTCAGGGTCTGGCGCAATTCGCTGTCGGCAAACGCCTGGCTGCGACCGTTGTCCAGCAGCACCAGGTGGACTTCCTGGGGACCGTCCAGTTCGTTGGCCTTGCGCGGGCCGGAGATCATGTTGACGTAGGTGGTGATGGGCTGGCCGAGGGCCGAACGGGTCAGCAGCGACAGTAGCGGCACGACATCGCGCAGGTTCTCCACGACTTTTTCGATGCCGGTCACGGCGATGTGCACTGGTGGCACGGTGGTGGACATCCGCCCGTTGCCTTCGTTTTCCACCAGCAACAGCGTGCCGGTTTCGGCGACGGCGAAGTTGACGCCCGAGACGCCGACGTCGGCCTCGAAGAATTTCTGCCGCAATACCTTGCGACCGATCTGAATGAGTTGGTCAACGTCCTTGGTGTACTCCACGCCGAGTTTGTCGTGGAACAAGGACGCGACCTGACCGGCGTTCTTGTGGATCGCCGGCATAATGATGTGTGAAGGCTTCTCGTGATCGAGCTGGACGATGTACTCCCCCATGTCGGATTCGAGACATTCAATGTCCCGAGCCTCGAGGAAATGGTTCATCTCCATCTCTTCGCTGACCATCGATTTGCCCTTGATCACTTGCCGCGCCTCGTGAGCACGGATGATCGAGAGGACGATGCCATTGGCCTCGTCCACCGTTTCCGCCCAGTGCACGTTCACACCGTTGCGGGTCAGGTTGGTTTCAAGTTGCTCGAGCAGGTCGGGCAGCTTGGATAACGCGCGGGCGCGGACGGCATTGCCGAGCACTCGCAGGTGTTCTCTTTCGTGGGCATCGCTGAAAGACGTTGCCCGTTTGGTCATCAGTGAATCCATCGCGCTGCGAAAGTTGTTTCGCAGTTGCGTGTCGTCCAAAGCCTTGTGGGCTCGGGCGCGAAAATCTTCCTGCACCTCTACAGTCGGGATCAGCGTCGGCGTGCTCATGCAACACCTCCGGTACGCTGCCAGAGGAAGCTCGCCAGATGCTGGCCGCGTAACGCCTCCTGCTGTTTTTCCAGTGCGCCGTTGATGTTCATCAGGCAGCCGCAATCGGCACTGATGACCTTGTGCGCGCCGGATTCCTTCAGCGCCCGGGTCTTGTCGGCCACCATCGCGCCGGAAATATCCGGCATGCGCACGCTGAACGTGCCACCAAAGCCACAGCATTCACTTTCATGGCTGTGCTCGACGCGCTCCACGTTGCGCAGCTGTGCCAATAACGCACGGCCATGCAGGTGGGTGTTCATTTCACGCCGGGCCGAGCAGGACGTGTGCAACGCGATTTTCACCGGCGCGCCGCTGTCCTGCAGCTGCACCTTGCAGACAAACAGCAGGAATTCGGCCAATTCATAGGTCCGGGCCGCCAGGGCCTGGACCTGTTTGAGCGTGTCGGGCTCATCCTTGAACAGGTCGGCGTAATGCTCGCGCAGCATGCCGGCGCAGGAGCCCGAGGGCACCACCACCGGATAATCGCCGGCAAACAGGGCCAGTTGCGCTCGCGCTACCGTCCGCGCCTGCTCGGTGTATCCCGAGGTGTAGGCCGGTTGACCGCAGCAACTTTGTCCTTGCGGGTACTCCACCCGGATCCCTTCGCGCTCCAGCAGATGAATCGCATCCATCCCGGCTTCGGGATAGAACAGATCCACCACACATGTTCCGAACAGATAGACCCGTTGCGGTTTTTCGCTGGGGTACTGCCGAGGCTCGGGCAATGGCGGGGCGACTCGGGTCGCGTTCGGCACGGCGTTATAAAAAAGCTCGCTCATCAGGCGTGTCTCCGGGTGGTCCCGGTTATCCGTCCGCTGAGGCTGCTGAAATATAGACAGGAAATCTTTCAGTAGCCTTGCAGACCCGGTGATCAATAGCAGACGCCGAATCGAGGTTCGGCGTCGGTTTTTTTCGCTGTTACCTGTAGTACTCAGTGCACCAGCATGCCGGTAAACCAGTAGGCCTGGGCCAAGGTGATCAGGCCGACGATCGTTGCAAAGAATAGGCTGTGTTTGAGGGTGAAACGGAACAGATCCGACTCCTTGCCCACCAGCCCGGTCGCCGCGCAGGCCACCGCGATCGATTGTGGCGAAATCATCTTGCCGGTCACGCCGCCGCTGGTGTTCGCCGCGACGAGCAAGGTGTCGTTGACGCCGATCTGGTGCGCGGTGGTGGCTTGCAGCGAGCTGAACAGAGCGTTGGATGAGGTATCAGAACCGGTCAGGAATACCCCCAGCCAGCCCAGGAACGGCGAGAAGAACGGGAACGCCGCGCCGGTGCCAGCCAGCACCAAGGCCATGGTCGACGACATGCCCGAATAGTTGGTGACGAAGGCGAACGCCAGCACCATGCCGATGGACAGAATCGGCCAGCGCAGCTCGTAGAAAGTCTCTTTTAAAGTGGTAAGACCAGTTTTAAGGTTGATCTTCAACACCAGCATCGAGATCAAGGCCGAGAAGAAAATCGCCGTGCCGGTAGCGGAAATCGGATCAAGCTTGAAGACCGCCGGGATGGCTGTCGGATTGACCACGATCGGCGCGACCTTGATCACCATCTGGTCCAGGTGCGGGATGGCGAAGTTGAACACCCAGCCGTACATGGAGCCGCCGGCGGCGAACATCGCCTTGAACGGTTTCAGGGTCCAGATTGTTACCAGCACGGTGAGGATCAGGAACGGTGACCAGGCCTTGATAATTTCCCCCAGGCTGTAGGGCGAAACCACAGTGCTGCGCGGCTGGCCGAAACCGCCGACGCTGGCGGTAACCGTTGCGCTGGAAGTGGCGCCAGCAATCTGGGCACCTGCGCTGCGCTTGGGCTGCCAGACTTTCAGGAACAGGGTCAGGGAAATCAGGCTGGCCAGGGCCGAGGTGATGTCCGGCAGTTCCGGGCCGATGAAGTTGGAGGTGAAGTACTGGGTGATGGCGAAGCTCAAGCCAGCGACCAACGCTGCTGGCCAGGTTTCCCGCACGCCGCGCAGGCCGTCCATCATGAACACCAGCCAGAACGGCACGAACAGCGACAGCAGCGGCAACTGGCGACCGGTCATGGCGCCGATCTTGAACGCATCGATCCCGGTGACCTGGCCGGCCACGATGATCGGGATACCCAGCGCGCCGAACGCCACCGGGGCGGTGTTGGCGATCAGGCACAGGCCGGCGGCGTACAGAGGGTTGAAACCCAGGCCGACCAACAGGGCGGCGGTGATCGCCACTGGCGCACCAAAACCGGCGGCACCTTCCAGGAATGCGCCGAAGCAAAAGCCGATCAACAGCACTTGCAGGCGTTGGTCATCGGTAATCGACAGCACCGAGCTGCGGATCACTTCGAACTGGCCGCTCTTGACCGTCAGTTTGTAGAGAAACACAGCGGCGACAATGATCCAGGCGATGGGCCACAGACCATAGGCAAAGCCATAACCGGCAGCGGCGAAGGCCATGTCGGCGGGCATTTGGAACGCAAAGATCGCCACGGCAATCGCCAGGGCCAGGGTGATGCTGCCGGCCACGTGCCCCTTGAGGCGAAACACCGCCAGGGCCAGGAAGAAAAACACGATGGGAATAACGGCCGCGAGTGCGGACAAGCCGAGGCTGCCGAGCGGGCTGTAGAGCTGTTGCCAGGTTTGCATAGTGGGTGGGCCCCTAATTGTTGTTGGTCAGGCACTGGTCAGCGGCTTGGTTAATTGGTAATACCAATTTACAATCGCTGTTGGCTAGGGTAAAAGCCTTGGTTGTCGTGTGTCAATTTGCCGCCCTGAAACTTTCGTCGAATAAGCGGTGCAGAGGGCATCTGATCCGTTCGTGAAAAGCGCTTTTGGTGGGTGTGGCCGGGGCCCGGATGGGCCAGAATAGAGAGCCCGGCGAGCCGTCGGGATCGTGGAGAATCGAGTTATGGGGTTTGATCAGATTCGTCAGCGCCGTTTGTCTGACGATATTGTCGAGCGGCTTGAAGGAATGATCCTTGAGGGCACGCTGAAATCCGGTGAGCGGCTGCCGGCTGAGCGGACCCTGGCCGAGCAGTTCGGCGTGTCACGCCCTTCGTTGCGCGAGGCGATCCAGAAACTGGCGGCCAAGGGCCTGTTGGTCAGTCGCCAGGGCGGCGGCAACTATGTGGTGGAGTCGCTGGGCTCGACGTTCAGTGATCCGCTGCTGCAACTGCTGGAAAGCAATCCCGAGGCGCAACGGGATTTGTTGGAGTTCCGCCATACGCTGGAAGCGTCCTGTGCCTACTACGCGGCGCTACGGGCTACGGATGTGGATCGCGAGCGACTGACGGCGGCTTTCGATGAGCTGCAGGATTGCTACTCACGGCACGACGAAGTCAGCCGGGCCGAGGAGGGCGCAGCGGATGCGCGGTTCCATCTGGCGATTGCCGAGGCCAGTCATAACGCGGTGTTGCTGCACACCATTCGCGGGCTGTTCGATCTGCTCAAGCGCAACGTGGTGACCAACATCGGCGGCATGTACAAGCAGCGCAGCGAAACCCGCGACATGCTGATCAGCCAGCACCGAGAGTTGTATCAAGCCATTATGGAAGGGCAGGCCGAGCAGGCGCGGGAAATTTCCAGCCGACATATTTTGTATGTGCAGGAGGTTTTGGAGGAGGTGCGTCAGGAAGTGCAGCGGGTGGCGCGGGCAGAGCGGCGCAAGGGGATGTAGCCAGTTGGTTCTATAGTGATTGGGCGGCCGCATTCGCGAGCAAGCCCGCTCCCACACTGGATCACTGTCGTACACATATTCTGTGTTCGCTAAAGATCCAATGTGGGAGCGGGCTTGCTCGCGAAAGCGGTCTCAAGGCGAAAGAATCAGTCTTCCTTGCCCTTGTTCCGCACCGCACGCTGCAGCTCGCGACCAGCGTCGCGTTCGCGTTCGGTATCGCGCTTGTCGTATTCCTTCTTGCCCTTGCCCAGCGCGATCTCGCACTTGATCAAGTGCTTGCTCCAGTACAACGACGTGCAGACGCAGGCGTAACCCTTCTGTTGCACAGACGCGAAGAGTTTTTCCAGCTCGCGTTTGTTCAGTAGCAGTTTGCGCGAGCGCGTCGGATCGGCAATCACGTGGGTGCTGGCGGTGGTCAGCGGCGAAATGTGGCTGCCCAGCAGCCAGGCTTCGCCGTCCTTGAGCAGCACATAGCTGTCGACCAGTTGCGCCTTGCCGGCACGCAAGCTCTTTACTTCCCAGCCGGCCAGGACCATGCCAGCCTCGAAACGTTGTTCGATGAAGTAATCGTGTCGCGCCTTTTTGTTTTGCGCGATGGTCCCTGTGGGGTGTTTCTTCTGTTTAGCCATAGGGGCGGCATTATAGGCAGTTGCGTGCGTGTCGGCTACGGTGAAGCTGCGTGCTTGAGCACGTTGAGTGAATCCCGGACAATGCGGCCTCTTTTTCGAACGCTGGGCGTGATCACGATGTCGACAGACAAGGTTTCTGTCCACGGCAGTTGGGCTAGCCGCTGGGTCTTTATATTCGCTGCAACCGGTTCGGCGGTGGGGCTGGGCAGTATCTGGAAATTCCCCTATATGGTCGGCGTCTACGGTGGCGGCGCCTTCGTATTGATGTTCCTGGCGTGCATTGCGCTCATCGGTGCGCCGGTGATGTTGGCCGAAACCCTGATCGGTCGTCGTGCCCGGCAGAGCCCGGCCAACGCCTTGAAGGTGCTGGCCGTGGCGGCAGGGCATTCGCCCAAGTGGTCGTGGGGCGCGTTCGCCGGGATGATCACGGCGCTGCTGATCCTGTCTTTCTACAGCGTGGTCGGCGGCTGGTCGCTGGACTACATCATCGACATGGGGCGTGGGGATTTTCAAGGCGTGACGCCCGATCAGGTCGGCGCCTACTTCGGTAACGTGATCGCCGATCCCTGGAGGCTGACCCTCTGGCATACGATTTTCATGGTGCTCTCCGCCGTGGTCATTGCTCGAGGTGTGGTCGCCGGGCTTGAGCGCAGCCTGCGGATCATGATGCCGCTGCTGTTCGTGATGATCCTGGTGCTGCTGGGGTACAGCATGACCACCGGGCATTTCATGGAAGGCGTGCACTTCATGTTCGATTTCCAGCCGGAGAAAGTCATGGACGGCCTGTTGCCGGCCATGGGGCATGCGTTTTTCTCCCTGAGCGTGGGGGTTGGCTCGATCATGATCTACGGCGCCTACATGCCCAAGAACGCATCCCTGACCCGGACCGTTGTCGGCGTCGCGCTGCTGGATACCTTCGTGTCGCTGCTGGCGGGTGTGGCGTTGTTTCCGATTGTGTTTGCCGCTGGCCTGAACCCCAGCGAAGGGCCTGGACTGATGTTTGTCAGCCTGCCGTTTGCCTTTGGCAGCATGGCGTTCGGTCAAGTGATGGGGGTGGTGTTTTTCGTCCTGGTGGCAATTGCGGCGTGGAGTTCGGCTATTTCCCTGCTGGAGCCGATGGTGGCCTACCTGGTTGAGCGGACCCGGCTCAGCCGCGCCTGGGTGACATTCTGGCTGGCGTTTACCTGCTGGTTTGTGGGCCTGGGGACGGTGTTTTCCTTCAATATATGGAAGCAGGCTAAGTTTTTCGTGAACGAAGACGGGCTGTTCCATCTCTACCAGTGGGGAGCAACCGGGGGGCTGGACTTCTTCGGCGTGATTGATTTCTTCACATCTCGGATCATGTTGCCACTGGGTGGTTTGTGTTTCGTGGTGTTTGCAGGATGGATCATGGGGCGTGAGGCGGTGCGCGATGAACTATCGCTGCGCAGCCCTGTATTGTTCGCCTCGAGCCTGTTCTTGATGCGCTATGTGGCGCCCATCGGCATTCTCGTAGTGTTTGCCGCTCAGCTGTGGAAGTGACGCTTACATGACGACACACATTCAACGCTCGGCCTTGCTGCCCTATCCGGCACAGGCGCTGTATGACCTGGTCAACGATGTGGCGAGCTATCCGGAGTTCTTGCCTTGGTGCTCATCCGCTGAAGTGCTGGACAGTTCCGAAACCCACATGCGCGCCAGCCTCAACATTGCCAAGGGCGGGTTGAGCCAGCGCTTCGTCACGCGCAATACCCTGGTGCCCGGGCAGTCCATCGAGATGAATCTGGAGGAGGGACCTTTCAACCAGCTTCACGGCGTCTGGGTGTTCAAACCGCTGGGTGAAAAGGCCTGCAAGATCAGTCTCGATCTGTCGTTCGATTACGCGGGTCCCCTGGTGCGAGCCACGTTGGGGCCACTGTTCAATCAGGCGGCCAATACTCTGGTCGATGCGTTCTGCCAGCGCGCCAAGCAGAATGCCGAGCTCAAGCGTTGATTGAGGTAGAAGTGGTGTATGCCTGCGTCGACCGCCAGGTCTTGCGCACATTCGCAGTGCCACCAGGCACCAGTGTTCGTGCGGCGCTGGAGGCATCGGGCATTACTGATGCATTTCCGGAGCTGGATCTGGCGACTTGCCCAATCGGGATTTTTGGCAAAGTGGTCGCCGATCCTGATCAGCAGGTGGTGCAGCGGGGTGATCGGCTTGAGATTTATCGTCCCTTGCTGGCCGATCCGAAAGAAATTCGGCGCTTGCGTGCGGCCAAGGCCGCCCAGGCGCGACAATCCGATCAGTAAATCGAGCTTGAATCGCAGGCAATAAAAAACCCGGCATGCCGGGTTTTTTTACGTCGTGATTTATTGCGGCGAGGTATCCAGAGGTTCTGGAGTCGGGACAGGTACGGTCTCGACCTTGTCCACGTCCTTCTGGATCTGGTCCAGCAACGAACCTGGCTTGACCGGTTTTTCCGGTTTCGGCTGTTCGGCATTCTGGGCCGGGTCGGTCACGGTAGTGTCGCTGTCCTTGCCCATGATGGCTTCATCGCGGCTCACGCCAGGCATGAAATCACCCGACAGGCTGACGAGTTGGTCATTGGGGCTAAAGATAACGCTGATGCGTTCCTGTTGCCGCTCGCCGCCGCCTGGCTGCAAGCTGTACAGGTAATCCCAGCGATCGGCATGGAACGTGTCGGTCAGCAGGGGGTTGCCCATGATAAACCGTACTTGCCGACGGGTCATTCCCGGGCGTAACTGGTCTATCATGTCCTGCGTGACGACATTGCCCTGCTGGATGTCGATTTTGTAAACCCCGGGGAATGAACAACCGGCGAGTGCGAGCAGTCCCACGAAGGTGAAACTGGTTAGCAAGAGCTTGGTGTTTTGCATCGGTGGGCGACTTCCACTATCTTGGCTGGGACAACGTAAACGCCGATCATACCCGCATTAAGAGAAGCTGCGAAGCAGCATCGCGAGAAAGCTGACCATGGTTGAAAATAGCGAACTACGCAAAGCCGGCCTCAAAGTGACCCTACCAAGGGTCAAGATTCTACAAATGCTCGATTCCGCAGAGCAGCGTCACATGAGTGCCGAAGACGTCTACAAGGCGCTTATGGAGGCTGGCGAGGACGTTGGTCTGGCCACGGTTTACCGTGTCCTGACTCAGTTCGAGGCTGCGGGGCTTGTGGCCCGTCACAATTTTGATGGCGGTCATGCGGTCTTTGAATTGGCTGACGGGGAACACCACGATCACATGGTGAACGTGGAAACTCGTGAGGTCATCGAGTTCTTCAGTCCTGAAATCGAGAAACTGCAAAAGGATATTGCTGAAGAGCATGGCTTCGAGCTGATCGATCACCATCTCGTCTTGCATGTACGCAAGAGGAAGTAAGCACGTCGCGTGAGCCCAAAGCTCCCAAAACGAAAGAAGGCGACCCCAGGGTCGCCTTCTTGCTGTGCGGCGTTTGTCAGGTTTTTGCAGCGACGACCATTTTTTTCGCGTGAGCCAGGGACTCCTTGGTGAGGTCGATACCCCCGAGCATGCGTGCAACTTCTTCCACTCGCTCGGTTTTGTTGAGTTTGGACACCGCGGTACGTGTGGCGTCCTCGCCGCGCACCTTGTGCACAAATAAATGCTGATGACCCTGGGCGGCCACCTGGGGCAGGTGAGTCACCGTCAACACTTGGCCGCGGTCCCCCAGTCGGCGGAGCAACTGGCCGACAATTTCCGCCGTTGGCCCGCCAATACCCACGTCCACTTCGTCGAATACCAGCGTCGGTACGCGTGAGGTCTGCGCCGTAATGACCTGGATGGCCAGGCTGATCCGTGACAGCTCGCCACCGGAGGCGACTTTTGCCAGGGCCTTGAGCGGTTGCCCGGGGTTGGCGCTGACCAGCAGCTCTACCTGTTCCAGTCCGTTGGGCTGAAGTTCATCGCCGGCATTGGGGCGCAATTCGATGGTAAACCGTCCGCCCGGCATGCCCAGGCGCTGGATTTCCTGCTCCACGGCGCTGGCCAGGCCGGTTGCGGCTTGGTGGCGCAGTGCGCTGAGCTCGTTGGCCTTTTCCTGATAGTGACGGGCATAGGAAGCCAGTTCATCGCCCAGGCGCTCGATGGATTCATCGTTGGCGTTCAAGGTTTCCAGTTCTTCCAGCAAGCGTTGCTGGAGTTCGGCAACGTCGGTTGGCTGGACGCGGTGTTTGCGAGCCAGGGTATAAATAGTGTCCAGGCGCTCTTCCAGGTATTGAAGGCGTGCCGGGTCGGCATCGAAGTGATCAAGAAACCGGTTGAGTTCCCCGACGGCTTCTTCGACCTGGATCTGCGCGCTTGTCAGCAGGTTGGTCGCTTCGCTCAACGCGCCTACCGAATTGTTCACGCTGGAGAGGCGGTTCAGGCTCGCTGTCAGTGCGTTGAGTACATTGCCCGAATCACTCTCGCTGCATTGTTCGACCACTTGGCGGCAGATACCCAGCAGGGTTTCGGCGTTGGTCAGGTTCTTGTGTTCCTGCTCCAGTTCTTCCAGTTCGTTTTCACCCAGGGCCAGGTTTTCCAGTTCTTCGAGCTGATAGCTCAATAGCTGATGGCGGGCACGTTGTTCGTCGCCGGAGTTGGAGAGCCGGTCCAGTTCCTGTCGGGTCTGGCGCCAGCGCTGGGCGGCCAGTTGTACCTGGCGGGCCAGGTCGGTGGCGCCGGCGTATTCATCCAGCAGGCGGCGATGGGTGTCGGTCTTGAGCAGGGATTGGTGTTCGTGCTGGCTATGGATGTCGATCAGCAGTTCGCCGAGGGCTTTGAGATCGCCCAGGGTGCAGGGTGTGCCGTTGATGTAGCCCCGTGAGCGACCTTCGGCGGTGATGACCCGGCGCAGGATGCACGGGCCGTCGCTGTCCAGGTCGCGTTCGGCCAGCCAGGTGCTGGCCTCGGGGATGTCGACCAGGTCGAAAGTCGCCAGGATGTCGGCCTTGTCCGCGCCGGGACGCACCACACCGTTGTCGGCGCGATCGCCCAGGGTCAGGCCCAGGGCGTCGAGCATGATCGATTTGCCGGCGCCGGTTTCACCGGTGATCACGCTCATGCCGCGATCAAGCTCGAGGTCGAGGTGTTCGACAATGGCGTAGTTGTGTACGGACAGGTGCACCAGCATAAGGCCGCTCCCAGGCTTTAGGTCTGGTTATTTATACAGTGTTTTGTTTCGGGCTGACAATGCCTTCGCTTAGCTCGATTTGCTTGGGGCGATGGGTTTTTTAGTGCTGCTTGGAATGGAATGCAGGTGTTTTCTGTAAGGTTAATTCGTCGGGCGGCCCTTGAAGCTTAAAAACCCGGCCCCATATACCGGGGCAGAAGCGCGAGTCGAGCTCGCGGACGAAGTTGAAAGGAGAAATCTATGGCTGACGAACAGACGCAGGATACGCAAAATCTAGACGCCAATCAGGCTCCCCAGGATTCGGGCGACGACCTGGTGGCACGTGTACAAGTGCTCGAGGAGCAACTGGCCGGTGCGCAGGATCAGGCTTTGCGTGTAGCCGCCGACCTGCAGAATGTCCGCCGCCGCGCCGAGCAGGATGTAGAAAAGGCTCATAAATTCGCCCTGGAACGTTTCGCAAGCGACCTGCTGCCGATCATCGACAGTCTGGAGCGCGGCCTGGAACTGTCCAACCCGGACGACGAGAACATCCGTCCGATGCGTGAAGGCATCGAGCTGACCCTGAAAATGTTCCAGGACACCCTCAAGCGCTATCAGCTCGAAGCCCTTGATCCCCATGGCGAGCCCTTCAACGCCGAACACCACCAGGCCATGGCGATGCAGGAAAGCGCAGACGTCGAGCCCAACAGTGTCTTGAAGGTTTTCCAGAAGGGTTACTTGCTCAACGGTCGCCTGTTGCGCCCGGCCATGGTTGTGGTCAGCAAGACGCCGGCACCGGTTTCGCCTTCTATTGATGAGCAGGCTTGAAATCGGTCGTAACGGCCCCCATTAAGAAGTCAAGCGTTTAAGTGCTACCGCAGTTAGCCACCACTGCTGCGGCAACAAAATCCAAGTTCCGGGAGAGTTAACATGGGCAAGATTATCGGTATCGACCTGGGGACCACCAACTCGTGCGTCTCCGTGCTGGAAAACGGCAAGGCCAAAGTGATTGAAAACGCTGAAGGCGCGCGCACCACGCCGTCGATCATCGCGTACGCCAACGATAGCGAGATTCTGGTTGGCCAGTCGGCCAAGCGTCAGGCCGTGACCAATCCGCATAACACCCTGTACGCGGTGAAGCGTCTGATCGGTCGCAAGTTCGACGAAGAAGTCGTTCAGAAAGACATCAAGATGGTGCCTTACAAAATCGCCAAGGCTGACAATGGCGACGCCTGGGTTGAAGTGAACGGCCAGAAAATGGCGCCGCCACAGATCTCGGCTGAAATCCTGAAGAAAATGAAGAAGACCGCCGAAGATTACCTCGGCGAGGCGGTGACTGAAGCGGTCATCACCGTTCCTGCCTACTTCAACGACAGCCAGCGCCAGGCGACCAAAGACGCCGGCCGCATCGCGGGCCTGGACGTAAAACGCATCATCAACGAACCGACCGCGGCTGCTCTGGCCTACGGTATGGACAAGGCCAAGGGCGATCACACCGTGATCGTTTATGACCTGGGTGGCGGTACCTTCGACGTCTCCGTGATCGAAATCGCTGAAGTCGATGGCGAGCACCAGTTCGAAGTGCTGGCGACCAACGGCGACACCTTCCTCGGTGGTGAAGACTTTGACATCCGCCTGATCGACTACCTCGTCGACGAGTTCAAGAAAGAAAGCGGCATGAACCTCAAGGGTGACCCGCTGGCGATGCAGCGCCTGAAAGAAGCTGCTGAAAAAGCCAAGATCGAACTGTCCTCGAGCCAGTCGACCGACGTGAACCTGCCGTACATCACTGCAGACGCCACCGGTCCTAAGCACTTGAACGTGAAAATCTCCCGCGCCAAGCTCGAAGCGCTGGTGGAAGACCTGGTTCAGCGCACCATCGAACCTTGCCGCATTGCGATGAAGGACGCCGGTATCGACGTTGGCGCGATCAACGACGTGATCCTGGTTGGCGGCCAGACCCGTATGCCGCTGGTGCAGAAGCTGGTAACCGATTTCTTCGGTAAAGAAGCACGTAAAGATGTGAACCCGGACGAAGCCGTTGCCATGGGTGCTGCTATCCAGGGCGCCGTTCTGGCCGGTGATGTGAAGGACGTTCTGCTGCTCGACGTCAGCCCGCTGACCCTGGGTATCGAAACCATGGGTGGCGTGATGACTGCGCTGATCGAGAAAAACACCACGATTCCTACCAAGAAATCCCAAGTGTTCTCGACTGCCGACGACAACCAGGGCGCCGTGACCATCCACGTGCTGCAAGGCGAGCGTAAGCAAGCCGCCCAGAACAAGTCCCTGGGCAAGTTCGACCTGGCCGAGATTCCACCAGCGCCACGTGGCGTGCCACAAATCGAAGTGACCTTCGACATCGACGCCAACGGCATCCTGCACGTCGGCGCGAAAGACAAGGCCACCGGCAAGACCCAGTCGATCGTGATCAAGGCCAACTCCGGTCTGTCCGAGGAAGAAATTCAGCAGATGGTTCGCGATGCTGAAGTCAACGCCGAGGAAGATCGCAAGTTCGAAGAGCTGGCCAGCGCCCGCAACCAGGGCGATGCCTTGGTGCACTCGACTCGCAAAATGATCGCTGATGCTGGCGAAAAAGTAACTGCTGAAGAAAAAACCGCTATCGAAGCGGCTGTGGTTGCCCTGGAAGCTGCCGTCAAAGGCGACGACAAGGCTGCCATCGAGGCGAAGATCGAAGAGCTGTCCAAGGTCTCCGCACCCGTGGCTCAGAAGATGTACGCCGAGCAGGCTCAGCCAGCTGAAGGCGCGGCTGCTCAAGGCGAATCGGCTGAAAAAGCCGATGACGTCGTCGACGCCGAGTTCGAAGAAGTGAAAGACCACAAGTAATCGCTTGTTGGTCGGCCGGTTGACTGCATTTGTGCGGTGGCTGGTAGGATGTCGCCGCGCGGGAGCTTGCTCCCGCGTTGGCGTGTCTGGAGCCAGTGAATTTTTACAGCATGCGACAACGCTCGGATGCTGGCGGTGTGATCGGGAATGCTCCTGCTTTCCGAGCGACGGACGCCGCGTTTTGGCCGGGGCCCTGGCTGAAAGATTAAGACCAGGATCGTTGAATTGACGTGAGTTGGGTCCGGGCCTGTATTGGGGCTCAACGAGTTTGGCAAGGTTCAGGAGAGGTTTGCCGGACGTCCTATAAGAGTGCAAAGACTAATGGCAAAGCGTGACTTTTACGAAGTGTTGGGTGTCGAGCGGGGCGCCAGCGAGGCGGACCTGAAAAAGGCCTATCGTCGCCTGGCGATGAAGCACCACCCGGACCGTAATCCCGATGATAAAGCGTCGGAAGAGCTGTTCAAGGAAGCCAACGAGGCTTACGAAGTATTGTCCGATTCGAGCAAGCGCGCAGCTTACGACCAGTACGGTCATGCTGGCGTCGATCCGAGCATGGGCGGCGGCGGTGCCGGTTTCGGCGGCCAGAATTTCTCCGATATTTTCGGCGACGTGTTCAGCGATTTCTTCGGTGGCGGTCGCGGCGGTGCTCGTGGCGGCGCCCAGCGTGGCAGTGATTTGCGCTACACGTTGGAGCTGAACCTGGAAGAGGCGGTGCGCGGCACTACCGTCAACATTCGCGTTCCGACACTGGTCAATTGCAAACCGTGCGACGGCTCGGGCGCCAAGAAGGGCTCCTCGCCCGTGACTTGCCCGACCTGCGGCGGCATTGGCCAGGTTCGCATGCAGCAGGGCTTCTTCTCGGTGCAGCAGACCTGCCCGCGTTGCCATGGTCAAGGCAAGATCATTTCCGATCCGTGCGACTCCTGCCGCGGCGAAGGGCGTGTCGAAGAGTACAAGACGCTGTCGGTCAAAGTGCCGGCCGGTGTCGATACCGGTGACCGCATTCGTCTTTCCGGCGAAGGCGAGGCGGGCGCCCAGGGTGGCCCGACCGGCGACCTGTACGTGGTTATCAATGTGCGCGAGCACGCGATTTTCCAGCGCGATGGCAAGCATCTGTTCTGCGAAGTGCCGATCAGTTTCGTCGATGCGGCCTTGGGCGGCGAGCTTGAAATCCCGACCCTCGACGGTCGCGTCAAGTTGAAAATCCCCGAGGGTACGCAAACCGGCAAACAGTTCCGGATTCGCGGCAAGGGCGTTGCGCCGGTGCGTGGTGGCGGTGCGGGTGATCTGATGTGTCGCGTGGCAGTGGAGACGCCGGTCAATCTGAGCCGACGCCAGCGTGAGTTGTTGGAAGAGTTCCGCAGTTCTCTGGCGGATGACAACAGCCATTCACCAAAAACCACGGGTTGGTTCGAAGGCGTGAAGCGCTTCTTCGGCGATCTGTAAGGAGCTCGCATGCGACGTATAGCTGTGATGGGCGCTGCGGGGCGCATGGGTAAGGCGTTGGTCGAGGCGGTGCAGCAGCGCTCGCCGCTCTCCGGCCTGACGGCTGCCATCGTGCGGCCCGACAGTACGCTGGTGGGCGCTGATGCTGGCGAGCTGGCTTCGCTCGGGCGTATCGGTGTGCCGATGTCTGGCGGCCTGGAGAAGGTGCTCGATGAGTTTGATGTCCTGATCGACTTCACGCTGCCGGAAGTGATGCTGAAAAACCTCGCCATTTGCCGCAAGCACGGCAAGGCCATGGTGATCGGCACCACGGGGCTGGATGCCGCGCAGAAGCAGTTGCTGGCCGATGCGGGTAAAGACATTCCGATCGTGTTTGCGGCGAACTTCAGTGTGGGTGTGAACCTGTCGCTGAAGCTGCTGGAGATGACGGCCCGGGTCTTGGGTGACGATGCGGATATCGAAATCATCGAGGCGCATCACCGGCACAAGATCGATGCGCCTTCGGGCACGGCTTTGCGCATGGGTGAGGTGATTGCCGATGCGCTGGGTCGCGATCTTGAGAAGGTGGCTGTCTACGGGCGCCAGGGGCATACCGGTGCCCGTGAGCGCGACACCATTGGTTTTGCGACCGTGCGTGGTGGTGACGTGGTGGGTGATCATACGGTGCTGTTCGCCACTGAGGGCGAGCGCTTGGAGATCACTCACAAGGCTTCCAGCCGGATGACCTTCGCCAAGGGCGCGGTTCGCGCTGCGCTGTGGCTGGAGAGTCGTGAGCCAGGTTTGTACGACATGCAGGACGTTCTCGACCTGCGTTGATGCCATCGGCAGGGGGTTCAGTTATACTGAGCCCCCGTTTTATACCGCTTCGCGACGCCCTGTCGCATTCCCCTGCCTTTAAGGCTCATTAGCGGTGGACCAAAAAAGCCTTTTTCTGTAAGCTACAGCTTTAGTGTGTCCACTAAAAGCGCGCAGAATAATTCAGTGAACAAGCGGGGTGACGTGTCCATACGTCACTCCGCTTTTTTACAACCTGCGATCGCCCTTTCAGGCTTTATTTACGGGAGGTCTTCTTGACTAAGCCAGCCATACTCGCCCTTGCTGATGGCAGCATTTTTCGCGGCGAAGCCATTGGAGCCGACGGTCAGACCGTTGGTGAGGTGGTGTTTAACACCGCAATGACCGGCTATCAGGAAATTCTTACCGATCCTTCCTACGCCCAGCAAATCGTTACTCTGACTTACCCGCACATCGGCAACACCGGCACCACGCCGGAAGACGCCGAGTCCGATCGTGTCTGGTCCGCCGGCCTGGTCATCCGTGACTTGCCGCTGGTAGCGAGCAACTGGCGTAACACGATGTCCCTGTCTGATTACCTGAAAGCCAACAATGTCGTGGCGATCGCCGGTATCGACACCCGTCGCCTGACCCGTATCCTTCGGGAAAAAGGTGCGCAGAACGGCTGCATCATGGCCGGTGACAACATTTCCGAAGAAGCCGCCATCGCCGCTGCCCAGGGTTTCCCTGGCCTCAAGGGCATGGATCTGGCGAAAGTCGTCAGCACCAAGAAGCAGTACGAGTGGCGCTCCACGGTCTGGGACCTGAAAACCGACGGTCACGCGACGATCGAAGCGTCCGAACTGCCATACCACGTGGTTGCGTACGACTACGGCGTCAAGTGGAACATCCTGCGCATGCTGGTGGAGCGTGGTTGCCGCGTGACCGTGGTGCCGGCGCAAACTCCGGCCGCGGACGTCCTGGCCCTCAAGCCCGACGGCGTGTTCCTGTCCAACGGCCCGGGTGATCCGGAGCCTTGCGACTACGCGATCCAGGCGATCAAGGACGTGCTGGAGACCGAAATCCCGGTATTCGGCATCTGCCTCGGCCACCAGCTGCTGGCCCTCGCTTCGGGCGCCAAGACCTTGAAGATGGGTCACGGCCACCACGGTGCCAACCACCCGGTGCAGGACCTGGATACCGGCGTCGTGATGATCACCAGCCAGAACCACGGTTTTGCGGTGGATGAAGCGACCCTGCCGGCCAACGTGCGCGCGATCCATAAGTCGCTGTTCGACGGCACGCTGCAAGGCATCGAGCGTACCGACAAGAGCGCGTTCAGCTTCCAGGGTCACCCTGAAGCCAGCCCGGGCCCGAACGACGTGGCGCCGCTGTTCGATCGCTTCATCAATGAGATGGCCAAGCGACGCTGACCGCGTGAAGCCCGAAGGCGGCCCCGAATGCGGCGGCCCCTTCGGGCGCTACAAAGATTGTTCGACGGCCTAGCCGACTGACCTGCGGATTTGAGTGACAAACCCATGCCAAAACGTACAGACATAAAAAGCATCCTGATTCTCGGCGCTGGCCCGATCGTGATCGGCCAGGCCTGCGAATTCGACTACTCCGGCGCCCAGGCCTGTAAAGCCCTGCGCGAAGAGGGTTATCGCGTCATCCTGGTGAACTCCAACCCGGCCACCATCATGACCGACCCGGCCATGGCCGACGCCACCTACATCGAGCCGATCAAGTGGCAGACCGTTGCCAAGATCATCGAGAAAGAGCGCCCTGACGCGCTGTTGCCGACCATGGGTGGCCAGACCGCGCTGAACTGCGCCCTGGACCTGGAGCGCGAAGGCGTCCTGGAGAAGTTCGGTGTGGAAATGATCGGCGCCAACGCCGACACCATCGACAAGGCCGAAGACCGTTCGCGCTTCGACAAGGCGATGAAATCCATCGGCCTGGACTGCCCGCGCTCGGGCATCGCCCACAGCATGGAAGAGGCCAATGCCGTCCTGGAGCGTCTGGGCTTCCCGTGCATCATCCGTCCGTCCTTCACCATGGGCGGCACCGGTGGCGGCATCGCCTACAACCGTGAAGAATTCGAAGAAATCTGCGCCCGTGGTCTGGACCTGTCGCCGACCAAAGAGCTGCTGATCGACGAATCCCTGATCGGCTGGAAAGAATACGAAATGGAAGTTGTCCGCGACAAAAAGGACAACTGCATCATCGTCTGCTCCATCGAAAACTTCGACCCGATGGGTGTGCACACCGGCGACTCGATCACCGTCGCACCGGCCCAGACCCTGACCGACAAGGAATACCAGATCCTGCGTAACGCCTCCCTGGCGGTATTGCGCGAGATCGGCGTGGAAACCGGTGGCTCCAACGTCCAGTTCGGCATCTGCCCGAACACTGGTCGCATGGTGGTCATCGAGATGAACCCGCGGGTGTCCCGTTCGTCGGCCCTGGCCTCGAAAGCCACTGGTTTCCCGATTGCCAAGGTCGCTGCCAAGCTGGCCGTGGGTTATACCCTTGACGAACTGTCGAACGACATCACCGGCGGCAAGACCCCGGCGTCCTTCGAGCCGTCCATCGACTACGTCGTTACCAAGCTGCCACGTTTCGCCTTCGAGAAATTCGCCAAGGCCGACGCCCGCCTGACCACTCAGATGAAGTCGGTCGGTGAAGTCATGGCTATCGGCCGGACCTTCCAGGAATCCCTGCAGAAAGCCCTTCGCGGTCTGGAAGTGGGTGTCTGCGGCCTGGATCCGAAGCTGGACCTGAACGATCCGGAAAGCATGAGCGTGCTCAAGCGCGAGCTGACCGTGCCGGGCGCCGAGCGCATCTGGTACGTGGCTGACGCCTTCCGTGCCGGCATGACTGTCGAGCAGATCTTCGGCATGAACATGATCGACCCTTGGTTCCTGGTGCAGATCGAAGATCTGATCAAGGAAGAAGAGAAGGTCAAGACCCTGGGCATGTCCAGCATCGACCACGACACGATGTTCCGCCTCAAGCGCAAGGGCTTCTCCGACATGCGCCTGGCCAAGCTGCTGGGTGTGACCGAGAAGAGCCTGCGTGCTCATCGCCACAAGCTGGAAGTGTTCCCGGTCTACAAGCGCGTCGACACCTGCGCGGCCGAGTTCGCCACCGACACTGCTTACCTGTACTCCACGTACGAAGAAGAATGCGAAGCCGCGCCGTCGACCCGCGACAAGATCATGATCCTGGGTGGCGGTCCAAACCGGATCGGTCAGGGCATCGAGTTTGACTACTGCTGTGTGCACGCGGCACTGGCCCTGCGCGATGACGGGTATGAGACCATCATGGTCAACTGCAACCCGGAAACCGTGTCCACCGACTACGACACCTCCGATCGCCTGTATTTCGAACCAGTGACCCTGGAAGACGTGCTGGAAATCGTCCGCGTCGAGAAACCTAAAGGTGTGATCGTCCAGTACGGCGGCCAGACCCCGCTGAAACTGGCTCGCGCCCTTGAGGCCGCCGGGGTACCGATCATTGGTACCAGCCCGGATGCGATCGACCGCGCCGAAGACCGTGAGCGCTTCCAGCAGATGGTCGAGCGCCTGAACCTGCGTCAGCCGCCGAACGCCACCGTGCGCAGCGAGGACGAAGCGATTCGTGCCGCAGCCAAGATCGGCTACCCGCTGGTGGTGCGCCCGTCCTATGTACTGGGCGGTCGTGCGATGGAAATTGTGTATCAGGAAGACGAGCTCAAGCGTTACCTGCGCGAAGCGGTCCAGGTGTCCAACGACAGCCCTGTGCTGCTGGACCACTTCCTCAACTGCGCCATCGAAATGGACGTGGATGCGGTCAGCGACGGCAAGGACGTGGTGATTGGCGCGATCATGCAGCACATCGAGCAGGCCGGCGTTCACTCCGGTGACTCTGCCTGTTCGCTGCCGCCGTACTCGTTGCCGGCCCACATCCAGGACGAGATGCGCGAGCAGGTCAAGAAAATGGCCCTGGAGCTGGGCGTCATCGGGCTGATGAACGTGCAGCTCGCCCTGCAGGGTGAGGACATCTACGTCATCGAAGTCAATCCACGCGCTTCCCGGACTGTACCGTTCGTCTCCAAGTGCATCGGTGTCTCCCTGGCGATGATCGCTGCGCGGGTCATGGCTGGCAAAACCCTGAAAGAGCTGAACTTCACCAAGGAAATCATCCCGAATTTCTACAGTGTGAAAGAGGCGGTGTTCCCGTTCGCCAAGTTCCCTGGCGTGGACCCGATCCTTGGCCCGGAAATGAAGTCCACCGGTGAAGTGATGGGCGTGGGCGACACCTTCGGCGAAGCCTTTGCCAAGGCCCAGATGGGCGCCAGCGAAGTACTGCCGACAGGTGGCACGGCGTTCATCAGCGTGCGTGATGACGACAAACCACTGGTTGCAGGCGTGGCCCGTGATCTGATCAACTTGGGCTTTGAAGTGGTCGCCACGGCCGGTACCGCCAAGCTGATCGAAGCGGCAGGCCTGAAAGTGCGCCGCGTGAACAAGGTGACCGAGGGGCGTCCGCACGTGGTCGACATGATCAAGAATGACGAAGTCACGCTGATCATCAACACCACTGAGGGGCGTCAGTCGATCGCCGACTCCTATTCCATTCGTCGTAACGCACTGCAGCACAAGATCTACTGCACCACGACCATTGCTGCGGGCGAAGCGATCTGCGAAGCGCTCAAGTTCGGTCCCGAGAAGACCGTGCGTCGCTTGCAGGATCTACATGCAGGATTGAAGGCATGAGCATAACCAAGTACCCGATGACTGTTCAGGGCGCGAAGGCCCTGGAAGAAGAACACGCTCACCTGACCAAGGTCATTCGTCCCAAGCTCAGCCAGGACATCGGCACGGCCCGGGAGTTGGGTGACCTGAAGGAAAACGCCGAATACCACGCTGCTCGCGAGCAGCAGGGGATGGTCGAGGCGCGTATCCGCGACATCGAAGGCCGCATGCAGAATGCGGTCGTCATCGACGTCACGACGATCCCGCACACCGGCAAGGTGATTTTTGGCACCACCGTGGAAATCGCTAACGTCGAGACCGATGAAAGCGTCACTTACCAGATCGTGGGTGAGGACGAGGCTGACATCAAACTCGGCAAGATTTCCGTCGGTTCGCCAATCGCTCGCGCCTTGATTGCCAAGGAAGAGGGCGATGTGGTGACTGTGAAGACGCCGAGCGGCGTTATCGAGTATGAGATTGTCGAAGTCCGTCACATCTGAACGAAGGCGCCCGCTGCGAGCGGGCGCCATGATCTGGCAGCTCACCCAGATGTTGTGGGTGGGCGGCGTCTGGTTGTTGCACGTCGGTTTGTTGCCGGTGCTGGGGCGAATCGGCCTGGCGCCGCTGCTCATCGATGAAATCGCAGGCATGCTGACGGCGCTGCTGGTGGGTTTTTCCGCGGCGTGTGTGGTGTTTCAGGCTTTGGTGCTGGTTCAGGCTGAGGGCCTTGCCAGTCTATGGCGCGACATTCGAGGGCAGTTGCTGCTCATGTCGTTGTACGCGAGCGGGATGTTTTTCGCGGTGCGTCTCGGCTGGCCGGATGCGAGCCAGTGGCAGGTATTCAGTTACCTGGTGCTGGGGTTTTCCGGATTGGTGCTGGTGTTGCAGCCGGTTCCTGGGTGGAGCGCAAGGGTGTACGAAGCACACCCTTGACCCTTGGCATCACTTGAAGCGGTGAACGTTCGACAGTTGCTTGTTGACGCTGAAATTCTTGCGATAAATCAGCGCCATCTTGCCGATGACCTGTACCAGGTCTGCCTTGCCGGTCTTGCACAGTTCGGCAACGGCAGCCAGGCGGGCTTCGCGA
Source organism: Pseudomonas viciae (assembly GCF_004786035.1). Lineage (NCBI taxonomy): Bacteria > Pseudomonadati > Pseudomonadota > Gammaproteobacteria > Pseudomonadales > Pseudomonadaceae > Pseudomonas > Pseudomonas viciae. The sequence continues at coordinate 930,783 of NZ_CP035088.1, forward strand.
TCGAGGATGTTGAGCTTGATTTTGATCAGCTCGTGATCGCCCAGTGCGCGTTCCAGTTCGGCGAGTACGCCTTCAGTCAAACCGTTGTCAGCCACAGTCAAAACCGGTTTCAGATGGTGGCCAATGGATTTGTATTGTTTCTTCTGCTCTTGAGTGAGCGGCATAATCTGACCCCTGCGTCTGATCTTGTAAAAAGCGGCGGCCAGTTTACCCGAGCGAGTCCGGGACCGCCCACTTAATCACGACCCGTTTTATTTTTAGAGGTGGCCCGTGGCCCGTTCCAAGACTAGCCAGAACTGGCTCAGAGAGCATTTCAACGATCCGTACGTCAAAATGGCGCAAAAAGACGGCTATCGCTCGCGTGCCAGCTATAAATTGCTGGAGATCCAGGAAAAGGATCGTTTGATCCGTCCGGGTATGACCGTGATCGACCTCGGCGCGGCGCCGGGAGGCTGGTCCCAGGTGACCAGTCGTCTGATCGGCGGTCAGGGCCGCTTGATCGCTTCCGATATCCTGGAAATGGACAGCATCCCCGATGTGACCTTCATCCAGGGTGACTTCACGGAAGACGCCGTCCTGGCAAAAATTCTGGAAGCCGTCGGAAATACCCAGGTTGACCTTGTGATTTCCGATATGGCCCCCAATATGAGTGGATTAGCGGCTGTCGACATGCCTCGTGCAATGTTCCTCAGCGAGCTGGCCCTGGATCTTGCCGGGCGGGTTTTACGGCCGGGTGGTGATTTTTTGATCAAAGTCTTCCAGGGTGAAGGCTTCGACGAATACCACAAGGGCATGCGAAAACTGTTCGACAAGGTGCAGATGCGCAAGCCATTGTCGTCCCGCGACCGCTCTCGCGAGCAGTATCTGCTGGCGCGTGGTTTTCGCGGAGTTGAAGGCGCAGCCAGTGATGAGCGTCTTTAATACAGGCCGATAGTTTTTTTTGTCTCGCATTGCGAAAGACGCGTAAACGAAAATTACGCGGTCAAAGTTTCACAAAGGGTTACAGACGGCGCCTGCCAGAGTCGTAGGTAATGTAGTAAGTTAGGCCGGTGAATATCATGCGAAGCGCGCGCCAGTAGCGGAGCTTGCTTCAGAGGGTAGTTAATTGAACGATATGGCAAAGAATCTGATCCTGTGGTTGATCATCGCCGCTGTCCTTGTGACCGTGATGAACAACTTCTCCAGCCCTAACGAGCCGCAGACCCTCAACTATTCCGACTTCATCCAGCAGGTCAAGGATGGCAAGGTCGAGCGCGTAGCCGTTGATGGCTATGTGATTACCGGCAAGCGCACCGACGGCGACAACTTCAAGACCATTCGTCCGGCGATCCAGGACAATGGCCTGATCGGCGACCTGGTGGACAATCATGTCGTGGTCGAAGGCAAGCAGCCTGAGCAGCAAAGCATCTGGACCCAGCTCCTGGTCGCCAGCTTCCCGATCCTGGTGATCATCGCCGTGTTCATGTTCTTCATGCGCCAGATGCAGGGCGGCGGCGGTGGCAAGGGTGGGCCTATGAGCTTCGGCAAGAGCAAGGCTCGCCTGCTTTCCGAAGATCAGGTGAAAACCACCTTGGCCGACGTCGCTGGTTGCGATGAAGCCAAGGAAGAAGTTGGCGAGCTGGTTGAATTCCTGCGCGATCCGGGCAAATTCCAACGCCTGGGTGGTCGTATTCCTCGCGGCGTGCTGATGGTTGGCCCACCGGGTACCGGTAAAACCTTGCTGGCCAAGGCGATTGCCGGCGAAGCCAAGGTGCCGTTCTTCACGATTTCCGGTTCCGACTTCGTGGAAATGTTCGTTGGCGTGGGTGCCAGCCGTGTTCGCGACATGTTCGAGCAGGCCAAGAAACACGCACCGTGCATCATCTTTATCGACGAAATCGATGCCGTCGGTCGCCATCGTGGTGCCGGCATGGGTGGCGGTCACGACGAGCGCGAACAAACCCTCAACCAGTTGCTGGTCGAGATGGACGGTTTCGAAATGAATGACGGCATCATCGTGATTGCCGCCACCAACCGTCCCGATGTACTTGACCCGGCGCTGTTGCGTCCAGGTCGCTTCGACCGTCAGGTCGTGGTGGGGCTGCCGGACATTCGTGGTCGTGAGCAGATCCTCAAGGTCCACATGCGCAAAGTGCCGATGGGTGATGACGTCGCCCCGGCAGTGATCGCTCGCGGTACGCCAGGTTTTTCCGGTGCCGACCTTGCGAACCTGGTCAACGAAGCGTCGCTGTTCGCCGCTCGTACCGGTAAGCGCATCGTGGAAATGAAGGAATTCGAACTGGCCAAGGACAAGATCATGATGGGCGCTGAGCGCAAATCCATGGTCATGTCGGAGAAAGAAAAGCAGAACACGGCGTACCATGAGGCGGGTCACGCGATCGTCGGTCGTGTGGTGCCCGAGCATGACCCGGTCTACAAGGTCTCGATCATTCCGCGTGGTCGTGCCTTGGGTGTGACCATGTTCCTGCCGGAAGAAGATCGTTACAGCTTGTCCAAGCGTGCGCTGGTCAGCCAGATCTGCTCGCTGTACGGCGGCCGTATTGCCGAAGAAATGACGTTGGGCTTTGACGGTGTCACCACTGGCGCTTCCAATGACATCATGCGTGCCAGCCAGATTGCCCGAAACATGGTCACCAAGTGGGGCTTGTCCGAGAAGCTGGGTCCGTTGATGTATGCCGAAGAAGAGGGCGAAGTGTTCCTCGGTCGTGGCGGTGGCGGCCAGCATGCCAGTTTCTCCGGCGAGACGGCCAAGTTGATCGACTCTGAAGTGCGCAGCATCATCGATCAGTGCTACGGCACTGCCAGGCAGATCCTCACGGACAACCGTGACAAGCTCGATGCCATGGCTGACGCCCTGATGAAGTACGAAACCATTGATGCCGACCAGATCGACGACATCATGGCAGGCCGTGTGCCTCGTGAGCCTCGTGACTGGTCCGGTGGCACCGGTACCTCCGGTACGCCTCCGGCAGTGCAGGGCGAACGCCCCGAGACACCGATCGGCGGTCCGGCTGCTGACGTCTAAGGCTTGAAATGACTTCTGTTCAGTCCTCAACCCGGTTGCCTTGCGGCAACCGGGTTCTTGATTTGGCCCATGTGCATGTCATGGGCATCCTCAATGTCACTCCCGATTCCTTTTCCGATGGTGGTCGATTCAGCCAGCTCGATGCGGCTCTGCGGCATGCCGAGGCGATGGTGGCTGCCGGTGCTACGCTGATCGACGTTGGCGGCGAGTCGACCCGGCCGGGTGCGCGTGCGGTCTCGCCTACCGAAGAACTGGAGCGAGTCGCGCCGATTGTCGAGCGCATACACCGCGAACTTGATGTCATTATCTCGGTCGATACGTCCACGCCGGCGGTCATGCGTGAAACTGCACGACTGGGCGCAGGCTTGATCAACGATGTACGATCCTTGCAGCGCGATGGTGCCCTGGATGCCGCAGCGGCCACCGGGTTGCCCGTTTGCCTGATGCATATGCTCGGCGAGCCCGGAACCATGCAGAACGACCCGCACTACCAGGATGTGACCAGGGAAGTCGGTGAGTTCCTGGCGGAGCGTCTGAGTCAGTGTGCTGCTGTGGGTATTCCTGCCGAGCGGATCATTCTTGATCCAGGGTTCGGCTTTGCCAAGACGCTGGCCCACAATTTGAGCCTGTTCAAACATATGGACGCCTTGCATGCCCTGGGGCGGCCCCTGTTGGTTGGGGTCTCGCGAAAGAGCATGATAGGCAATGCCTTGGGCCGTCCGGTGGGAGAGCGTCTGTATGGCGGTCTCGCCCTTGCGGCCTTGGCCCTTACCAAAGGTGCACGCATATTGCGCGTGCACGATGTAGCCGAAACGATGGATGTCGTGCGGATGATTGCAGCTGTGGATTCAGCCGAATAAGAATGACGGAGCACTTATGAGCAAGAAATACTTTGGCACCGACGGTATTCGTGGTCGGGTCGGCGAATACCCTATTACCCCTGATTTCATGCTCAAGCTTGGCTGGGCGGCCGGCATGGCGTTCCGTAAAATGGGCGCCTGCAAAGTGTTGGTCGGCAAGGACACGCGAATTTCCGGCTACATGTTCGAATCGGCGCTCGAGGCCGGCCTGACGTCGGCGGGCGCCGATGTGATGCTGCTCGGTCCGATGCCGACGCCGGCCATTGCCTACCTGACGCGTACGTTCCAGGCCCAGGCGGGTATCGTGATCAGTGCTTCGCACAACCCGCATGATGACAACGGCATCAAGTTCTTCTCCGGCCAGGGTACCAAGCTGCCGGATGATATCGAGCTGATGATCGAAGAACTGCTGGACACGCCGATGACTGTGGTCGAGTCGAGCAAGATCGGCAAAGTGTCGCGGATCAACGATGCGTCGGGTCGCTACATCGAATTCTGCAAAGGCAGCGTGCCGACTGGTACTAGCTTTTCGGGCCTGAAAGTCGTGGTCGATTGCGCTCACGGTGCGACCTATAAAGTCGCGCCGAGTGTATTTCGCGAGTTGGGGGCCGAAGTGATCGTGCTCTCCGCTTCGCCAAACGGGTTGAACATCAACCACAACTGTGGCTCCACCCATACCGAGGCGCTGCAGGCGGCGGTACTGGCCGAACAGGCCGATATCGGGATCGCCTTCGATGGCGACGGTGATCGAGTCCTGATGGTCGATCACACCGGTACAGTCGTTGACGGTGATGAGTTGCTGTTCATCATTGCTCGCGATCTGCACACGCGGGGTAAGCTGCAGGGCGGAGTGGTCGGTACGTTGATGAGCAACCTTGGGCTCGAGTTGGCCCTTGCGGACCTGGATATCCCCTTCGTGCGGGCCAATGTGGGAGATCGCTACGTGATCTCGGAGTTGCTGGAGCGCAATTGGGTGATCGGGGGCGAGAACTCTGGTCACATCGTGTGCTTCGACCATACCACCACGGGCGATGCCATCATCGCGGCCTTGCAGGTGCTGATGGCGCTGAAGGCGCGTAATGAAGGGCTCGCGCAGTCGCGCCAGGCATTGCGCAAATGTCCACAGGTGCTGATTAACGTACGTTTTGGTGGTGGTGAGAACCCTATCGAGCATGCGACGGTCAAGCAGGCCAGTGAGCGTGTAACGCAGGCGATGGCCGGGCGTGGGCGCGTGCTATTGCGCAAGTCCGGCACTGAGCCTTTGGTGCGTGTCATGGTTGAAGGCGAGGATGAGGCACAGGTCCGCGGTTATGCCGAAGAGCTGGCGAAACTGGTTACTGAAGTTTCTGCCTGAATTCGGCTTGCCAGTCATGCATCGGTTGGGTAACATCTGCGCCCACTTTGACCGACGAGGTACAGCATGCGTCGCCCTATGGTAGCTGGTAACTGGAAGATGCACGGTACCCGCGCCAGCGTCGCTGAGCTGATCAATGGCCTTCGTCATCTGGCCTTGCCAAGCGGTGTTGATGTCGCGGTATTCCCGCCTTGCTTGTATATCAATCAAGTGATTGATGGCTTGAAGGGTAAGTCGATTTCAGTCGGCGCGCAGAACTCTGCGGTGGAACCCATGCAAGGCGCGTTGACTGGTGAGATTGCGCCGAGTCAATTGGTGGATGCAGGTTGTTCCCTGGTTTTGGTCGGGCACTCCGAGCGTCGCCTGATCATGCGCGAGCAGGACAGTGCCCTGATTCGCAAATTTGCGGCGGCTCAGGCCTGCGGTCTGATTCCGGTGTTGTGTGTAGGGGAAACCCTCGAGCAGCGTGAAGCCGGGAAGACCCTTGAGGTTGTCGGGCGTCAGCTCGGCAGCATCATTGAAGACCTGGGTGTCGGTGCTTTTGCAAAGGCAGTCATTGCTTACGAGCCGGTCTGGGCCATTGGCACCGGGCTGACTGCTTCGCCGCAACAGGCGCAGGATGTGCACGCCGCCATCCGCGCGCAGTTGGCGGCAGAGAATTCTGAAGTGGCACGAGGTGTGCGGCTTCTATACGGCGGCAGCGTGAAGGCGGCCAATGCGGTCGAACTGTTCGGCATGCCGGATATCGATGGGGGGCTCATTGGTGGAGCTTCCCTGAATGCAGATGAGTTCGGTGCGATTTGTCGCGCCGCGGGAAACTGAAAAAATGCTGGAAACAGTCGTAGTCGTTTTTCATCTGCTGGGTGCACTGGGCGTAGTTGCTCTCGTATTGCTGCAGCAGGGTAAAGGTGCGGATGCTGGTGCGTCTTTCGGTGCAGGTGCTTCAAATACTGTATTCGGAAGCCAAGGTTCCTCTACCTTTCTTAGTAAGTTTACTGCTATACTTGCCGCCGGTTTCTTCATAACCAGCTTGGGGTTAGGTTACTTTGCTAAAGAGAAGGCTCAAGAGCTGACTCAAGTAGGTTTGCCAAACCCAGCAGTGTTGGAAGCGCCAAAGCAACAACCGGCTTCTGATGATGTCCCGGTGCTTCAAGAGCAAAAGTCGGCCAATCCGGCGACTGACGTACCTCCAGCTCAAGAGCAGAAGTAAGAAGGTTTCAAACGCTGTATTGCCGAGGTGGTGGAATTGGTAGACACGCAACCTTGAGGTGGTTGTGCCCATAGGGTGTAGGGGTTCGAGTCCCCTTCTCGGTACCAATTATCAGGAGAGCCCGCAATTGCGGGCTTTCTTGTAGGTGGAAGGGTTACATTGACCCTGTAAAGGATCGGTCGTATACTTCCGCCCCAGCTTTGTCGCGGGATGGAGCAGTCTGGTAGCTCGTCGGGCTCATAACCCGAAGGTCGTCGGTTCAAATCCGGCTCCCGCAACCAGTTTCAGGGGCCCCTTCCAAGGGGCTTTTTGTTAGCTGGACACTTTATAACGCCGCTGTTCGACGGCGTTTCAGGGATGGGCGATTCGCCCATTTTTTTTTATTTGCACAGCATGCACAAACATGCACGAGGGGGTTCAGGTGTCGAGCAAGCTAGAACAGTTGCAGGCCTTGTTGGCCCCGGTGGTCGTGGCCCTTGGCTATGAATGCTGGGGTATTGAGTTTTCGGCTCAAGGTCGCCACTCACTGTTGCGCGTTTATATCGATAAGGAAGGCGGCGTGTTGGTGGATGATTGCGCCATCGTCAGCCGTCAGATCAGCGGTGTATTGGATGTCGAAGACCCAATCACCTCCGAATACACCCTTGAAGTTTCCTCGCCTGGCATGGAACGCCCTCTGTTCACCCTTGAACAGTTTGCTTCGTTTGCCGGTGAACAAGTGAAGATCAAGCTGCGCTCGCCTTTTGAAGGTCGACGCAACTTTCAAGGCCTTCTGCGCGGTGTAGAAGAGCAGGACGTCGTGGTGCAGGTAGAAGACCATGAGTTCCTGTTGCCGATCGATATGATCGACAAGGCCAACATTATTCCCAGTTTTGACTGATACGTGCCAGATACTGCGGATCCCGCGGATCCAATGGCTTGCGAAAGGCGAGGCGTACGATGAGCAAAGAAGTACTGCTGGTTGTTGAGTCGGTATCCAATGAAAAGGGCGTACCGGCTAACGTTATTTTTGAAGCGCTGGAGTTGGCTCTGGCCACTGCCACTAAAAAGCGGTTTGAAGACGAAGTTGATTTGCGTGTGGAAATCAATCGCCACACCGGTGCCTATGAGACTTTCCGTCGCTGGACGGTAGTCGAGGAAGCCGACCTGGACGATCCGGCTATCGAAACCTGGCCGAGCAAGGTTGCAGAAACGCATCCTGGCGCCAAGGTAGGTGATGTAGTCGAAGAAAAGATCGAGTCCATCGAGTTCGGTCGCATCGCTGCACAGACTGCCAAGCAGGTCATTGTGCAGAAAGTTCGCGAAGCCGAACGTGCACAAGTCGTCGACGCCTATCGCGAGCGCCTGGGGGAAATCATCTCCGGCACCGTGAAAAAGGTTACCCGTGACAACGTGATCGTTGACCTGGGCAACAACGCCGAAGCGTTGCTGGCCCGTGAAGACATCATTTCTCGCGAAACTTTCCGGGTTGGCGTGCGCCTGCGTGCGCTGCTCAAGGAAATCCGCACCGAGAACCGCGGCCCGCAGCTGATCCTGTCGCGTACTGCGCCGGAAATGCTGATCGAGTTGTTCCGCATCGAAGTGCCGGAAATTGCTGAAGGCCTGATCGAAGTAATGGCCGCCTCCCGTGATCCGGGTTCGCGTGCCAAGATCGCGGTCCGCTCCAAGGACAAGCGTATCGACCCGCAAGGCGCCTGCATCGGCATGCGTGGTTCGCGTGTCCAGGCCGTATCCGGCGAGTTGGGCGGCGAGCGCGTGGACATCGTCCTGTGGGACGACAACCCGGCTCAGTTCGTGATCAACGCCATGTCGCCTGCTGAAGTGGCGGCAATTATCGTCGACGAAGATGCCCATGCCATGGACATCGCCGTTGGCGCAGACAATCTCGCTCAGGCCATCGGTCGCGGTGGTCAGAACGTGCGTCTGGCTAGCCAGTTGACCGGCTGGACCCTGAACGTGATGACCGAATCGGACATCCAGGCTAAGCAGCAAGCTGAAACCGGCGACATCCTGCGCAACTTCATCGACGAGTTGGAAGTCGACGAAGAGCTGGCACAGGTGCTGGTGGATGAAGGCTTTACCAGCCTGGAAGAGATTGCCTACGTACCGGTGGAAGAAATGCTCAACATCGACGGCTTTGACGAGGAGATCGTCAACGAGCTTCGCGCTCGGGCCAAGGATCGTTTGTTGACCAAAGCTATCGCTACTGAGGAAAAGCTGGCAGACGCCCATCCGGCCGAAGACCTGCTCTCGCTTGAGGGCATGGACAAGGATTTGGCGATGGAACTGGCGGTGCGCGGCGTAATTACCCGCGAAGACCTGGCCGAGCAGTCTATTGACGATCTGCTCGACATCGACGGCATTGACGATGATCGTGCCGGCAAGTTGATCATGGCCGCCCGAGCCCACTGGTTCGAGTAATTAGGCGCGGCCTGAGGAGAGAAGTGCATGACGCAAGTCACGGTGAAACAACTGGCCGATGAGGTCAAAACACCGGTAGAGCGCCTGTTGCAGCAGATGCGTGAGGCAGGTCTGCCGCACACCGCCGCCGAGGAACATGTGACCGACAGTGAGAAGCAGTCCCTGCTGACTCACTTGAAGAGCAGTCACAAGGCGAAAGTGGAAGAACCACGCAAGATTACTCTGCAGCGTAAAACCACCAGCACCCTGCGTGTTGCCGGTAGTAAAAGCATCAGCGTTGAAGTACGCAAGAAGAAAGTCTTCGTACAGCGCAGCCCGGAAGAAATCGAAGCCGAGCGCAAACGCGAACAGGAAGAACGTCGCGCAGTAGAAAATGCTGCACGTCAGAAGGCTGAAGAAGAAGCCAAGCGTCGCGCCGAAGAAGAAGCGCGTCGCCAGCCTGCTGCTGCGCAAACCGCTGCGGTCGAAGCCGTTGCGGCGCCTGCTGCGGTCGCCGAGCCTGTGCGCGAAAGCGCGCCGGTGGTGGCACCTGCTCCGGTACCTGCGGTTGATGCTCGCAAACGCGACGAACAGCGTCGTCCCGACAAGCCACGTGCTGACGACAACCGTCGTGGCAGTGGCGATGGCGAGCGCAAAAACGCTCCTCATCGTGCTTCGGTCAAGGAAAAGGCGCCGGCACCACGTGTTGCGCCACGTACCACTGACGAAGAAAGCGATGGCTTCCGTCGCGGCGGTCGCGGCAAAGCCAAGCTGAAGAAGCGCAACGCCCACGGTTTCCAGAGCCCGACCGGCCCTGTCGTGCGTGAAGTGAAGATCGGCGAGACCATCACTGTGGGTGATCTGGCCCAGCAGATGTCGGTCAAGGCTGCTGAAATCATCAAGTTCATGTTCAAGCTGGGCACGCCGGCCACCATCAACCAGGTACTGGATCAGGAAACTGCTCAACTGGTTGCCGAAGAGCTGGGCCACAAAGTGACCCTGGTCAGCGACACCGCCCTGGAAGATTCCCTGGCTGAGTCCCTGAAGTTTGAAGGTGAGGCGGTTTCCCGTGCGCCGGTCGTGACCGTAATGGGCCACGTTGACCACGGTAAGACTTCCCTGCTCGACTACATCCGTCGTGCGAAGGTTGCGGCAGGTGAGGCTGGCGGTATTACCCAGCACATCGGCGCCTACCACGTTGAAACCGACCGCGGCATGGTGACGTTCCTCGATACCCCTGGTCACGCCGCGTTTACCGCAATGCGTGCCCGTGGTGCCAAGGCGACCGACATCGTGATCCTGGTGGTTGCGGCGGACGACGGCGTGATGCCACAAACCATCGAAGCCGTTCAGCATGCCAAGGCTGCTGGCGTGCCACTGGTGGTTGCGGTGAACAAGATCGACAAGCCGGGCGCTGATCTCGATCGCATCCGTAGCGAACTGTCGGTTCACGGCGTGACTTCCGAAGAGTGGGGTGGCGACACTCCATTCGTACCAGTCTCGGCGAAGATGGGTACCGGCGTCGACGAACTGCTTGAAGCCGTTCTGCTGCAAGCCGAGGTTCTGGAACTGACCGCTACGCCTTCGGCTCCAGGTCGTGGTGTGGTTGTAGAATCGCGCCTCGACAAGGGCCGTGGCCCGGTGGCGACCGTCCTGGTTCAAGACGGTACCTTGCGCCAAGGCGACATGGTACTGGTCGGTTCGAACTACGGCCGCGTACGTGCCATGCTCGACGAGAACGGCAAGCCTATCAAGGAAGCCGGTCCGGCCATTCCAGTCGAGATCCTCGGCCTGGACGGCACACCGGACGCTGGCGACGAGATGAGCGTTGTGGCTGACGAGAAGAAAGCCCGTGAAGTGGCTCTGTTCCGTCAAGGCAAGTTCCGCGAAGTCAAACTGGCTCGTGCTCACGCCGGCAAGCTGGAAAACATCTTCGAGAACATGGGTCAGGAAGAGAAGAAGACGCTCAACATCGTCCTCAAATCCGACGTCCGTGGATCGCTCGAAGCGTTGAACGGCGCCTTGAACGGCCTGGGTAACGACGAAGTGCAAGTGCGTGTGGTCGGTGGCGGTGTCGGTGGTATCACTGAATCCGACGCCAACCTGGCACTGGCTTCCAACGCTGTACTGTTTGGCTTCAACGTGCGTGCCGATGCTGGCGCTCGCAAGATCGTCGAGCAGGAAGGCCTGGATATGCGTTACTACAACGTGATCTACGACATCATCGAAGACGTCAAGAAAGCCCTGACCGGTATGCTGGGCAGCGATGTTCGCGAGAACATCCTGGGTACCGCGGAAGTGCGTGACGTGTTCCGTTCGCCGAAGTTCGGCGCGATCGCCGGTTGCATGGTGATCGAAGGTGTCGTTCACCGTAACCGTCCGATCCGTGTACTGCGTGAAGACATCGTTATCTTCGAAGGCGAGCTGGAATCCCTGCGACGCTTCAAGGATGACGCTTCCGAAGTGCGTGCCGGCATGGAATGCGGTATTGGCGTCAAGAGCTACAACGACGTCAAGGTCGGCGACAAGATCGAAGTCTTCGAGAAGGTCCAGGTTGCTCGCAGCCTCTGACTCGCGCACTTCAAGAGCCGCACCGGGCAGCAGCATGAACATGCGCTGCCTGGCTGTCGGACTCTAAACGCAACGCCCGGTCTGGCTTTTGTCAGGCCGGGCGTTTGCCGCTTTCAGACCTCACGGGTTTGACCGTGGGGCAGTAACAGGTAACAAGACATGGCAAAAGAATATAGCCGTACCCAACGAATCGGCGATCAGATGCAGCGTGAGCTGGCTCAACTGATCCGTCGCGAAGTCAAAGACCCGCGCGTCGGTCTGGTCACCATTACCGCTGTGGAAGTTAGCCGTGACGTCGGTCATGCCAAGATTTTCATCACGGTGATGGGGCAGGACAGCGCCGAGGAAATTGCCCAAAGCATCAAGGTGCTCAACTCGGCAGCCGGCTTCCTGCGTATGCAGTTGGCCCGCGAGATGAAGTTGCGCAGCGTTCCACAATTGCATTTCCACTACGACGAAAGCGTCGTGCGAGGTGCGCACCTGTCGGCGTTGATCGAACGTGCCGTGGCTGAAGATAGCCAGCACCCGGTTGCGGCTGAACCCGAAGACACCAAGGAGTAATCGGTGGCTCAGGTCAAACGTATCCGTCGTAACGTCAGCGGTATCATCCTGCTCGACAAGCCGTTGGGGTTCACTTCCAACGCGGCGTTGCAGAAGGTTCGCTGGCTGCTCAATGCCGAGAAGGCCGGGCACACCGGTAGCCTCGATCCGTTGGCCACCGGCGTATTGCCGCTGTGCTTCGGTGAGGCGACCAAGTTCTCCCAGTACCTGCTCGATTCCGACAAGGGTTATGAAACCCTGGCGCAACTGGGCAAGACCACCACCACGGCGGACGCCGAGGGTGAGGTTTTGCTGGAGCGCCCGGTGACCGTTGGTCAGGCTGATATCGAAGCTGTGCTGCCAGGATTTCGCGGGCAAATCAGTCAGATACCGCCGATGTACTCGGCCCTCAAGCGTGATGGCCAGCCGTTGTACAAGCTGGCCCGTGCAGGCGAAGTAGTGGAGCGCGAACCGCGTTCTGTTACTATTGCGCGCTTGGAATTGCTGGCCTTTGACGGTAATACTGCGCGGCTTGCCGTGGATTGCAGCAAAGGCACCTATATCCGTACCCTGGTGGAGGATATCGGCGAGCAGCTCGGCTGTGGTGCGTACGTGGCAGAATTGCGACGGACCCAGGCCGGACCTTTCACGCTGGCCCAGACGGTCACGCTGGAAGAGCTCGAAGCGGTACATGCCGAAGGCGGCAACGAAGCGGTCGACCGTTTCCTGATGCCATCGGACAGCGGGTTGCTGGACTGGCCGCTGTTGCAGTTCTCGGAACACAGTGCGTTCTACTGGCTCAACGGCCAGCCGGTACGTGCCCCTGATGCGCCGAAGTTCGGCATGGTTCGGGTGCAGGATCACAATGGTCGCTTCATCGGTATCGGTGAAGTGAGCGAAGACGGGCGCATTGCGCCGCGTCGACTGATTCGGTCGGAATGACCGGAACCAGCCTGTGTAACAGCGGGCTGGCGAGTGTGGCTGTTAACAGGCACGGTCACTACTCATTTATAGATACAGGGATTTGTCCCTGGCCTGTTGAAGCTGTTTCTTTGAAACAGTTTCCTGACTAAAAGGATTGCCTCATGGCTCTCGACGTTCAAGAAAAAGCTCAAATCGTAGCTGACTACCAGCAAGCTGTTGGTGACACTGGTTCGCCAGAAGTGCAAGTTGCACTGCTGACCCACAACATCAACAAACTGCAAGGTCACTTCAAGGCCAACGGTAAAGATCACCACTCCCGTCGTGGTCTGATCCGCATGGTAAACCAGCGTCGTAAGCTGCTGGACTACCTGAAAGGCAAGGACGTGAGCCGTTACAGCGCTCTGATCGCTCGCCTGGGTCTGCGTCGCTAATCAGCGATTGCGCTAGAGGTTGGTTGTCTGTCGTACGTCAGTGGGTTTCCCGCTGGCGCATGGCAGGCTCCCAGCCTCAAGTTTTATCTGGATACACGTTTTACCCTGGACAGGCGTCGGGCCGATTCCCGTCATTGCCCAAGAATTTCGCAAGAAGACAAGTTCCCCAAGAGCCACAAAGAAGGTAGGACACCGTGAACCCGGTAATCAAAAAATTCCAATTCGGTCAGTCGACCGTTACCCTCGAGACTGGCCGTATCGCCCGTCAGGCCTCCGGCGCAGTGCTGGTCACCGTTGACGACGACGTCAGCGTATTGGTGACCGTTGTTGGTGCCAAGCAAGCCGATCCAGGCAAGGGCTTTTTCCCTCTGTCTGTTCACTACCAGGAAAAGACTTACGCTGCCGGTAAGATCCCTGGCGGTTTCTTCAAGCGCGAAGGCCGTCCTTCCGAGAAAGAAACCCTGACTTCCCGACTGATCGACCGTCCGATCCGTCCGCTGTTCCCAGAAGGCTTCATGAACGAAGTGCAGGTTGTCTGCACCGTCGTTTCCACCAGCAAGAAAACCGATCCGGACATCGCTGCGATGATCGGTACCTCGGCTGCCCTGGCCATCTCCGGCATTCCTTTCGATGGCCCGATCGGCGCTGCCCGCGTGGCGTTCCACGAAAGCACCGGCTACCTGCTGAACCCAACCTACGAGCAACTGAAAGCTTCGAGCCTGGACATGGTCGTGGCCGGTACTTCCGAAGCCGTGCTGATGGTTGAATCCGAAGCCAAAGAGCTGACCGAAGACCAGATGCTGGGCGCCGTACTGTTCGCCCACGACGAGTTCCAGGTGGTGATCAACGCCGTCAAGGAACTGGCCGCCGAAGCCGCCAAGCCAACCTGGACCTGGGCTCCGCAAGCCGAAGCCACCGAACTGCTGGGCGCTATCCGTGCCGAGTTCGGCGAAGCGATCTCCCAGGCCTACACCATCACCGTCAAGGCTGACCGCTATGCGCGTCTGGGCGAGCTGAAAGACCAGGTCGTTGCCAAGCTGTCCGGCGAAGAAGGCCAGCCGTCTTCCGCTGAAGTCAAAGCTGCTTTCGGTGAAATCGAATACCGCACCGTTCGCGAAAACATCGTCAACGGCAAGCCACGTATCGATGGTCGCGACACCCGCACCGTACGTCCACTGAACATCGAAGTTGGTGTTTTGCCAAAGACCCACGGTTCGGCACTGTTCACCCGTGGCGAAACCCAGGCCCTGGTCGTTGCCACGCTGGGCACCGCCCGTGACGCGCAACTGCTGGACACCCTGGAAGGCGAAAAGAAAGACCCGTTCATGCTGCACTACAACTTCCCTCCGTTCTCGGTGGGCGAGTGTGGTCGCATGGGTGGCGCCGGTCGCCGCGAAATCGGTCACGGCCGTTTGGCCCGTCGTTCGGTCCAGGCCATGCTGCCTGCCGCTGACGTGTTCCCGTACACCATTCGCGTAGTCTCGGAAATCACCGAGTCCAACGGTTCGAGCTCGATGGCTTCGGTTTGCGGCGCTTCCCTGGCCCTGATGGACGCCGGTGTGCCGATGAAGGCGCCGGTTGCCGGTATCGCCATGGGTCTGGTGAAGGAAGGCGAGAAATTCGCCGTCCTGACCGACATCCTGGGTGACGAAGACCACCTGGGCGACATGGACTTCAAAGTGGCCGGTACCGCCAAGGGCGTCACCGCACTGCAGATGGACATCAAGATCAAGGGCATCACCGAAGAGATCATGGAAATCGCCCTGGGCCAAGCCCTGGAAGCGCGCCTGAACATCCTCGGTCAGATGAACCAGATCATTGGTCAGTCCCGTACCGAACTGTCGGAAAACGCTCCGACCATGATCGCGATGAAAATCGACACCGACAAAATCCGTGATGTCATCGGTAAAGGCGGCGCGACCATCCGTGCGATCTGTGAAGAAACCAAGGCTTCGATCGACATCGAAGACGACGGTTCGATCAAGATCTTCGGCGAAACCAAGGAAGCGGCAGAAGCAGCACGCCAGCGCGTTCTGGGTATCACTGCCGAAGCCGAGATCGGCAAGATCTACGTCGGCAAGGTTGAGCGCATCGTCGACTTCGGTGCCTTCGTCAACATCCTGCCGGGCAAGGACGGTCTGGTCCACATCTCCATGCTGAGCGATGCTCGCGTCGAGAAAGTGACCGACATCCTCAAAGAAGGCCAGGAAGTGGAAGTGCTGGTACTGGACGTGGACAACCGCGGTCGTATCAAGCTGTCCATCAAAGACGTGGCAGCAGCCAAGGCATCGGGCGTTTAATCAACCCCTCGCTTAGCCGCTGAACAAGCAAACGCCCCGACTGGTTCGGGGCGTTTTGCTGTGTGGTGAAAATCCCTGTGTCGCAGGTTGCCTGGCCACGGGGGACGGTGCTAGTTTTAGCCACCGCCCGTGTAGCTCAGCCGGTAGAGCAGCGCACTCGTAACGCGAAGGTCGCAGGTTCGATTCCTGTCTCGGGCACCATTCTCCTTGTTATTTCACCTTCCTGCTCAGCTCCTCGACGGTGCGTTTGAGCTGGTCCATCTCGCGATCCTGATCACTGAGCTCCCGTTTCAGGGATGAGATTTCGCTGTTGTTCGAGCTCGAGCTGGAGCCGCTATTGCGCTTTAGATCTTCCACTTGCTTGCCAAGGTCGTTCAGGTCGCGTTCCTGTTCCTTGATCGTGCGCTTGAGCTCGTCAATTTCCTTGCTGCTGGAGGTGGAGCTGGACCCACTGTTGCGTTTGAGTTCTTCGATCTGACGGGCCTGTTCGCTAAGGGCGCGCTTCTGGTTTTCCAGTTCGTCAGTATTGTTCTTCACGGTTTTTGGCAGGTTTTCCAAGGCGCTGGCGCTGACGTTGGTCTTGACGAGTTTGTACTTATCAAATTGGTCATGTTGAAGGGCAGGAATGGCGTCGTCGTAAGACGGCCCAGCGGAGGAGACTTCAACAGCCGCTTGAGCAAGGCCGGCCAAGGTCAGGCTGCCGAGCAGCAAGGTTGCGGTAGCAAAGCGGGTAGACGAAAGCTTGGAAAAACTGCGCATCACTGGGTTCCTTGTGAAGTGCCGATGTGGCACATGGCTATGACTGGACGTTTTGACATATGTTCCCTGCACCTCCTGCGTCTTGTGCAACTTGTTTTGTGGAATAGATGTAAAGAGCCGTGTAAATCATTGGCAAAACATCCTATATTCGTCGCTGCATGAGCATCGCCCAGCAGTTTTCAGATGATCCCCGAATGGTTCTGAAGGCCAGATAAACCGGGCTTCACACGGTTTTTTGCGTCAGAGAGATCCTTGATGATCCAGATCCATCTTCCATTCCCCAGATCAACGAGAACGCCATGACTGTTAAAGAATTGACCCAGGAAGCCAGGCACGAAGAAGCACTGAAGAAGTACGTTCTGGATGCGCCCCAGTTGCTGGAAGAGATCAAGGACTTGTCCGCCGACGATCAAAAAGATCAGATCCAGTGGGCGTTCGAGGATGAGGCCGAAGCCCAGGGGCTGCAGCCTTGGGAGTTGACGCTCAAGTACACCAGCACGCCTGAAGAATTCGAGGTGCAGCGCCTTGCGTTGCACAAGGAAGCGGCCGAGGTGTTGGGTGTGGAATGGGATGAGTACTGCGAGATGAATAATCTGGTGGTCTGAGAAAAACGCCAGCCTTTTTGAGGCTGGCGTTTTTTGTTGTCAGAGGCTCAACCGCATCGACAGATCCACCGCTTTCACATCCTTGGTCATCGCCCCGATCGAGATGTAGTCCACCCCGGTCTCGGCAATCGGGCGCAACGTGCTTTCGTTGATCCCGCCGCTGGCCTCCAGCTTCGCCTTGCCGCCATTGAGGCGCACGGCTTCACGCATGTCGTCCAGGCTCAGTTCGTCGAGCATGATGATGTCGGCATTGGCCGCCAGTGCTTCTTTCAATTCCGCCAGGCTTTCCACCTCGACTTCCACCGGCTTGCCCGGCGCGATCTTGTGGGCGGCGGTAATGGCCTGGGCGATGCCACCGCAGGCGGCGATGTGGTTTTCCTTGATCAGGAAGGCATCGTACAGGCCGATGCGATGGTTATGGCAGCCGCCGCAGGTGACGGCATACTTCTGGGCCAGGCGCAGCCCGGGCAGGGTCTTGCGGGTGTCCAGCAGCTTGACCTGGGTGTCGGCGACGAAATCGGCCAGGTAACGGGCGCGGGTGGCGACGCCCGAGAGCATTTGCAGGAAGTTCAGCGCGCTGCGTTCACCGGTCAGTAGCGAGCGGGCCGGACCTTCGAGGTGGAACAGCGCCTGATCGGGACTCACCCGGTCGCCGTCGCGCACTTGCCAATGCACTGCGACGCGCGGGTCCAGTTGCCGGAACACGGCATCGACCCAGGCGGTGCCGCTGATGATCGCGGCTTCGCGGGTAATGATGGTGGCCTTGGCCAGGCGTTCGGCGGGGATCAGTTGCGCGGTGATGTCGCCGCTGCCGATGTCTTCGAGCAACGCACGGCGCACGTTGGCTTCGATTTCGGCGGTCAGATCGGCGAGACGTAGATTCGGCATAACGGGCTCCACAAACAAAGTGGCCCGATTATAGGGCCAGTGGCCTGCCGAGCATATCGAACCTGCATTTGGTCGCATCCGCGCAACGTTTTCCCATTTCTCCGGTCACTTATTGCGTTGTATTTCGAGCTGGGTCACAGAGTCTGCTGGTACGACGGGGTTCTTTTACCAGATAATCCGCCTTTCGATTGACGTCATAGCTTTGACGTCTCGTGCCGAAGAATGCCGTTTCAGGAGGCTTGGATGCACAACGACGGGACTGGGAATGTAGTGCCTTTGCACAAGGTTTCTACTGATCAGGCGAATCATTCGCCGCTCGCCCGCCTGCCTGTGATTCTGCTACAGGTTCGCGACAAGGCTGCGCAGCAGTTGCGCTTTGGCTTGCAGGGGCTGTTCGATAACGCCGACGACACGCTGTTCGAGATGGCTGACCGGGCGCGCAATGATGTCGAGCAGAATCTGTTCTTCGAAGCCATGCGTGACCTGCGCCTGAAACGCAAAAGTATGGAACGCGGGTTTATCGAGCAGTTTTTCGAGGCGTTTGTCGGCCTTGCGCAATACGACCTGGCTCAAGCCTCCTTGGCCCCCGTCCTGGCCCCTGGCCCCCTGGCGCAG
The DNA here is from genome assembly GCF_004786035.1 of Pseudomonas viciae. Taxonomy (NCBI): domain Bacteria; kingdom Pseudomonadati; phylum Pseudomonadota; class Gammaproteobacteria; order Pseudomonadales; family Pseudomonadaceae; genus Pseudomonas; species Pseudomonas viciae. The sequence continues at coordinate 949,265 of NZ_CP035088.1, forward strand.
CCGACTCACGATGACCTGGAGCGCCATGTGGCGGTCGAGACCATGGTCACGCGGGTACTCGGTCGTGAGGGTGTGTCGCTCGATCAACTGACAGCCCGCCTCAGCGTGCTTTTGGACCGGCCGTTGGCCAATCAGCAGAATCCCCTGAGCCCCGCGCTGCTGTGTGAAAATTTTCTACAGGCCGGGCGCAACCTGGGGGTGGGAATCAAGGTCAAGCTGATCCTGCTCAAACTGTTCGAGCGCTATGTGCTCAGCGAGTGCGACCAGCTCTACGCCGAGGCCAATCAGTTGCTGGCCGCCACCGGTGTGTTGCCGGACCTCAAGGCCTCGCCGTCCCGTCGTGCTTCGGATCGTCTTGACGATAGCCCTCGGCCCACCGTCGACAACGTGGCTAAACCCAAGGCGGCGCAGGTCGATGACAGCGTGGAGGAGGTGTTCTCTGCGTTGCAGAAGCTGCTGCGCCAGGTCCGTGGCAGTGTGGCGCCGACACTGGAGGCCAGCGCTGCGCCCCAGCCGATCTCGACCCAAGACCTGCTGCGATTGCTCTCTCATTTGCAGCAGTACGTTCCGGCGCCGACCCTTCAGGACGAATTCGATCTGCGTAGCCAGCTCGAACAACTGTTGACCCGGGTCAGCGTCAGGAGCGGCAAGTCCCGGGTGGTCGAAGGCGCCGATGAAGACGTGATCAACCTGATCTCGATGATGTTCGAATTCATCCTCGACGACCATAACCTGCCGGACTCCCTCAAGGCCCTGATCGGCCGCCTGCAAATCCCGATGCTCAAAGTCGCGGTGCAGGACAAGAGCTTCTTCAGTCGCGGCAACCATCCGGCCCGGCGCCTGCTCAATGAAATTGCCGCCGCCGCCATGGGCTGGGGCGCTTGTGATGATCATCAACGCGACAGCCTGTACCTGCGCATCGAGCAGGTGGTGCAGCGCTTATTGAATGACTTCGTCGATGACCCGGCGATTTTTTCCGAACTGCTGGCCGACTTCCTGGCCTTCACCAGCGACGAGCGGCGCCGCAGTGAACTGCTTGAGCAGCGCATTCGTGACGCTGAAGAGGGGCGGGCCAAGGCTGAACTGGCGCGCCACCGAGTCGAAGGGGCGCTGAACCAGGTCATGCTGGGTAAAGTGTTGCCGCAAGCGGTGGTGGAGTTCGTGCAACAGGCCTGGAGCCAGGTGTTGTTGCTGACCTGTTTCAAGCATGGCAAGTATTCAGCCGAATGGCTGGCCGACGTATCGACCCTGGAACAACTGATCTGGAGCGTCCAGCCTCACGATGAGCCCGACGCTGGCCTGCAGTTGCTGGCGATTGTGCCGGAGCTGCTCAAGGCTCTGCGCGAAGGCCTGAACCGTTCGGCGTTCGACCCGTTTGCCACCAGCGAATTCTTCAGTGAGCTGGAGGTTCTGCACGTGCAGGCTCTTGAGCGTACGGGGCAGGCGACGGAGCAGGCCCAGTCGTTCAACTCTCCGGTCATGGTCCAGGTGCAGGAGAAAATTGTCCTGCGTCCCGCTCACCAAGCGCCGGCGGACAACGCAGAGGTACGCTTGCCAGCCGATGATGTGGGCCTGATGCAGGTCGACCAATTGCGTTTGGGAAGCTGGGTGGAGTTCCAGGAGGACGATGACAATAGCCTGCGTTGCAAATTGGCGGCGATCATCGGGGCTACCGGCAAGTACATCTTCGTCAACCGCACCGGCCTGAAAGTGCAGGAGCACAGCCGCACCAGCCTGGCCCTGGAGTTTCGCCGGGGCGCGGTGCGCCTGTTGGACGATACCCTGCTGTTCGACCGGGCGCTGGAGTCGGTGCTGGGCAATCTGCGTCAGCTCAATCGCGCCAAGTGATCGCGCGATCTGGCCCGATCGCGGCATACTGACGGCATTCACTGTCGTTATCAAAGGAACCTGTATGCAGCTGGACCCCGCGAGCGGCTGGTGCGATGGCGTGCGTCATTGCCCATCGCCCAACTTCAATGCGCGCCCCGAGGGCGAGATTTCCCTGCTGGTGATCCACAACATCAGCCTGCCGCCGGCACAATTCGCGACGGGCAAGGTGCAGGAATTTTTCCAGAATCGTCTGGATGTCACGGAACATCCCTACTTTGCCGGTATTGCCGACCTGCGTGTGTCTGCGCACTTTCTGATCGAGCGTGACGGCGCCGTCACCCAGTTTGTCTCCTGTCTGGATCGTGCGTGGCATGCGGGCGTCTCGTGCTTCGAGGGGCGGGAGACGTGTAACGATTTTTCCATAGGCATCGAGCTTGAAGGCACCGATGATCTGCCTTTCACCGACGCACAATATGCCGTATTGGTGGACTTGACCGGGCAGTTGCAGGTGGCGTTCAGGGCGATCACGGTGCAGCGTATCTGTGGGCACAGTGATATTGCCCCTGGGCGCAAGACCGATCCGGGACCAGCATTCGACTGGGCGCGCTATCGCGCAGCCCTGACAGAAGGGGAAGGACAATGAGTTTTCTGGTGTTGCTGCTGGCGGTCTGGATCGAGAAATTCTCGGCCTTACGCCAGCGGATCCAGCGGGACGGTGGTTGGTTGCTCGAACTGAACAAGCTTGAAGCCAGCCCTCGTTGGGTTAACCGGCCCTGGCTGGTGCTGGTGGTGATGGTTTTGCTGCCGGTGGCACTGCTGGCGTTGCTGTTGTGGGTGTTGGATCCGGTGGCCTATGGCCTGCTGGCGCTGCCGGTGCACCTGTTGGTGGTGATTTACAGCCTGGGGCGCGGTGATCTGCTGGCGGACCTGGGGCCGTTTCGCGATGCCTGGCGGCGCGAAGACCTGCAAGCGGCGGCCCACGTGGCCAAGCGTGATCTGGACATTGAGGCCGATGATGGCGAGCGGTTGTTGGAGCGGGTCCAGGGCCATTTGTTGTGGCAGGCCTACCAGAGCTTTTTCGCGGTGATTTTCTGGTACTTCCTGCTGGGCCCGGTCGCGGCCCTGAGCTATCGCCTGCTGGCCCTGGCCGCCGAGCACAGCCAGAACGCCGGCGTGGCCGAGCGGGCCGCGCAGATGCGCCATGCCTTCGACTGGGTGCCGGTGCGGCTGCTGGCGGCGAGCTTCGCCCTGGTGGGCAACTTCGTGGCGGTCAGCCGAGTCATGCTGCATGAGTTGTTGAACTGGAACATCAGCGCCGCCGCTCTCATCGACAAGGTCGGCCTGGTGGCCGGCGAGATTCCCGCGCCCGTGGCCGGGCCGGATGGCATCAACAGCCTGGATCGGCTCTGGGAGTTGCTGCTGCGTTCGGCGGTGCTCTGGTATGCCGGGTTTGCGTTGTGGACGGTGCTGGCCTGATCTCGGCGAAATCACACTTATTTATTGAGTGAGCTTGCTCCCGCTCGGTTGCGCAGCAACCGCCGCCTTTAGGGAGGTGCTTCGCACCTCAGCGGGAGCAAGCTCCCTCGCCACAGTGCCTGCCCACCAAACATCTGCCGTTAACCTTAAGTTACAAATCTCCCCGCCGATTTAAGCTATACAGGAACAGCGCCCGAATAGTGGCTTTCTGCTGTCTCTGTGCGCCTGCCTATAAAAATAAAAAACCTATCGGGAGACTTCCTAGTGAAGAGTTTGCTCTGGCCCGCCGTCGCGCTGATGAACCGCCTGAGCTTCGGCATGAAGTTCAGCCTGATCAGCGTGCTGTTTCTGCTGCCGATGCTGGTGACCAATTTCTTTCTGGTGCGTGATTCCTATCGGGAGTTCCAAGGTACCCAAGTGGAGCTGCAAAGCCTCGACCTGCTGGGCAGCAGCCTGACCCTGCGCCGGGACTTGGAAACCCTGAATAACCTGGTGCAAATCAACGCCAGTCTGGGGCAGTCCGGCAAGGCCGGTGACGTCGAAGCGAAGATCGGTGCCCTCGAGCAGCAAGTGCTTGCGCGCCTGCAAGGGATGGCGGCCATGGCGGTCGAGCCTGAGCAGGTCAGCGCTTTCGATGCCAAGCGCGACGAAATGATTGTCGCGTTCAAGGCCCAGCAGGCCGAAAGCTCCCTGCAAAGCAAAAGCGCGTCGATCGGCAAGTTGCTCAACAGTGCGCAGATGTTCAGCCAGATCATCGCCAGCCAGGCGGGCCTGAGCCGTGACAACCAGAGCGACATCCGTCAGCTCAGTGAACTGATCATTGGCATCACCCCCAAGGTCACCCAGATCCTCGGTGAAGGCCGTGCGTTGGGGGCTTCTTCATTGGGGTTGGGATTTCTCAATTCGGCGTCGAGTACCCGGTTCGACGAGTTGCTGGCGCAGATCGACAAGCTCCAGGGTGAATATGAACTGAAACTGCAAGACGCCCTGGGTTCCAGCCAGGCGGCCGCACAAGCCCTGGCCGATCAGGCCAATGGCAGTAAGAACAGCCTCAAGAAGGCCAGTGAGCTGATCGAAGAGCAGGTGGTGATGGCCGATACTCTCGATGCGCCATGGCCGGCGTTTTATGAGCAGGTCAGCGGCCTGATGGAGCAGACTTACCGGCTGAACGAAGCGACCCAGGGGTTTCTCGGTGTCCAGTTGCAGCAGCGCCTTGAGCAGAATCGCAGTCACATGGTGCTGCAAGCGGTGGCGCTGGCGGTGGTGTTCCTGCTGATTTTTTATCTGTACGCCGGCTTCTATGCGTCGACCCGTACCACCCTCCAGCACTTGGGCCAGATGATGGACAAGGTGGCGGCGGGGGACATGACGGTTAATTTTGTGGCCCGCAGCAAGGATGAACTGGGTGAGTTGGGCGAGGTGTTCAACGGTACGGTGGCGAAGATCCATGACCTGATCGAACAGGTCGGTCGGACCGTCGCCGAAGTCGAACGCCAGGCCGGGCAAGTGGAAACGGTATCGGCTCGCAGCAACCTGGCCGTCGCCGGGCAGCGCAGCCAGATCGAGCTGGTGGCCACGGCGATGAACCAGATGTCGGCCACCGCTCAGGAAGTGGCCCGCAGTGCCGCTGCGGCAGTGAGCAGCGCCCACAGCGTGAACGACGAAACCCTCAGCGGGCGTGGGCTGGTGGAGTCCCAGCAGGGCAGCATCGCCCGGTTGGCCAGCGAGATCGATCAGTCGGTGCAGGTGATCAATCAACTGGCGACCGACAGCCAGGCCATCAGCCGCGTGCTGGACGTGATCAAGAGCATCGCCGAGCAGACCAACTTGCTGGCCCTCAACGCCGCCATCGAAGCGGCCCGGGCCGGTGAGCAGGGGCGCGGTTTTGCGGTGGTGGCCGACGAAGTACGGACCCTGGCCAAGCGGACCCAGCAATCGACCGAAGAAATCGAAGCGATGATCAGCCGTCTGCACGGCGGTGTGGGCGCAGCCGTCAAGGCCATGGGCTCTAGTCATGAGATGGCCAGCGGCACGGTCAGTCAGTCGGAGAAGGTCCAGCAGGCCCTGGAAAATATTCTCGGTGCCGTCGGCATGATCGTCGATCAGAACCAGCAGATCGCCGCCGCCGTGGAACAGCAGACGGCCGTGGCCCATGACATCGACCAGAACATCGTCGAGATCAACCGCGCCGGCGAACGCACCGCCGAAGGCGCGCACCAGACCGAAGACGCCAGCCGTGAGTTGTCCGCGCAGGTGGTGCAGCTCAAGCTGTTGATCAATGCGTTTCGGGTGTGATTTTTAGGCCCACCACAGACCCATTGTGGGAGCGAGCTTGCTCGCGATGGCGGAGTGTCAGGTAACTATTTGTCGACTGATGCACCGCTATCGCGAGCAAGCTCGCTCCCACAGGTGTTTTACCAGTTGAACAGTTCGCGGGCGTTGGCGGTGCTGGCCTCGGCCAGGCGCTCAGGCGTCACCGCCATGATCCCCGCCAGCGCCGCGCAAATCGCCGGCAAATGTGCCGGGCTATTGCGCACGCCGGGAAACATCGCCGGGGCCATGTCCGGTGAGTCGGTTTCCAGCACCACCGCTTCCAGCGGCAGTTTCGCCAGCACCCGGTGCATGCGCAGGGCCTGGGGCCAGGTGGCGGCGCCTCCGAGGCCGAGCTTGAAGCCGAGCTTGAGGTACTCGCGGGCCTCCTCAAAACTGCCGGCGAAGGCGTGGATGATCCCTCCGCGCTTGAGGCCAAGGCGCTTGAGGGTGGCGATCACCGCGGCATGGCTGCGGCGCACGTGGATCAGCGCCGGCAGTTCGAATTGCGCCGCCAGTTGCAGTTGCGCTTCGAACAACGCTTGCTGACGCTCGCGATCGAGGGTTTCGATGTAGTAATCCAGGCCGATTTCCCCCACCGCACACAACTGCCGATGCCCGGCCAGGCGGGTCAGCCACTCGCGCAATTGCACCAGGTCTTCGGCGCGATGCTGATCGAGGTAGACCGGATGCAGGCCCAGGGCGGCGTGCAAGTCGGGGTCGCTTTGCACCAGGTCCCAGACCCGTTGCCAGTTGTCCCGATACACCCCCAGCACCACCATTTTCCGGACGCCCAAGGCGCGGCTTGCGGCCAGCAGCGCCGGGCGATCCGCGTCGAAGTCCGGGAAGTCCAGGTGGGTGTGGGTGTCGACCAGCTCCATGGGTTAATCCTGAAGAATGCTCAGCCCTGATGAATGCGCTGCTTGAACGTCCGCGCGATGGCCTGCACACCAGGCTGGTAGTCATCGTTTTCGATGGCTGCCAGCGCCAGCTCCAAAGCCTTGTCGGCGATCAGTTGATGCTGCTGGGACATGGCGTTGACCGGCAACGGCAGGAAATCCAGCAACTGCGTGTCGCCAAATGTGCCCAGGCGCAGCGGGCGCGACTTCAGCGGGAAATCGTGCAGGGCGTCGAACACCCCTTGCAGCAGCACATAGGAGGTGGTGATCAGCGCATCGGGCAGGTGCCCCAGGCGCGCGAGCATTTCATCCATCAACTGGCGGCCGCATTCACGGCTGAACGATTCTCCGTGTTCGATCAGCACTTGGCCTTCGAACCCGGCCAAGGCCTCGCTAAAGCCGGCGGTCCGCTCCTGGCTGATACTGAGTTCGGGGCGGGCGCTGATCAAGGCGATTTGCCGAGGGTGGGTCTCCAGCAGGCTGCGGGTCAGTTGCAGGCTGGCCTGGCGGTCGTCGCTGATCACCGAACAGAAATGCGCGGGCTCCATCACCCGGTCGATGGCGATGATCGGAATGCCCTTGGCTTGCAACTGGCGGTAACTGTCGTCCCCGGTTGGCAAACAACTGGCAACGATCAGCGCATCGCAGCGCCGGGCGCGGAACAGCTGCAACAGTTGCCGCTCGCTGTCCGGGGCGTCGTCGGAGCTGGCGATCAACAACTGATAACCCCGTGCCCGCGCGCCCTGTTCCAGCAGCTTGGCGATGCGCGCATAACTGGGGTTTTCCAGGTCCGGCAGGATGAAACCCAAGGTGCGGGTGTGCCGGCTGCGCAGCCCGGCGGCCTGGGGATTGGGCGTGAAACCATGTTCTTCGACCACCGCCCGCACCCGTTCAACGGTGGCGCTGCTGATGCGTTGCTGTTCGGCCTTGCCATTGATGACATAGCTGGCGGTGGTCACGGACACACCGGCCAGCTGGGCAATATCACTGAGTTTCAACCCGGTTTTCCTTATTTTTTCGAGTTTGCCCCGACAATAAGGGCCATCCTACCCGATTCGAGATGACGGTCACCGTCCAAGCGCTTACGACAAGTTGCACTTCAAGGATGAGAGATTATCGAGTAACGTGCCAATCTTTCTAGATTAAACGTTTCAGCAAGCGTATTTTCAAGGTTAGCAGGATTTTTTGGCTGTGCTGCCGCGATACCGCCAAAAGCCGTCCTGTCACGCTAAGCTGATTCATTCAAAACAATACCTGGCGCCAACCGGACGCCAAAAAGGAGAAAGCATGCTCGAGCTCACTCTAGAGCAGATATCCATGGCTCAGACGGCTGTGGATAAAGACGCTGCGCTGCAACTGCTCGCTGACAAACTGCTGGCCGATGGCCTGGTGGCTGAGGGTTACCTCGCCGGCTTGCAGGCCCGCGAAGCCCAGGGCTCGACCTTTCTTGGCCAAGGTATTGCCATTCCCCACGGTACTCCGCAAACCCGCGACCTGGTTCATTCGACCGGCGTGCGTCTGCTGCAATTTCCCGAAGGCGTGGACTGGGGTGATGGCCAGATGGTTTACCTGGCCATCGGCATCGCCGCCAAATCCGACGAACACCTGCGCTTGCTGCAACTGCTGACCCGCGCCCTTGGTGAAACTGACCTGGGCGAGGCCCTGCGCCGCGCCGGTTCCGCCGAAGCCTTGTTGAAGCTGTTGCAAGGCGCGCCACAGGAATTGGCCCTGGACGCGCAGATGATCGGCCTCGGTGTATCGGCTGACGATTTCGAAGAGTTGGTGTGGCGCGGTGCCCGGCTGCTGCGCCAGGCTGACTGCGTAAGTAACGGCTTTGCCGGCGTGCTGCAACAAGTCGAGGCGCTGCCCCTGGGCGATGGCCTGTGGTGGCTGCACAGCGAACAGACCGTCAAGCGCCCGGGCCTGGCCTTCGTGACTCCGGACAAACCGATCCGCTACCTCGGCCAGCCGTTGAGCGGGCTGTTCTGCCTCGCCAGCCTCGGCGAGGCCCACCAGGCCTTGCTGGAACGGCTCTGCGCGTTGCTGATCGAAGGCCGTGGCCACGAGTTGGGCCGCGCCACCAGCAGCCGCAAAGTGTTGGAAGTGCTCGGCGGTGAATTGCCTGCCGACTGGCCCAGCGCACGCATCGGCCTGGCCAACGCCCATGGTTTGCATGCGCGGCCGGCGAAAATTCTCGCGCAACTGGCGAAAAGCTTCGAAGGCGAGATCCGCGTGCGCATCGTCGACGGCCAGGACAGCGCCGTGTCGGTCAAGAGTCTGAGCAAGCTGCTGAGCCTGGGCGCCCGTCGCGGTCAGGTGCTGGAGTTCATCGCTGAACCGAGCATTGCCAACGATGCTTTGCCGGCACTGCTGGCAGCCATCGAAGAAGGCCTTGGCGAAGAAGTCGAACCGCTGCCACCACCGAGCGCGCCGCGCGAAACCGCGATGGCCGAAATCGCCACCGTCATGCTCGCCCCCGAATCCGGCAGCCTGATCCAGGCTGTCGCCGCGGCACCAGGCATTGCCATTGGCCCGGCCCACATCCAGGTGCTGCAAGCCATCGACTATCCGTTGCGTGGCGAGTCGGCGGCCATCGAACGCGAGCGCCTGCAAAACGCCTTGAACCAGGTGCGCCGCGATATCCAAGGCCTGGTCGAACGCGCCAAGGCCAAGGCCATTCGCGAAATCTTCATTACCCACCAGGAAATGCTCGACGACCCGGAGCTGACTGACGAAGTCGACACCCGTTTGAAGCTGGGCGAAAGTGCGCAAGCGGCATGGATGGGCGTGATCGAAGGCGCCGCGAAAGAACAGGAAGCCTTGCAGGATGCCCTGCTCGCCGAACGTGCCGCCGACCTGCGGGATGTCGGCCGTCGGGTGCTGGCGCAGCTGTGTGGCGTCGAAACCCTGAGTGAGCCCGATCAACCCTACATCCTGGTGATGGACGAGGTCGGTCCGTCCGACGTGGCCCGCCTGGACCCGACCCGGGTGGCAGGCATCCTGACCGCACGGGGCGGCGCCACCGCCCACAGCGCCATCGTCGCCCGGGCCTTGGGCATTCCGGCGCTGGTGGGCGCCGGTGCGGCCGTGTTGCTGCTGGCGCCGGGCACGTCCTTGCTACTGGACGGCCAGCGCGGTCGCCTGCACGTCGACCCGGACGCTGCCACTCTGCAACGGGCCGCTGAAGAGCGCGACACCCGTGAGCAGCGCCTCAAGGTCGCCGCCGAGCAGCGCCATCAACCGGCGCTGACCCGTGACGGCCACGCCGTGGAAGTGTTTGCCAACATCGGCGAGAGCGCCGGCGTCGCCAGCGCGGTGGAGCAGGGCGCCGAAGGCATTGGTTTGTTGCGTACCGAACTGATTTTCATGGCCCACAACCAGGCGCCGGACGAAGCGACCCAGGAAGCTGAATATCGCAAGGTGCTCGATGGCTTGGCCGGTCGGCCGCTGGTGGTACGTACCCTGGACGTGGGCGGCGACAAACCGCTGCCGTACTGGCCGATCGCGAAAGAAGAAAACCCGTTCTTAGGTGTGCGTGGCATTCGCCTGACGCTGCAACGTCCGCAGGTCATGGAAGCGCAATTGCGCGCCTTGTTGCGCTCGGCGGACAACCGTCCATTGCGAATCATGTTCCCGATGGTCGGCAGCGTCGATGAGTGGCGCCAGGCCCGGGCCATGACCGAGCGCCTGCGCCTGGAAATCCCCGTGGCGGACCTGCAACTGGGGATCATGATTGAAATACCGTCCGCCGCCTTGCTGGCGCCGGTGCTGGCCAAGGAAGTCGACTTTTTCAGCGTCGGCACCAACGACTTGACGCAATACACCCTGGCGATCGACCGTGGCCACCCGACTCTTTCGGCCCAGGCCGATGGCTTGCACCCGGCCGTACTACAACTGATCGACATCACCGTGCGTGCCGCCCATGCCCATGGCAAGTGGGTCGGCGTGTGCGGCGAACTCGCGGCTGATCCGCTGGCGGTGCCGGTGCTGGTGGGCTTGGGGGTAGACGAGTTGAGCGTTTCGGCGCGCAGCATTGCCGAAGTCAAGGCGCGGGTCCGCGAGTTGAGCCTTGCGCAGGTACAAACCCTGGCCCAAGAGGCCTTGGCCGTGGGCAGCGCCGATGACGTGCGCGCATTAGTGGAGGCGCTGTAATGGCGAAGATTCTTACCCTGACCCTCAACCCGGCGCTCGACCTCACGGTGGAGTTGGCGCGCCTGGAACCGGGCCAGGTCAACCGCAGCGAGGCCATGCACGCCCACGCCGCCGGCAAGGGCGTGAACGTGGCGCAGGTGCTGGCCGACCTCGGCCATACGCTGACGGTCAGTGGCTTTCTGGGTGAGGACAACGCCCAGCTGTTCGAGGCGCTGTTCACCCAGCGTGGCTTTGTCGACGCTTTTATCCGCGTGCCCGGGGAAACCCGCAGCAACATCAAGCTGGCCGAGCAGGACGGACGCATCACTGACCTCAACGGCCCGGGACCGGTGGTCGACGAAGCCGCGCAGCAAGCGTTGCTGCAACGCCTGGAACAGATCGCCCCTGGGCACGACGTCGTCGTGGTGGCGGGCAGCTTGCCCCGCGGCGTCAGCCCGCAATGGTTGCAGGCGTTGATCACGCGCTTGAAAGAACTCGGCCTGAGGGTGGCCCTCGACACCAGCGGTGAAGCCTTGCGCGTCGCCTTGGCGGCGGGCCCCTGGCTGATCAAGCCGAACACCGAAGAGCTGGCCGATGCGCTGGGCTGCGAGGTGGTGAGCGAATTGGCCCAGGCTCAAGCAGCACAGCGCCTGCATGCCCAAGGCATCGAGCATGTGGTGATTTCCCACGGCGCCGACGGCGTGAACTGGTTCAGCGTCGGTTCGGCCCTGCATGCCTCGCCGCCCAAGGTCACTGTCGCCAGCACCGTGGGCGCTGGGGATTCGCTGCTAGCGGGCATGCTGCATGGCCTGCTCGGCGCTCATACCCCGGAGCAGACCCTGCGCACCGCCACGGCCATCGCGGCCATGGCGGTCACGCAGATCGGTTTTGGCATCCACGACACCGCGTTGCTGGCGTCGCTTGAACAGGGCGTGCGCGTGCGCCCCCTGACAGAACAATAAGAGGGTTCGCGAGAATGAAATTAGCCATTGTGACGGCCTGCCCGAACGGCATGGTCACCAGTGTGTTGTGCGCCCGTCTGCTGGACGCGGCGGCTCAGCGCCAGGGTTGGAGCACCAGCGTTGAAGTGCACGACGCGGCTCACCCGGAACGCCAGTTGTCGGCGGCGACCCTTGAAGCGGCCGAGTGGGTGTTACTGGTTGCCAGCGGCCCGGTGGATATGTCGCGTTTCGTCGGCAAGCGCCTGTTCCGCAGCACCCCAGCCCAGGCCCTGCAAGATGTCGATTCGGTGCTGCGTCGCGGCGCCGAAGAGGCCAAGGTTTTTGTCGAGTCGGACGTACTGGAGGAGTCTCCGGCGGTATCGGCTGAACGTGCTCCGCGTCTGGTTGCCATCACCGCTTGCCCAACCGGCGTTGCCCATACCTTCATGGCTGCCGAGGCGTTGCAGCAGGCGGCGAAGAAGCTCGGTTACGACTTGCAAGTGGAAACCCAGGGCTCGGTGGGCGCACGCAACCCGTTGAGCCCCGAGGCCATCGCTGAGGCGGACGTGGTGCTGCTGGCCACCGACATCGAAGTCGCCACCGAGCGTTTTGCCGGCAAGAAGATCTATCGCTGCAGTACCGGCATCGCCTTGAAACAGGCCGAAGCGACACTGAACAAGGCGTTGGTCGAAGGCCGCCAGGAAAGCGCCGCGAGCGGTGCCACAGGCCCGGCCAAGGCGGAAAAGACCGGTGTCTATAAACACTTGTTGACCGGCGTGTCGTTCATGCTGCCGATGGTGGTGGCCGGTGGTCTGTTGATTGCCCTGTCGTTCGTGTTCGGCATCACCGCGTTCAAGGAGCCCGGCACGTTGGCGGCGGCGCTGATGCAGATCGGCGGCGACACCGCGTTCAAATTGATGGTGCCGTTGCTGGCCGGTTACATCGCCTATTCCATCGCTGACCGTCCGGGCCTGGCGCCGGGGATGATTGGCGGGATGCTCGCGAGCACCTTGGGCGCCGGGTTCATCGGCGGGATCATTGCCGGTTTCCTGGCCGGGTATGCGGCCAAGGCGATCAGCCGTTATGCGCGCCTGCCCCAGAGCCTGGAAGCGCTCAAGCCGATCCTGATCATTCCGCTGCTGGCGAGCCTGTTCACCGGGCTGGTGATGATCTACATCGTCGGTAAACCGGTGGCGGGCATGCTCGAGGCGCTGACCCACTTCCTCGACAGCATGGGCACCACCAACGCGATTCTGCTGGGCGTGCTGCTGGGGGCGATGATGTGCGTCGACCTCGGCGGGCCGATCAACAAGGCTGCCTATGCGTTTTCGGTGGGGCTGCTGGCTTCGCAAAGTTATGCCCCGATGGCCGCGACCATGGCCGCCGGCATGGTGCCGCCGATTGGCCTGGGTATTGCCACTTTCATCGCCCGGCGCAAGTTCGCCCAGACCGAGCGCGAGGCCGGTAAAGCCGCGCTGGTGCTGGGGCTGTGCTTCATTTCCGAAGGGGCGATTCCGTTCGCCGCCAAGGACCCGCTGCGGGTGATCCCGGCCAGCATCGCCGGCGGCGCGCTGGCCGGTGCGCTGTCGATGTACTTCGGCTGCAAACTCATGGCTCCCCACGGCGGGCTGTTCGTGATGCTGATCCCCAACGCCATCAACCATGCGTTGTTGTATCTGCTGGCGATCGTGGCGGGGAGTCTGCTGACGGCGGTGACGTATGCGCTGCTCAAGCGGCCTGAGGTGGTGGAGATGGCGTTGGAGCCGGCGAAGGCCTGATCACATCCTTTGACGCAATGAAATCCCCCTGTGGGAGCGAGCTTGCTCGCGATAGCGGAGTGTCAGTCCACATTTTTGTCGGCTGACCCACCGCTATCGCGAGCAAGCTCGGCTCCCACAGTGTTTTTGGGTGTTCACGAGATCCCTGTCACACCCGATTAACACTGCCATGCTTAAGTCTCCCCATTTAAGGGAGAGCACCATGAGCGAATTCGACCTGGGCCGTCGCCGTGTGATGCAGGCTGTGGGGGCGGGGTTGTTGTTGCCGGGGCTGGCGCCGGCGGTGATGGCTTCGGTCAAGGATCGCCCGGTGCTCACCGAGGGTGTGCAATCGGGCGATTTGCAGGGCGACCGGGCGATGATCTGGAGCCGCAGCGACCGCCCGGCGCGGATGGTGGTGGAGTGGGACACCCGCAGCAAATTCAGCAATCCGCGCCGCTTCGTCTCGTCACTGGCCGACTCACGCAGCGATTTCACCGCCCGGGTCGAACTCACTGGCCTGCCGCCTGATCAGGCGATTTTCTACCGCGTGCATTTCGAAGACGCCCAGAGCGGCGTTGCCAGTGAGCCCTGGCTCGGTCACCTGCGCAGCGTGCCGCAGTTCAAGCGCAACATCCGTTTTGTCTGGAGCGGCGACACCGTCGGCCAGGGCTTTGGCATCAACCCGGACATCGGCGGCATGCGCATCTATGAAGCCATGCGCCTGCGCCTGCCGGACTTTTTTATCCACAGCGGTGACACCATCTACGCCGACGGCCCGGTGCCGGCGCAGATCACCACCGAGGGCGGTCGCGTCTGGCGCAACCTCACTACCGAAGCCAAGAGCAAAGTCGCCGAGACCCTGGATGAGTATCGTGGCAACTACCGCTACAACCTGATGGATGAAAACGTGCGCCGCTTCAATGCCGAAGTGCCGCAGATCTGGCAATGGGACGATCACGAGGTGGTCAACAACTGGTCGCCGGGCAAACAACTGGACGAGCGCTATCAGAGCAAGGATATCCACAGCCTCGTTGGCCGGGCGCGCCAGGCCTGGCTGGAATACGCGCCAATGCGCTTGCACAAGGCCGACGGCGGCGGGCGGATCTACCGCAAGCTCGGTTACGGGCCGATGCTGGATGTATTCGTGCTGGACATGCGCAGCTACCGTGAAGCCAACGACGCCAACCTCGGCGCGGCCAAACCCTTCCTGGGGCGGGAGCAGTTGAATTGGCTCAAGCGCGAATTGAAGCACTCCCGGGCCCAATGGAAGGTCATCGCCGCGGACATGCCCATTGGCCTGGGCGTGCCCGACGGTGAGGTCAGCCCTGGTGTGCCGCGCTGGGAAGCGGTCGCCAACGGTGACCCGGGGGCGGCCCAGGGGCGCGAACTGGAGATCGCCGAGCTGCTTGGCTACCTGCGCAAACATCAGGTGCGCAATTACGTCTGGCTCACCGCCGATGTCCATTATTGCGCGGCCCATCACTACCACCCGGAACAGGCCGCGTTCCAGGATTTTGAACCGTTCTGGGAGTTCGTCGCCGGGCCGCTGAATGCCGGCAGCTTCGGCCCCAATACGCTGGACAAGACCTTCGGCCCCGAAGTGGTGTTCCAGAAAGCGCCACCGGCCCAGAACACCTCGCCGTTTGCCGGGTATCAGTTCTTTGGCGAGGTGAACATCGACGGGCAGAGCGGGGAGATGAGTGTGGTGTTGCGGGATCTTGAAGGCGTGGCCGTATTCGAGAAGAAGTTGCAGCCAGTGTGAATGTCAGTCGCGTCAGGAGCTTCTGTGGGAGCAAAGCTTGCTCGCGATGACGGTATATCTGTCAATAAATTACTGACTGACAGTCCGCCATCGCGAGCAAGCTTTGCTCCCACAAGGGGAACGGTGGGGTACTTAAGAGTGGGGCCCGTCAGTAGACATCCCGCCGATATCGCCCTTGCTCGATCAGCCGCTCCACTTCCTCGCGCCCCAGTACCATGTTGAGCACGTGATCCACCCCTGAGGCCATGCCCTGCAAGCTGCCGCAGACATAGATCACTGCGCCGTCGGCGAGCCATTGTTTGAGCAGTGCTGCCGATTCCAGCAGGCGATCCTGGACGTAGATTTTCTGTTGCTGATCCCGGGAAAACGCCAGGTCCAGGCGCTCCAGGTCGCCGGAGGTCACCCATTCCTGCAGGTCGTCCCGGCAGTGAAAGTCGTGTTCGCGGTTGCGTTCGCCAAACACCAGCCAGTTGCGCTGCATGCCTTCGGCGACGCGGGCCTTGAGCAGGCTGCGCAGGCCGGCCAGGCCGGTGCCGTTGCCCAGCAGGATCATCGGCACGCCCTGGGGCGGCAGATGGAAACCACTGTTGCGGCGCACCCGCAGGCTGATGGCGCCGCCCAGTGGTACGTGCTCGGTGAGCCAGCCGGAACCGACGCCCAGGCTGCCGTCGGTGTGACGCTCCTGGCGTACGATCAGCTGCAGCACGCCATCGGCCGGAATCGAGGCGATGGAGTATTCGCGCATTGCCAACGGCGCCAGCGCGTCCACCAGCGCCTGGGCATGCAGGCCTACCAGGTGTGCGCGGTTTTGCGGTAGCTGGCGGGTGGCCAAGGCCTGGTCGAGGCGTTGCGACAAGCCATCGACTTGCACGCGAGCGATACCGGCGATGCCCAGGCCATCGAGAAAATGTTCGATGGCCCCCAGGTCATTGCGCGGCAGGACCTCCACCAGATCACCGGCCAGCCAACTGCTCGGGGTGGGGGCGGTGAGGCCCAGCAGGTACACGCCCGAGCCGCTGCTGTCGGGGTTGAGCAAGGTGCGCTGGCTGAGCGTCCAGTTGTCGAAGCTCGGCGCTTGCCAGGTGTTCAGCGGGGCTTGGCCGGTCAGCTCGGCCAGTTGTTGTTGCCAGTGACGCAAGGCATAAGGATCGCCGCTGTCGACTTCCACCGGGGCGAACAGGGTCTTGCCGCCGTGCTCCGCCAGCCAGGCGTGCAGGCGCCGGGCGAAGCCGCAGAAGTTTTCATACTGGCGGTCACCCAGGCCCAGCACCGCATAGTGCAGGTGCTCCAGGCTCAGCTCGCGGCCGAGTACTTTGCGCTCGAAACCCCGGGCGCTGTCCGGCCCTTCGCCATCGCCAAAGGTGCTGACGACGAACAGGGCATGGGTGGCACTGCTCAGGTCCTGCTCAGTGACGCCCGCCAGCGGTTGGACCTTCACCGGCAATCCGGCGGCCTGGAGTTGGCCGGCGGTCTGCCAGGCCAGTTGCTCGGCGAAACCGCTCTGGCTGGCGAAGCCGATCAGCCATGCCGGCGCATCGCTTGGGTTGGTGGCCAGCTTCTGGCGTGCCTGCTTGACCTGGCGCTTCTTGCGGCGACGGTCCAGGTACAGCAACCAGCCGGTGATGAAGAACAGCGGCATGCTCAGCGCGGCGAGCGTCACCAGGATCCGCCCGACCAGGCCGAAATAACTGCCGACATGCAGGGCATAAACACTGGTCAGCAACTGCGCCTTGAGGCTCTTGTCGCTGTAGCGGCTGTGTTGGCTGATAACGCCGGTCACCGGGTCGAGGAGGAGCTGGTTCAGCGCCCGGTCATGGGGTGAGTTTTTCAGCAGGTAGAACACTGTGGCAGGTTGCCCGGCCACAGGTGGCATGCGCACGTTGTAGGAGGAAAGATCAGGGCCTGCGGTGCTGTAGATGCTGCTCCACATCGCTCGGTAATCGGCGACCGGCGGCGGGCCTTCTGGCGCCGGACCACGCTTGCGCACCCGTTCTTCCTTGGGTGAATCCGAGAGCAGGCGGATCACGCCGTTGTTGTACCACTCGTAGGACCAGGTCAGCCCGGTCAGGGCCGCCAGCAGATAGAACACCAGGCACCAGGTGCCGGCCACCGAGTGCAAGTCCCAATTGAAGCTGCGACCTTTCTTCGCCCAGTCGAGGGTCAGCCAGGCGCGCCAGCTTTTCCACTGGCGCGGCCAGCGCAGGTACAGCCCGGACAGGCAGAAAAACACCAGGATCAACGTGCAGGCACCGGTAATCTGCCGGCCCACCTCATCCAGGGTCAGGACGCGGTGCAACCTGAGCATCAGGCCAAAGAAATCCTGGCCCACCACATCACCCATGAACTGAGCGTTGTACGGGTTGAAATAGCGCATGGGCCCGCGTTTTTCCCCGGGCGGCGCGGCGAAAATCGCCCGTGCGGCGTTGCCGCTGTCGGTCTCGACCCAGAGCATGGCGACGGTTTTGCCGGAGGCGGCCTCGATCTGTTCCACCAGCTCGGCGGGCGGCAGGACCCCGGCGGGTTGCTTCTCGACCATCAGCACTTGCGGGTTCAGCGCCCGCAGGATCTCGTCCTGGAACGACACCACGGCCCCGGTAATGCCCATCAACGCCAGGACCAGTCCGGCGCTGATGCCGAAAAACCAGTGCAACTGGAACAGGGTTTTCTTCAACACGTCGCCCGCCTTTGAGTCATTACTGTTCATCACGGCGCGCATGTTATCGAGAACCATTCATAAACACCCACAAAAAAAGCCCGTGACACCGTCACGGGCTTTCGGGTCCAGCCATCAGCGCATTACACGTAGAACGATTTCAGCGGCGGGAAGCCATTGAATTCCACGGCGCTGTAGCTGGTGGTGTAGGCACCGGTCGACAGCCAGTACAGGCGGTCACCGATGGCCAGGTTCAGCGGCAAACCGTACTTGTAATTTTCGTACATGATGTCGGCGCTGTCGCAAGTCGGGCCGGCGATGACCACTTCTTCCATCTCGCCTTTCTTCTCGGTCCAGATCGGGAACTTGATGGCTTCGTCCATGGTTTCGATCAGGCCGGAGAACTTGCCCACATCGGTGTACACCCAACGCTCGACGGCGGTACGCGATTTACGCGCCACCAGCACCACTTCGCTGACCAGAATGCCGGCGTTGGCGATCAACGAACGGCCCGGCTCCAGGATGATTTCCGGCAGGTCGTCGCCGAAGTCTTCCTTGAGGAAGCGGATGATTTCCTCGGCGTAGGTTTCCAGGCTGTTAGTGCGGGTGATGTAGTTGGCCGGGAAGCCGCCGCCCATGTTGATCAGCTTCAGGACGATGCCGTCTTCTTCTTTCAGGCGTTCGAAGATCACCTTGACCTTGGCGATGGCCGCGTCCCAGACGCTGATGTCGCGCTGTTGCGAGCCAACGTGGAACGAAATGCCGTACGGCACCAGGCCCAGGTCGCGGGCCAGGATCAGCAGGTCCATGGCCATGTCGGTCTGGCAGCCGAACTTGCGCGACAGTGGCCAGTCAGCGGTGGTCGAGCCTTCGGTGAGGATCCGTACATAGACCTTCGAGCCCGGTGCGGCCTTGGCGATGTTGCGCAGGTCGGCTTCGGAGTCGGTGGCATACAGGCGCACGCCCTTCTCGTAGAAGTAGCGGATGTCGCGGGATTTCTTGATGGTGTTGCCGTAGCTGATCTGATCCGGGCCTACGCCACGGCTCATGACCTTATCCAGCTCATAGATCGAGGCGATGTCGAAGTTCGAGCCTTTATCCTTGAGCAGGTCGATGATTTCCACCGCCGGGTTGGCCTTGACGGCGTAGTAGACCTTGGCGAAGTCGAAACCGGCGCGCAGGTCGTCATAGGCCTTGGAGATCATCGCGGTGTCGATCACCACGAACGGGGTTTCCTGCTTGTCGGCGAACGCTTTCATTTTCTGGAAGGTTTCGCGCGCGAAATAATCTTCGACCTGGATCGACATACTTGGGACTCCTACTGGCAAACATCAGGATCAATGGGTGTGAGGGCAAGCAGCCCTCGTGAACGTCCTCCGTATCCCCACTTTGGTTCGCCTACTTCCCAAGGCATGTCGCCGAAAGCAAAAAGGCCATGGGATGCGTGGTTCCCTTGGCCTTGCTGTCTCGTCGTCAGTACTTGAGCCGGATGGATCGTTTCCAGCATGGACGTTCGGCGCGAACTTTAGGGCGTGAGGGGCCTGAGATCAACTAAAAATGTCGCGTTTTTGCACACATCCGTCGTGCGGCCCGCGACAGCTCATGATGTAACCGACCTGCGTGACAGATTGATGTTCCCGTTGAAGTTGTTTTTGAGGTGTTTCAGGGGTATTTGTGCAGCCCCATTCGCGAGCAAGCCCGCTCCCACACTGGGCTGTGTTCAACCACAAATTGCCGGTCGATGCAGATCTAATGTGGAGCGGGCTTGCTCGCGAAGGCGTCAGTCAGGCCAACGCGGTTTCGGCCGGCGAAACAATGCTGGTCTTGCCCCCACGGGATTTGCCAGAGCTCAGGTACTCGGCGATCGATTCCTGGGTCACTTCGCCAAGGAACACTCGCTCGGCGTCCATCACCGGCAGCCACGAACGGTTGAATTCGTACATGCGCGACAGCAGGATCCGCAGGTGTTCATCGTAGGCCGCGGTGGAGTTGAACTCGCGCAGGAACTGCGCGCAGGTACCGGCCTGGCGGTACAGGTCGCGACGGCGCACATACCCCAGGGCCTTGTTCTCGGCGCAGGTGACCACCACGTAGCGCCGGTCATGTTCGTCCATCAGTTCCAGTGCCTCGGCCACGGGGGTTTCCGGGCTGACCGACGGGGCGTTGTCCGCCGCGTCCTCGGCCTTGACCAGCAGCAGTCGCTTGAGCGTGCTGTCCTGGCCGACGAAATTGCTGACGAACTCATCGGCCGGATGCGCCAGCAAGGTATCCGGGTGATCGCACTGGACCAACTTGCCGGCGCGGAAGATCGCAATCTTGTCGCCCAGCTTGATGGCTTCGTCGATGTCGTGGCTGACCATGATCACGGTCTTGTTCAGCGCCCGTTGCATCTCGAAAAACTCGTTCTGGATCATCTCGCGGTTGATCGGGTCCACCGCGCCGAAAGGTTCGTCCATCAGCAGCAGCGGCGCATCGGCCGCCAGGGCGCGGATCACGCCGATCCGTTGCTGCTGGCCGCCCGACAGTTCCCGGGGGTAGCGATGCAGGTACTGCTTGGGTTCGAGCTTGATCATGCTCATCAATTCGCGGGCACGGTCGTGGCATTTCTGCTTGTCCCAGCCGAGCAGGCGCGGGACCACGGTGATGTTTTCCTCGATGGTCATGTTCGGGAACAGGCCGATCTGCTGGATCACATAGCCGATGTTGCGGCGCAGGGTCACTTCGTCCAGGCCGGTGGTGTCCTCGCCATTGATCAATACCTTGCCCGAGGTGGGCGGGATCAGGCGATTGATCATCTTCAGCGTGGTGCTTTTGCCACAGCCCGACGGCCCGAGGAACACGCAGATCTCGCCTTCGTTGACGATCAGGTTCACCGAGTCCACGGCCTTGACGTCCTTGCCGTTGCTCTTGAAGGTTTTGCTGAGGTTTTGAAGTTCGATCATTTGAGGAGTCCTTTTGGGGTCAGCGAGCGTTGCAGCCATTGCAGAAGCAGGTCGGCGAAGATGGCCAGGAGACTGACCAGCACGGCGCCGACGATCAGCATCGACATGTCGCTGCGGCTGATGGAAGCGAGGATGAGCACGCCCAGGCCACCGGCACCGATGGTGGCGGCGATGGTCATGACACCGATGTTCATGACCACGGCGGTGCGCACGCCGGCCAGGATCACCGGCACGGCGATGGGCAGTTCGACCATGCGCAGGCGCTGGCCGAAGGTCATGCCGATGCCCCGGGCGGCTTCACGGATACCCGGTTCGACGCCGGTCAGGGCCAGGTAGGTGTTGCGCATGATCGGCAGCAGGGAATAGAGAAACACCGCGGTGATTGCCGGCATCGGCCCCAGGCCCTGGCCGAATTTGGAATAGAACGGCAGCAGCAGGCCGAATAGCGCAATCGACGGAATCGTCAGCAGCACCGTGGCGCTGGCTTGCAACGGGCCGGCGAGCGCCGGGAAGCGGGTCATGAAGATGCCCAGCGGCACACCGACCACAATCGCCAGGGTCACGGCGATGCCCACCAGGGTGATGTGCTGCCAGGTCAGGTGCAGTACCAGCGGCCAGTCCAGATGGGAAAAGGCGTCAAGAAAATCCATGGCTTTTCCTCCAGGTCATTGGGTTGAGAGCAGGGAATGCTGGCGCAGGAAATCGGCGGCAACGGTGGAAGGGCTTTCGTGGTTGACGTCCACGCGGGCGTTGAGCTGGCGCATGGTTGCATCGTCGAACAGCTCGGCCAGGGGCTTGAGCTGCGCGGCCAGTTGCGGGTGCGCATCGAGGAACGCCTGGCGCACCACCGGCGCGGCGGTGTAGTCGGGGAAGTAATGCTTGTCGTCTTCGAGCAACTTCAGCTTGAAAGCGTTCAGCCGGCCGTCGGTGGTGTACACCAGCCCGGCGAACACCTGGCCGTTGCGCAGGGCGGTATAGACCAGGCCGGCATCCATCTGCCGGATATTCTTGCGGGTCAGGTTCATGCCGTACTGCTCGACCATGCCCGCCAGGCCATCGGAACGATTGGCGAACTCGGTGTCCAGGGCCACCAGGTGATTGTCGTTGGCTTCGGCCTGCAGCACCGTGTTCAACTGGCTGATGCTGTTGATCTGCGGGTATTGGCGAGCGACTTTCTCCGGCAGTGCCAGGGCGTAGGTGTTGCTGAATTTCGACGGGGCCAGCCAGACCAGGCCTTTTTTCGCGTCGAGTTCTTTCACCCGGGCGTAGGACTGGGCGCTGTCGAGTTTCTCGGTGACATGGTTGTAGGCCACCAGCGACACGCCGGTGTATTCCCACAGCATGTCCAATTGCCCGGTTTCATGGGCACTGCGGGCCAGGTTGCTGCCCAGGCCACCGGTGATCTGCGCGTCGTAGCCCTTGCTGCGCAGGTATTGCGCGGTGATTTCCGCCAGCAGCGTCTGTTCGGTGAACACCCGGGCGCCGAGGCGGATCAGGGGCTTTTCAGCGGCTTGGGCGAATCCTGCGAACAGCAGGACACAGCCCAGTATCAAGCTCAACTTCTTCATAAACGATTCCTTTATCCGGCCAGGCTTATGACGGGCGCAGACCGCGTTCCAGCCAGAGGCGGCTGGCCAGTGTCACCAAACCGTCGAGCAGCAACGCCAGCAAGGCGGTGCAGGCCGCGCCGAGCAGCAGCTGCGGCTGATTGTTCAAGGCAATGCCGGGGAAGATCAGGCTGCCGAGGCTGTTGGCGCCGATCAGGAATGCCAGCGGCGCGGTGCCGACGTTGATCGCCAGCGCCACCCGCACGCCGCCGATGATGATCGGCACGGCATTGGGCAACTCGACTTTCCACAGCACCTGGCGCGGGGTCATGCCGATGCCGACGGCGGCTTCCTTGAGGGAGCCCTGGACGTTTTTCAGACCTTCATAGGTGTTGCGCACGATGGGCAACAGCGAGGCCAGGAACAGCGCAAAGATGGCCGGCCCGCTGCCAATGCCCAGGATGCCCAGGGCGATGGCCAGAACGGCCAGGGGCGGCACAGTGTTGCCGATGTTGAACACTTGCATGAAGCGTTCGGCGCGCCCGACCAGGCTGGGGCGGCTTAAGGCGATACCCGCCGGGATGCCCACGAGCAGGGCCGCCAGCATGGACGCCAGGACAAGCATCAGGTGCGCTTGCAGGTAAAACAGCAGGTCGTCGCGGTAATGTTGGATCGTATCGATGCCGATCCAGTGGACCAACAGGGCCAGGAGAGCGACGACGACCGCCCCCCCGATAAGCCCTTTGCCATAGCGGATAGCCACAGGCGGACTCCTTTGTCTTTCAGTCGGCGCACGCTTTCCCGGGCGGCGAACCATCACTGGTTGCCGGGAAAACGTTCGCGAGAAGCAGCTCTTTGAATGCCGGTAAAACGGCAGCCAAATCGAGCCATGAGCGCAGCCTCGTCAGGCTAACTTGCTGATTTTTCAGACCCTGACGAATAGCCGTAACAGGGGGGTGGACGCCTCCACGCGGCAAAAGGTTCCCATGCCAGGGAAGATCTGGCCACCCTGGATGTGCTCAACGGTTCGGTTCCTGGCGCAAGTTGAGCTATAATCGCCGCCCTTTTTTGAATCACCTGCCAGGCGATTTCCCATGACCAAACAGGCCGCCGAAGTCGCGAAACGCCGCACTTTCGCCATTATTTCCCACCCCGATGCCGGTAAGACCACCATCACCGAGAAGCTCTTGCTGATGGGCAAGGCGATTGCGGTCGCCGGCACGGTGAAATCTCGCAAGTCCGACCGCCATGCCACCTCCGACTGGATGGAAATGGAAAAACAACGGGGTATTTCCATTACCACGTCGGTCATGCAGTTCCCGTATCGCGATCACATGATCAACCTGCTCGACACCCCGGGCCACGAAGACTTCTCCGAAGACACCTACCGCACCCTGACGGCGGTGGACTCGGCGCTGATGGTTCTCGACGGCGGTAAAGGCGTCGAACCACGGACCATCGCGCTGATGGACGTCTGCCGTCTGCGGGACACGCCGATTGTCAGCTTCATCAACAAACTCGACCGCGACATTCGCGACCCGATCGAACTGCTCGACGAGATTGAAGCGGTCCTGAAGATCAAGGCGGCGCCGATCACCTGGCCGATCGGTTGCTACCGCGACTTCAAGGGCGTGTACCACCTGGCCGACGACTACATCATCGTCTACACCGCCGGTCACGGGCATGAGCGCACCGACGTCAAAATCATCGAGAAGCTCGACTCCGACGAGGCCCGCGCACACCTGGGCGACGAGTACGACCGTTTCGTCGAACAACTGGAACTGGTGCAGGGCGCCTGCCATGAGTTCAACCAGCAGGAATTCCTCGACGGCCAACTGACTCCGGTGTTCTTCGGTACCGCCCTGGGCAACTTCGGTGTCGACCATGTGCTCGATGCCGTGGTCGATTGGGCCCCGCGCCCGCTGGCCCGCGTCGCCAATGAGCGCACCGTGGAGCCGGTGGAAGAGAAGTTCGCAGGCTTCGTGTTCAAGATCCAGGCGAACATGGACCCCAAGCACCGCGACCGCATCGCCTTCATGCGCATCTGCTCGGGCAAATACGAAAAAGGCATGAAGATGCGCCACGTGCGCACCGGCAAGGACGTGCGCATCGGCGACGCCCTGACCTTCTTCTCCTCGGAGCGCGAGCAACTGGAAGAGGCCTTCGCTGGCGACATCATCGGTTTGCATAACCACGGCACCATCCAGATCGGCGACACCTTTACCGAAGGCGAGACCCTGAGCTTCACCGGCATCCCGCACTTCGCCCCAGAACTGTTCCGCCGCGTGCGCCTGAAAGACCCGCTCAAGTCCAAGCAACTGCGCCAGGGCCTCCAGCAACTGGCCGAAGAAGGCGCCACCCAGGTGTTCTTCCCGGAACGCAGCAACGACATCATCCTCGGCGCCGTCGGTGTGCTGCAGTTCGACGTGGTCGCCAGCCGCTTGAAAGAGGAATACAAGGTCGAGTGCTCCTACGAGCCGATCACCGTGTACTCCGCGCGTTGGGTGGAATGTGGCGACAAGAAGAAACTCGAGGAGTTTTCCAACAAGGCCGTGGAAAACCTCGCGTTGGACGGCGGCGGTCACCTGACCTACCTGGCCCCGACCCGGGTCAACCTGGCGCTGATGGAAGAGCGCTGGCCGGATGTGAAATTCCGCGCGACCCGTGAGCATCACTAAACATGTGTTAAAACCGAAAATCCCGCGGCGAAAGCCGCGGTTTTTTTTGGTGGGCGAAAAAGTCATTTCAATCCCCCCAATCATCCGGCAACAGGAAGCATGTTGCCCTTCTTGCTATCGGGCACTTCTGGCATGGGTGGCGATGCATGTTATGGGTATCAGAACTGCGATGGATTTCCTGCAGAACCTAACAGTTCTGTTAGTGGTTGAAGGTGGATAACTAGGCTATATATCCGGTCAAGTTTCAATGTTGCGGTGAGCGACATGTCTTCAAAAGAACAAGGTGTTCAGGTTGTCTATAGCTATGACCCGCTTGACCGGCACACACACACCAAACACTCAGACGGTACGCGCGTCCAGATATTTTACTGCGGCGATCGTGTCGCTACTGAACTAGCGGGCGATACTGTACGTACGGTATTTGAAGCCGAAAGCGCTGTCCTCGCCCAACAGACCACGAACGAGGGCGGCCAGGAAACCACGTTGATCGCCCACGATGACAAACGCTCGACCCTTCTCAGCCTGAGGGCGAACGAGGCAGAGCCTGAAACCACGGCATATACCGCGTTCGGCCACAGCCCTGTCGACAAATCCTCGCAGCGGGTGTTGGGCTTTAATGGGGAGCGTCCCGATAAAAACAGTGGTTTCTATTTGTTGGGCAATGGTTACCGCGCTTTTAATACGGTGCTGATGCGCTTTAATAGCCCGGACAACCGAAGCCCGTTTGGCGAGGGGGGTATTAATGCCTATGCGTATTGTGCGGGCGACCCGGTTAATAGAACGGATCCGTTTGGGCACTCCTGGATGTCGCCCTTCAAGGGTATAGCAAATATGTTTTGGCGGAAGGGTCCAGAGAAGTGGACAGTTGGTCAATATGCCATAGTGACGGACAGCGAAACCAAAATCAAACTTCATACAAGATTGCATCCTGACGATCCCTTTACATTAACGGGGGTCTATCGCAAAAAAGGCGGTAATGTTACGAAGGAAAAAATTTTTGAAAAGGCGCAGGGACATAACAAAAAGGTGATTGCTCGGGATAATTTTAAACGAGAAAAAATACAGGTCGCAAGGCGGCTCAATGAACTAAGAGCGGAAGAGGCCTATGCTCTCCGACAAGCAGTAAACGAAGCCATGTCGGTTAGTCCGGAAGTTAAGGTGCTTGAGAGTGCGTTAGAGAATGCTGAAGATCTTCTTTCGAAAGCCGAAAAAAAATATAAAAGGGTTGGAGGTAGGCACAATCATGACAACCCCCATAGCGGCCTTGTAACGGACTTGAGATGGGATGTTAGAAATATAGAGAGCAAGATTAGTAAGATTAGAGGGGCAATTCAAGATCAGTATGTTGCGAATATCGGCCTACCATAGCGCAGGCAGGCACTCTGTTGTCGTAAGGGATGGTCAAAACCCTGTGAGAGCGAGCTTGCTCGCGATAGCGGTGTGTAAACCGGAGACCTCGCGGCGAAAGCCGCGTTTTTTTGGGGGTGTGAAAAAGTCATTTCAATCCCCCCAATCATCCGGCAACAGGAAGCATGCTGCCCTTCTTGCCATTGGGCACTTCTGGCATGGGTGGCGATGCATGTTATGAGTATCAGAGCTTCAGTGGATTTCGTACAGAACTTAACAGTTCAGCTAGTGGCTGAAGGTGGATAACTAGGCTATATATCCGCTCAAGTCTCAATGTTGCGGTGAGCGACATGTCTTCAAAACAAAAACTCAGACGGTACGCGCGTCCAGATATTTTACTGCGGCGATCGTGTCGCTACTGAACTAGCGGGCGATACTGTACGTACGGTATTTGAAGCCGAAAGCGCTGTCCTCGCCCAACAGACCACGATTTTTGAGATCAGGAAAATAGTTATAGCCAGTCTTCCTCGAAGTTAAAGCATCAGGCTGATTGTGTGCCCTAGTGCTCTTTTACGTAACTCCAGTATTTGGGGTTCTGAAATAATCGAATAATTTCTGGCTGTGAGTCGTCAGCATGTTTAAAAAGCGCAGTTCTAAATGTTATCCACACGCTTCATGTTCCGCCCTCCAGGCGGCTGTATTGCACGCGAATCTTTACTGTACGCGCCAACTAAATAAGGGCGCCTGCTCGCGATGTCGTAGGGCTGCCGAGCTGGCGGCCTTGTAGTCGAGGTGTCTACCAGTGCCGGCCAGCCCTTTCGGTTTGGGGCGAGTTGCTAGCGTGGATCGGCGATATCCAGTGCCCGATTCGCCAACAGCTCGCTCAACTCAATCACTTGCTGGATACCCAGAGCAACATGTCGACGAGAACCTTCAAGATCGAACGCCAAGTCGCTGATCATGGCGTTGGCCGAGGCCAGGTTTTCGCTGAGGTTGGCGAGCAGGCTTTCGCTGTCGATGCCCTCCACGACAGTGAAGAACTGACCTGCTGATGGAGCTTTCTTGGCTTTGGCCTGTTCCGGCTTCAAGTAATAATCGAGCGCCCGCTCAGTGGCTTCGTGGAATTTCTCTGGATCGAGGCTTGAGTAGGAAGAGGTGGGGTCCGATTCTGGGGGATTGGGTGTGGCTTTGAACATTGATGACGCTCCTAGGGGTAATGGAGCCGCCAGACATCGCTGCTAAACGAAGAGGGTGGCGACTGTACGCGGGTTAGCAGACCGGACCCCTAGAAGCCGGCAGACCCGAAGGTCTCCCACGCACAACCGCCATTACATGGCAGGCATAAAGACCTGCTCAACAATGTGGAGCACTGTGCGTTTAGGGATTCAGGCTGCTAAACCCGACCGCTGATTTTCAGCGACGAGGTAACCATAGAGTCCCGCCCCAAGGCGCACAAGCGGGCGGATTCTGGCTTAGTTGTAGGCAAAGGCGCAAGGCGACGTAGCCTCAGGATGAACGCTCCTTGTTACTGGGTATTTGTCTGTAAGGCTCAATGCCTGTCGTGAAGGGGGCGGGTCTTAACACCCATGTCATGGGGCCCCAACCTGTGGGAGCAAAGCTTGCTCGCGAAATCGGTGTGCCAGCTTGCCTGGATGTTGGATGTGTCGGCCTCTTCGCGAGCAAGCCCGCTCCCACATTGAATGTTGGGTGTTAGTTGGTTTGGAGATAACACTTATTCGAAACCAATCTGTCGCGTTGCGGCATTTCTAGCGGTTATCGAGCGTCCTATCTGGTGAACCGGCCTGTTCAGAACTAGATTTTCTTGAGCGCCGCCAGGCCCCGGCTTTATCCGGAAAAGAAGGAAATGGCTATGAATAAGCTGCTACGCATGATGTTTTTGCTAAAGGTGTTGGTGATGCTATCCCTCGGCTCCACGGCTGCGTGGGCCGAATGCGATGAGCACGAGAAGCACGCGTCGAGTGGCTCGGTGGTTCAGGGTGAGTTGATGCTTGCCGCGACCGATGCGGACGCAGGTGATCCGGATGATGGCGAGGATGATGATGGTTCGCCGGTCGACACCCCGGATGATGACGAGGATGCAGAGGGCGATAGCCAGACGTAGATTTCTGACCTAAAGAAAACCCCTCCAGCCCCAACTGATACTCAGTCGGGACTGGAGGGGTTTTTCATGCAGGTGCATGACCCAAGGCCAAGACTTACCCCCGTGGCGAGGGACTTGCCCCGCTGGACCTGTAGGCGCTGGCGAAGCCTGCGATCTTTTGATCTTTCGCTTGAGATTCAAGTGGCAGGGGAAAGATCGCAGCCTCGTTGCACTCGACAGCTCCTACAGGCCCGGCGGGAGCAAGCTCCCTCGTACATTGCCTTATGCCGCGCCTTCGAGGAACTGCTCGGCGTAGTGACACGCCACCTGCCGGTTGTCCAGCAAGCGCAGGGCTGGTTCTTCGCTCTGGCAGCGCTCGGTGGCGTACGGGCAGCGCTTGTGGAAGGCGCAGCCGGACGGTGGGTTGAGCGGGTTGGGCAGTTCGCCGACGATCTTGATCTTCGGCTTGTTCGGGTCCGGGTGGATGGTCGGGGTGGCCGACAGCAGCGCCTGGGTGTACGGGTGCAGCGGGCGGCTGTAGATCGACTCGTTGGGGCCCATTTCCACCGGGCGACCGAGGTACATCACCATCACGTCGTCGGCCACGTGTTGCACCACCGCCAGGTTGTGGGAAATGAACACGTAGGCGGTGTTGAATTCCTCCTGCAAGTCCATGAACAGGTTCAGCACCTGGGCCTGGATCGACACGTCCAGCGCCGACGTCGGCTCGTCCGCCACCAGCACCTTGGGTTGCAGCATCATGGCGCGGGCCAGGGCGATGCGCTGGCGCTGGCCGCCGGAGAACATGTGCGGGTAGCGCTGGTAATGCTCGGGGCGCAGGCCCACCTGTTTCATCATCGCCTGGACTTTTTCCCGCCGCTCGGTGGCCGACAGGTTGGTGTTGATCAGCAACGGCTCGGCCAGTTGATCACCGACTTTCTGCCGTGGGTTGAGGGATGCGTACGGGCTCTGGAACACCATCTGCACGTCTTTGCGCAATTGCTTGCGTTCGGCTTTGTTGGCGCCGGTCACTTCCTGGCCGGCGATTTTCAAGGAGCCGGTGGACGGTTCCTCGATCAGCGTCAGGGCCCGGGCGAGGGTGGATTTGCCGCAACCGGATTCACCGACCACGGCCAGGGTCTTGCCGGCCTCCAGTTCGAACGACACGCCATTGAGGGCGCGCACGATCGCATGGCCCTTGAACATGCCGCGGGACACTTCGTAGTGACGGGTCAGGTCACGGGCGGTAAGTACGACGGCCATCACGCCACCTCCTGGTTCAACGGGTAGAAGCAGCGGGCGAGGCTGTTGGATTTCGGGTCAAGGGCCGGGCGTTGCTGGCGGCAGTTATCCTGCACGTACGGGCAGCGCGGCGACAGCAGGCAACCTTGCGGGCGGTCATAGCGACCGGGGACGATGCCGGGCAAGGTCGCCAGGCGCTCGGCGCCCATGCTGTGCTCCGGAATCGCCGCCAGCAGTGCTTCGCTGTACGGGTGGGCGGGAATGTCGAACAGCTCGGGCACCTTGCCCACTTCCACCGCTTGGCCGGCGTACATCACGCACACGCGCTGGGCGGTTTCAGCGACCACGGCGAGGTCGTGGGTGATCAGTACCAGGCCCATGTCCTGCTCTTTTTGCAGGGCCAGCAGTAGGTCCATGATCTGCGCCTGGATGGTCACGTCCAGGGCGGTGGTCGGTTCGTCGGCGATCAACAGTTTCGGCTCGCCGGCAATCGCCATGGCAATCGCCACACGCTGGCTCATACCGCCGGACAGTTGGTGCGGGTAGGCGTTCATGCGGCTGGCGGCGCCCGGGATCTCGACTTTTTCCAGCAGTTCGATGGCGCGCTTGCGGGCGGCCTTGCCGGACATTTTCAGGTGCAGGCGCAGCACTTCTTCGATCTGGAAACCCACGGTGTAGCTGGGGTTGAGCGCGGTCATCGGGTCCTGGAAGACCATCGCCAAGTCTTTGCCGACGATCTGCCGACGTTGGCGGTTGCTCAGCTTGAGCATGTTCTTGCCGTCGAAGTTCAGCGCATCGGCGGTGACGATGCCGGGGTGCTCGATCAGGCCCATCAGCGCCATCATGGTCACCGATTTACCCGAGCCTGATTCGCCGACGATGGCCAGTACTTCGCCTTTTTCCACGGTCAGGTCCAGACCGTCGACCACCGGCACGGCGGTGGCGTCGCCGAAGCGAACGTTGAGATTCTTGATTTCTAACAGTGACATGGGAATCTCCTCAGGCGGCATTCTTGAGTTTCGGGTCCAGCGCATCGCGCAGACCGTCGCCCATCAGGTTGATTGCCAGCACGCTGAGCAAAATGGTCAAACCGGGCAGGCTCACCACCCACCAGGCGCGTTCGATGTAGTCGCGGGCAGAGGCAAGCATGGTGCCCCACTCCGGGGTTGGCGGCTGGACGCCCAGGCCGAGGAAGCCCAGGGCGGCGGCGTCGAGGATCGCCGAGGAAAAGCTCAGGGTCGCCTGCACGATCAGCGGCGCCATGCAGTTGGGCAGCACGGTGATGAACATCAGGCGCGGCAGGCCGGCACCGGCCAGGCGGGCGGCGGTCACGTAGTCGCGGTTCAGCTCGCCCATCACGGCGGCGCGGGTCAGGCGCACGTAGGACGGCAGCGAGACGATGGCGATGGCGATCACGGTGTTGATCAGGCCTGGGCCGAGGATGGCGACAATCGCCACGGCCAGCAGCAGCGAAGGCAGGGCCAGCATGATGTCCATCAGGCGCATGATGGTCGGGCCGAGGATGCGCGGGAAGAACCCGGCGAACAACCCCAGCAGGATGCCCGGGATCAGCGACATCACCACCGACGACAAGCCGATCAGCAGCGACAGGCGCGAACCCTGGATCAGGCGCGAGAGCAAATCGCGGCCCAGTTCGTCGGTGCCCAGCAGGAACTGGAGCTGCCCGCCTTCGAGCCAGGCCGGCGGCGTCAGCAGGAAGTCGCGGTATTGCTCGCTCGGGTCATGGGGGGCGACCCAGGGTGCGAAGAGCGCGCAGAACACCACCAGGATCATGAACATCAACCCGGCCACGGCGCCCTTGTTGCGGGAAAACGCGTGCCAGAATTCTTTGTACGGGGATGGGTACAGCAGGCTTTGATCGACTGCTACCGCGGTAGTTGGAGTACTCATGGTTTTGATCTCAGCGCTGGTGACGGATGCGTGGGTTGGCAAAGCCGTAGAGGATGTCCACGACGAAGTTGACCAGAATCACCAGGCAGGCGATTAACAGGATGCCGTTCTGCACCACGGGATAGTCCCGGGCGCCAATGGCTTCGATCAGCCACTTGCCGATGCCCGGCCAGGAGAAGATCGTTTCGGTCAGGACCGCACCGGCCAGCAGGGTGCCGACTTGCAGGCCGACCACGGTCAGCACCGGGATCAACGCGTTGCGCAGGCCGTGCACGAACACCACGCGCGACGGCGACAGGCCTTTGGCACGGGCGGTGCGGATGTAGTCTTCGCGCAGCACTTCGAGCATCGAAGAGCGGGTCATGCGGGCGATCACCGCCAGCGGAATGGTGCCCAACACGATGGCGGGCAGGATCAGGTGGTGCAGCGCGTCGAGGAACGCCCCCGGCTCATCGGCCAGCAGGGTGTCGATCAGCATGAAGCCGGTCCGCGGCTCGATGTCGTAGAGCAGATCGATCCGTCCGGACACCGGGGTCCAGCCCAGGGACACCGAGAAGAACATGATCAGGATCAGGCCCCACCAGAAGATCGGCATTGAGTATCCCGCCAGGGAGATGCCCATCACCCCATGGTCGAACAGGGATCCTCGCTTGAGTGCCGCGATCACCCCGGCCAAAAGGCCCAGGATACCGGCGAACAACAGGGCGGCCATGGACAGTTCCAGGGTCGCGGGAAACAGAGAGCTGAACTCGGTCCATACGCTTTCACGGGTACGCAGCGATTCGCCGAGATCGCCCTGGGCCAGTTTGCCGATGTAGTCCAGGTACTGGGCATACAGCGGTTTATTGAGGCCAAGGCGTTCCATTGCCTGAGCATGCATTTCGGGATCGACCCGACGTTCGCCCATCATCACTTCCACGGGGTCGCCGGGGATCATGCGAATCAACGCGAAAGTCAGCAAGGTGATGCCGAAGAACGTGGGGATCAATAATCCCAGTCGGCGGGCAATAAAACTAAACATCTTCAGGTGTACCTCATCAGCCGGTTAGGCGTGCCCGGCGGCCCTTGGGTAAGGGATGCCGGGCGTTTTCTTATCTACTTCACCTGGGTGGTGGCGAAGTTATTGGTGGTGAGCGGGCTAATCACATAACCCTCTACGTTGTTGCGCATTGCCGTGAACATCCGGGTGTGGGCCATGCTGATCCACGGTTGGTCCTGGTTGAAAATCACCTGGGCCTGTTCATAGAGCTTGGTACGCTCCTCAGGGTTCACCGTGGCGCGGGCCTGATCAATCAGCGCCTGGAATTTTTCGTTGCACCAGCGCGCGTAGTTTTCGCCGTTCTTGGCGGCCTCGCAACTGAGCATAGGCGTCAGGAAGTTATCCGGGTCGCCGTTATCGCCCGCCCATCCGGCGGAGACCATGTCGTGCTCGCCGTTTTTCGCGCGCTTGAGCATTTCGCCCCATTCCATCACGCGGATGTCGACTTTGATCCCGACCTTGGCCAGGTCGGCCTGCATCATCTGCGCGCCGAGCATCGGGTTGGGGTTGGTCGGGCCGCCGCCGTTGCGGGTGAACAGGGTGAACACGGTGCCTTCCGGTACGCCGGCTTCCTTGAGCAACTCACGGGCCTTGTCCAGGTTGCGGGGTGGGTTCTTCAGGTCGTGGTTGAAGCCCAGCAGGGTTGGCGGATACGGGTTGACCGCGACGGTGGCGTTGCCCTTGCCGAACAGGGCGTTGACGTAGGCTTCCTTGTCGAAGGCCAGGTCGATGGCTTTGCGCACCCGCACGTCGCTCATGTATTTGTGGCTGGTGTTCAGCGCGGTGTAGGAGACGGTCATCGCGTCCAGTTCAGCGACCTTCAGGTTCGGGTCTTTCTTGATGCTGGGGATGTCGTCGGGTTTGGGATACAGCGCGATCTGGCACTCGTTGGTCTTGAGCTTTTGCATGCGCACGTTGTTGTCGGTGGCGATCGCCAGCACCAGGGCATCGGCTGGCGGCTTGCCACGGAAGTAGTCCGGGTTGGCCTTGAAGCGCACCTGGGCATCCTTGTTGTAGCGCTGGAAGACGAACGGCCCGGTGCCCACTGGTTTGCTGTTGAGATCGCCGGCCTTATTGGCCTTGAGCAACTGGTCGGCGTATTCGGCCGGGTAGATCGAGGAGAAGGCCATGGCGATGTCGGCCAGGAATGGCGCTTCGCGGCGGGTCAGGCTGAACTTGACCGTGTGCTCGTCGACTTTCTCGACGCTCTTGAGCAGTTCTTTGAAGCCCATGCTTTCAAAGTAGGGGAAACCCACGCTCGACAGTTTGTGCCATGGGTGATTCGGGTCCAGTTGGCGCTGGAAACTCCAGACCACGTCGTCGGCGTTCATGTCGCGGGTCGGCTTGAAGTAGTCGGTGGTGTGGAACTTGACGCCCTTGCGCAGGTGGAAGGTGTACGTCAGGCCATCGTCACTGATGTCCCAGGATTCGGCCAGGGCCGGAATCACTTCGGTGGTGCCGGGCTTGAAGTCGGCCAGGCGGTTGAAAATGGTTTCTGCCACGGCGTCGGCAGTGACTGCAGTCGTGTACTGGACCATGTCGAAGCCTTCCGGGCTGGCTTCTGTGCAAACCACCAGGGGTTTGGCCGTGGCGCCAACGGCGACACTCAGCAGCGCGGCAGCGATGGCGGCGCGTAGGGGATTCATGTTCATCGTCAATCCTCTGCAATCGGTTGAATGGCAAAAGCCGAACGGTCGACCTCGTGAGTCGACCGTTCGGTGCAGCGTTTAGAGAATGTTGAACGGGATGGTGGTGACCAGGCGGAACTCGTTGATGTTGCCATCAGCCTGGTTTTCGCTGGCGCGGTGAGTGGTGTAGGTGGCACGAATCGCGGTGGCCTTGAGCGGGCCGCTCTGCACAGCGTAGGAGGCGCCGACACCGTATTCGTAGTGAGTTTCGCCGTCCATCAGGCTCAGGTCGGCGCGTTGGTTGCCTGCAACGGTGTAGGCCGTGCCACGGTAATGCGTGCCGTCGATGCCCCAACCGCGTGCCTGGTAGATGTTGAACTTAAGGCCTGGTACGCCGTACTCGGCCATGTTGAGGCCGTAGGCGATCTGGAACGATTTCTCGTTCGGGCTGTTGAAGTCCGACAGCAGGGAGTTGGCCAGGTAGATGCCGTTGGTTTCGTGCAGGTAGTCGAAGTACTCGTCGCCGTTCACTTCCTGGTAGGAGAACGTCAGGCTGTGGGCCTGGTGAGCAAGGCCGAGCGACAGGGAGTAGGTATCGTTGTCGATATTCCCCATCAGCTTTTTGCCTTCGTCGACGGTTTTGTAATAGTTCAGGCTGGTGGTCAGGCTGAGCACCTGGCTATCGCCCAGCTCGTGGGTGGCGCCGAAGTAGTATTGGTTCCAGAAGTCTTCGACCTTGGCGCCATACAGGCTGGTTTTCAGGCTCTTGAACGGCTGGTAGTTCACGCCGGCGGTGTAGACCTTGTCGGTTTCCACGCCAGTGGCGGAATACTCGGTACGGAATTTCGACAGGCTTTGCTCGGTCCGTGGCGAAACGCGATCGAAACCGGCCAGATCGAACGAGAGGTTGTTGAATTCTTCACTGTGCAGGCTGACACCCTCGAAGCTCGAAGGCAGCGCACGGTTACCGATGACATCAATGATTGGCGTACTAAAGTTCTGGCGACCCGCAGTCAGCGTCGTGTTCGATACGCGGAACTTTACGTTAGCCAGGCCCAGTTTGCTCCACTGGTCCACGGCATCACCGTTGGAGTCTGCCAGGGTACGGTTAGAACCACCGGCAATGTGCTTGCGGTCCTGGTCCAGAACGACAGCGTTGTAGGCGGCCACTTCGGTGCTGACGCCGACGGTGCCTTGGGTAAAGCCCGACGTGTAGTTGACGATGGTGCCTTGGACCCAGTTGATACGACGAGCAATGGGAGTCGCCGGCACGGACGGGTCATTTTTTACGCTGTTTGGCTTGTAGCTGAATCGGTCGTCACGACGTTTCAACTCGTTGGAGTACCAGTTACGAGTCGTGCCCCCCAGGCTCTGGCCATCGATGAAGCCTTTTGCTTCGCTCTGGGCGCTGCTGTCGGCCAGCGCGGTAGGAACGAATTCCTGACTGACAGATTCAGCGTAAGCCGTGGCCGTAACGCTGCTGATGGCCAAGGCCAGTATCGCGGTGCTGCTCAGTTTCATCGGTAACGCTCCTTTTCTTTCTTTTTAATGCCGGTCTTTTTAGGTGATACGGCTATTGGTTTTTACAACTCATTCACAGCTAGCAAACGTTTGCATGGCGCCGGATCGGCGAATTAAGGCAAAACATCTGCGAGAGGGCTTCCAAAGGAAACCCTCGCTGTGTGGCTATACGGTTATGGGTTCAGGCTGACGCCCGAGAACACGTTGCGACCGAAGGGGCTGACTTTGAACCCTTCGACTTTGGTACTCAGCGGCTGGTTGACCGTCGAGTGGGCGACAGGGGTGATCGGCACTTGCTGCTTGAGCAACTGCTGGGCCTGTTTGTAGAGCACGGTGCGCTGGTCGCGGTCGGTGACGACCTTGGCCTGCTTGATCAGCTTGTCGTAATCCTGGTCACACCACATGGAGTAGTTGTTGCCGCCAATGGCGTCGCAGCTGTACAGCGTGCCCAGCCAGTTGTCCGGGTCGCCATTGTCGCCGGTCCAGCCGATCAGGCTGATGTCGTGCTCGCCGTTCTTGGTGCGCTTGATGTACTCGCCCCATTCGTAGCTGACGATCTTCACCTTCAGACCGATTTTCGCCCAGTCGGCCTGGAGCATCTCGGCCATCAGCTTGGCGTTGGGGTTGTACGGGCGTTGCACGGGCATGGCCCAGAGGGTGATTTCGGTGCCGTCCTTGACCCCGGCGGCCTTGAGCAGCTCTTTGGCTTTTTCCGGGTTGTAGGCGGTGTCCTTGATCGTGTCGTCGTAGGACCACTGGGTCGGCGGCATGGCGTTTTGCGCCAGTTGCCCCGCGCCCTGGTACACGGCGTTGAGGATGCTTTGCTTGTTCACCGCCATGTCCAGCGCCCGGCGTACTTCGACCTGGTCGAAGGGTTTGTGGCGAGTGTTGTAGGCGATGTAGCCAAGGTTGAAGCCGGGCTTCTCGATCAGTTGCAGCTTGGGGTCGTTCTTCAAGGCTGGCACGTCGGCCGGGCGTGGATGCAGGGTGACCTGGCATTCGTTGGCCTTGAGTTTCTGCACCCGTACCGAGGCATCGGTGTTGATGGAGAAAATCAGATTATCCAGCTTGACCCGTTCCGGCGCCCAGTACTGCTTGTTGGCAACGTAGCGGATATTGGAGTCTTTCTGGTAGCTCTTGAACTCGAACGGCCCAGTGCCGATCGGCTTCTGGTTGATGTCGCTGGGCTTGCCGTTCTTGAGCAACTGCTCGGCGTATTCGGCCGACAGGATCGCGGCAAAACTCATGGCGATGTTCTGGATGAACGCGGCGTCCACGCTGTTGAGGGTCATGACCACCGTCAACGGCCCGGTCGCTTCCACCTTGGCGATGTTCTTGTTCAGGCTCATGCCGTTGAAGTACGGAAACTCGGTGGGATAGGCCTTGCGGAACGGATGCTGCGGGTCAAGCATGCGATTGAAGGTGAACAACACGTCGTCGGCGTTGAAGTCCCGGCTTGGTTTGAAGTAGTCGGTGGTATGAAACTTCACCCCTTCACGTAGGTGAAAGGTGTATTTCAGGCCGTCTTCGGAAATGTCCCAGCTTGTTGCCAGGCCCGGGACGACGTTGGTCGCGCCTTTTTCAAACTCCGCCAGGCGGTTGTACAGCGGCTCCGCGGCATCGTTGTCGGTGGCCGTGGTGTATTGCGCGGTGTCG
Source organism: Pseudomonas viciae (assembly GCF_004786035.1). NCBI lineage: Bacteria > Pseudomonadati > Pseudomonadota > Gammaproteobacteria > Pseudomonadales > Pseudomonadaceae > Pseudomonas > Pseudomonas viciae. The sequence goes on from NZ_CP035088.1 coordinate 986,639, forward strand.
AAACCGGCCGGGCTGCCTTCGGAACAGAACACCAGGCTGCCGCCAGCGGCCTGGGCCATGGACGCGGCGGCCAAGAGGCCGGTGCCCAACAATGTGGATAAAACCAAGGTATGGCGCATGACGCTCCCTCTCTCGTTCGGGGTGTTTAACAGTGAACCGGTGTCTTTCCGGGACATGTCCGGAACACTGAGCTCAATCCATTGCACAGCAATGCCGCAAGGCTAGCAAACCGACCAGGCCCCGACGGTATGAGCCGTGGGCCAGGCAGTAAATGCGTAATGCCTGAAAGACTTGTGGGAAAAGGCGATACGTCCGAAACCAACTGCTGTGGTACGCAGTGCTTTTGGATGTAGGCGATTTCCTGGGTCTTGGTCTCGGCAGATAAAGCAACGGCGCCGTTAAAAACGTCGCCGTTGCCTACCTTTATTTGCTGACGCTGACGCCGTAGAAGGAGTTCAAGCCAAAGGGGCTGATCTTGAAATCCTGCACGTTGGCGCGCATGGGTTGGAACACCGTCGAGTGAGCGATGGGTGTCATCGGGACAGCATCTTTGAGGATGTGTTGTGCCTGCTTATACAGCTCGGTGCGCTTGGACTGATCCGAAGTGCGCTTGGCTTGCTTGACGATATCGTCGAACTTCTTGTCGCACCATTTCGAGAAGTTGTTGCCTTGCAGCGAGTCGCAGCCAAACAACACGTTGAGCCAGTTGTCCGGGTCACCGTTGTCGCCGCTCCAGCCGATCAGCATGGCGCCGTTTTCACCGCCCTTGGAGCGCTTGATGTACTCGCCCCACTCGTAGGTGACGATCTTGGCCTTGATCCCGATCTTGGCCCAGTCCGACTGCAGCATTTCGGCCATCAGCTTGGCGTTCGGGTTGTAGGGACGCTGGACCGGCATCGCCCACAGGGTGATCTCGGTGCCTTCCTTGATGCCGGCTTCCTTGAGCAGCTCTTTGGCTTTCTCGGGGTTGTACGCGGCGTCCTTGATGGTGGTGTCGTAGGACCACTGGGTCGGTGGCATGGCATTGACGGCCAGTTGGCCTGCGCCCTGGTACACCGAGTCGATGATCTGCTGCTTGTTGACGGCCATGTCCAGCGCCTGGCGCACTTTCAGCTGGGCCATCGGGTTGGGCTGGTCGCTGCCCTTGATCTTGTCCATCACGTTGTAGGCGATGTAGCCCAGGTTGAAGCCCGGTTGGTCCGGCATCTTCAGGTTCTTGTCTTCCTTGATCGCCTTGAGGTCGGCCGGACGAGGGAAGAGGGTGACCTGGCATTCATTCTTTTTCAGCTTCTGGATACGCACCGACGGGTCGGTGGTGATGGCGAAGATCAGGTTGTCGATCTTCACGTCATCCGGAACCCAGTATTCCTTGTTGCCGGTGAAGCGGATGTTCGAGTCTTTCTGGTAGCTCTTGAAGACGAACGGACCAGTGCCGATGGGCTTCTGGTTGATATCGGCGGCCTTGCCTGCCTTGAGCAACTGGTCGGCGTACTCGGCGGACTGGATGGAGGCAAAGTGCATGGCCATGTTCTGGATGAACGCGGCGTCTACGGCATTGAGGGTGAACTTGACGGTCTTGGCGTCGATTTTCTCGACCTTGGCGATGTTGGTGTCCATGCCCATGTCGGTGAAATACGGGAATTCGGTCGGGTACGCCTTACGGAACGGGTCATCCTTGTTGATCATGCGATTGAAGGTGAACAGCACGTCGTCGGCGTTGAATTCGCGGGTCGGCTTGAAGTACGGGGTGGTGTGGAACTTGACGCCTTCACGCAGGTGGAAGGTGTAGGTCAGGCCGTCGTCGGAAATGTCCCACTTGGTCGCCAGGCCAGGAATCACAGCGGTGCCGCCGCGCTCGAACTGGGTCAGGCGGTTGAATACGGTTTCTGCGGAGGCGTCGAAGTCGGTTCCGGTGGTGTACTGACCAGGGTCAAAACCGGCCGGGCTCCCTTCGGAGCAGAACACCAGGTTAGTCGCGGCTTGGGCGAAAGGTGCGCTGGCTAATAAGCTCGCGCCGACTAAAAACGGAATGACCGCTTGTTTAAGCATGTTGGCCTCATGATTTGTTGTCATTTTTGGATTTGAGGGCGACCTCGTGAGTCGTCCTGCGGATACTTATGCAGGCCCCATACCCAATGCAAGATCCAGAGCGGTCACAAGTCCGATTCAGTGGCACGAACGTACCTTAATGTCGCATCTGTATAACTTCTGACGCAGTTGACCGTTTGCGCGGGTTTTTTCGGGGTAAAACTCGCTCCGTACCGGTGCATTGAAAGGGGCGAAATGCACCGGGTTGGGGCGGGTGCTACTTCTTCAAACCCACGCCGTAGAAGGGCGTCAGGCCGAATGGGCTGAGTTTGAAATCCACCACTTGCCTGTTTATCGGTTGAAAGACCGTCGAGTTCGCGATGGGGGTGATGGGCACCTGTTGCTTGAGGATTTTCTGCGCTTGTCGATACAAATCGATCCGTTGCTGGCGGTCGTTCGAGACTTTGGCTTGCTGGATCAGCCGGTCATACGCCGGGTCGCACCACTTGGCGTAGTTGCTGCCCTTGACCGCCGCGCAGCTGTACAGCACGCCCAGCCAGTTGTCCGGGTCGCCGTTGTCGCCGGTCCAGCCGTAAATCATTGCATCATGCTCACCATTTTTTGCGCGCTTGATGTACTCGCCCCATTCATAGCTGACGATGTTGGCTTTGATGCCGATCTTGGCCCAATCCTGCTGGATCATCTGCGCAGACATTCGCGCATTGGGGTTGGAGGCGCGCTGCACTGTCATCGCCCATAAATCGATGGTGGTACCCGGCGCAACCCCTGCTTCCTTGAGTAGCGCCTTGGCCTTGGTCACGTCGTGGGGCGCGTCCTGGATGGCCGGGTCGAACGACCACTGGGCCGGTGGCAAGGCGTTTTGCGCCAGTTGGCCGGCGCTCTGGTACACGGCCTTGATGATTGCGGGTTTATCGATGGCCATGTCCAGCGCCTGGCGGACCTTGAGCTGGTCCAGGGGTGGATGTGTCACGTTGTAGGCCAGGAAACCCAGGTTGAAGCCGGGCTGCTTGAGCACCTGCAGGTTCGGGTCTTGCTCGATGATCTCGATGTCAGCCGGACGCGGGTAGCCGCTGACCTGGCATTCGCCGCGCTTGAGCTTTTGCAGGCGTACGGCGGCGTCCGGGGTGATGGAGAAAATCAGGTTGTCGAGCTTCACGTCCTCGGGTTTCCAGTACGCGGTGTTGGCGGCGTAGCGGATCTGCGAGTCCTTCTGGTAGCGCTTGAACACAAACGGCCCGGTGCCGACGGGTTTCTGGTTGAGGTCCCCGGCCTTGCCTTCCTTCAACAACTGCGCCGCGTATTCGGCGGACTGCACGGAGGCGAAGCTCATCGCCAGGTTCTGCACGAAAGCGGCATCGACGTTGTTCAGGTTGAAACGCACGGTGTGCTCATCGACTTTCTCGACGCTCTTGATCGTGGTGTTCAGGCCCATGTCGGTGAAGTACGGCGACTCGGTGGGGTAGGCCTGGCGGAACGGGTGTTGCGGGTCGAGCAGGCGCTGGAAGGTGAACAACACGTCGTCGGCGTTGAAGTCGCGGGTGGGGGTGAAGTAGTCGGTGGTATGGAATTTCACGCCGTCGCGCAGGTGGAAGGTGTAGATGAGGCCATCGGCGGACACGTCCCAGCTCGTGGCCAGCCCGGGTTCGACCTCGGTGCCGCCGCGCTTGAATTGGGTGAGGCGGTTGAAGACGGTTTCGGCCGAGGCATCGAAGTCGGTGCCGCTGGTGTATTGGCTGGGGTCGAACCCGGCGGGGCTGGCTTCGGAGCAGTAGACCAGGGTGGTGGCGGCTTGGGCCAGTGGTGCGCTGCTGATCAGGGCTAGAGTGAGTAGGAGTGGTTTGAAGGTGGTTCTGTCCATGAAATCCCTTGGGGGGTGGTGACGGTTTTCAGGAGAGTAGCGTTGCGGGTGGGGGTGTTGGAAATATCGAAAAGTGAGGGGGACTGTTGGGTTTGGGCATAGCGCTTTGGACGAGGCGGCCTTATAGCTGGCCTGTCTCTCCCGGTTGTACACCCATCAGGTCTGTGGGAGCAAAGCTTGCTCGCGAGGCAGCCTTATAGCCGACCTGTTTCTTCCGGGTGTACTTCGATCAAACTGTGGGAGCGAGCCTGCTCGCGATGGCGACCTGACAGCCGGCTAGAATGTTGTTGGCTGAGTACATATCCATTGCTGCGGTAACGGCGGCTTAGGGTTCCGCCCTTACGGCCACCCCTTTCAAGGTCTTAGGTAAAATCCCCTGAAGTTTCTATCAGGGATACCAGAACGATGTGGGCCGATGTTCTAGCGCGTTTCGAGAAAAAAGCACCTGCCAGCGTTATGGCCAAATTGGCGCTGGAGCACGCTATTGCCCCTGAGTGGGTCGATCAGGTCTTCGAAGAACATCGGCAACGGCAGTATTCTCGTGAGCTACTGTTCTCGACCATCATCAAGCTGATGTCCCTTGTTTCATTGGGTTTGAAGCCATCCCTGCACGCCGCGGCGCGGCAACTGGAAGATCTTCCTGTCAGCCTGGCGGCCCTCTACGACAAGATCAGTCGTACCGAGCCAGCTTTGTTGCGCGCCCTGGTCACGGGCTGTGCGCAGCGCCTGGCTCCAACCATCAAGGAGTTGGGTTGCACGACGATGTTGCCGGGTTGGCAGGTTCGGGTGGTGGACGGTAATCACTTGGCATCCACTGAGAAACGACTGGGGGCTTTACGCCACGAGCGCGGCGCCGCTCGGCCCGGGTTTTCGGTGGTTGTCTACGACCCCGACCTGGATCAAGTCATCGACCTGCAGGCATGTGAAGATGCCTACGCAAGCGAGCGTGTTTGTGTGCTGCCTCTCTTGGCCGATGCCGAGCCGGGCCAGGTGTGGCTGGCTGATCGACTCTATTGCACGCTCCCGGTCATGGAGGCTTGCGAACAGGTCAAAACCTCCTTTGTCATTCGTCAACAAGCCAAGCATCCGCGCTTGATTCAAGAGGGTCATTGGCAAGAACCCGTGCCTGTGGGCGCGGGCACTGTGCGTGAGCAGATCATTCAGGTCAGAGGCGGTTATCAGTGTCGGCGTGTCGAACTGACGCTTCATTCGCCAACAGACTCGGGTGACAGCAGCTTGATGTTCTGGAGCAACCTGCCTGAAAGCGTCAGCGCGCAGCAGATCGCGGAACTCTATCGCCGCCGCTGGAGCATTGAAGGCATGTTCCAGCGACTGGAAACAATCCTGGAAAGTGAAATCGAAACCCTTGGTAGCCCAAAGGCTGCATTGCTCGGGTTCACTACTGCGGTGTTGGCCTACAACGTCCTGGCCGTACTCAAACGAAGCGTCGAGCAAGCTCATCAGGCTTCCCAGCCTGCCGGCTGGGAAGCCTCAACCTATCACTTGGCGGTTCAGGTCCGGAGTGGTTATGAAGGCCTGCAAATTGCGCTGCCCTCGGAATGTTTTCCCGTCATACCTCTGGAAAAACTGGCCCAGCGCTTGTTGGAACTGGCCAGAAACATCCAACCAAAACAAGTTGCGAAAAATCCCCGGGGCCCCAAGGTGCCTAAACCCAAAACATGGGTGCAAGGCACTGCGGTGCATGCACATGTTTCAACGGACCGGGTAATCAAGGCCGCCAAAACGAAAAGACCTTGAAAGGGATGGCCCTTACGGCGGGTCACTTTTGAAGAGCGCAAAAGTAACCAAAACGCTTCTGCCCCACCACTCGGTGCCTCGCTTAGGCTCGGCATGCCCTCACTCCGGCATTGCTCCGTGGGCCCGCCGCGAAGGGCCATCCATGGCCCAGCGCGGCTATCCCGGCATCCATGCCGGGATGCCCACTACGCAATGCCTGCGTTCGGCCATCGTGGTTAACGGGGCGCCAAAATCTACGTCCACCGCGAGGCGGCCTGACAGCCGGCCTGGTTCTTGGTGGGACCGCGTTCCCCCTGTGGGAGCGGGCTTGCTCCCGCTGGGGCGCGAAGCGGCCCTAAAAACAGCGACCCCATTCATCTGACATACCGCGGTGTCAGGTTTGGGTCTGCTGCGCAGCCCAGCGGGAGCAAGCTCCCTCGCCACGGGGAATTTCGTTGCTGGGTGTTAGCGTTCAGCCAGTACGAAACGGATTTACTGCATCAGTACCTCAATCGCCCCATCCGCCGTCATGCTGACCTGGCTGGTGCCCGCTTCCACTTCCGGCGTGACCGACTCAGCATCCATGGACGCCGCTTTCATCATCATCTGCGGGCGCATGAACGGTTGTGGATAACCGTTGGTGTTGAAGTTCAGGTTGACGATTTTGTAACCCTTGCCGCCCAGGGCATCGGTGGCCAGTTGGGCGCGGGCTTTGAAGGCGTTGACGGCGTCTTTGAGCAGGGCGTCTTCGCTGCTTTTGCGGGTGGCGGTGGCGATGGCGAAGTCCATGCCGCCCATTTTCATGTCGGTGAGCAATTCGCCGGTGAGTTTGGACAGGGCGGCGAAGTCGGCGCTTTCCAGGCGCAGTTCGGCGCGTTCGCGCCAGCCGGTGATTTTTTGGCCTTTGTTGTCGTAGATCGGGTAGCTGTTGCGGCTGCCTTGGCGCAGGGTGATGTCCTTGACCTCTTTGGCCTGGCCGATGGCTTTGTTCAGCGTGGTGCTGACGGCCGCGGCGAGTTTGGCCGGGTCGGTGTTTTGCTCCTCGGTGTAGAGGGTGACGATCATCAGGTCGCGGGCCACTTCCTGGCTGACTTCGGCGCGCAGGGAAATCTGGTTGTAGTGAAGCTCGTCGGCGGCCAGGGCCGGCAGGCTGGCGAGGGTACCGAGGCTGAGGGCGAACAGGGCGGCGGGGCGACTGAACGTGTGCATGAAAGCTCCTTGGGATGAGGCGCAGGGGTGAGATCCGGGCCTGCGTGAACGGTAAGACTCTAGCTTTTATGGGCGGGTTCGCACAGTTACAACTTCTATACAGATACGTGAGGCCAGTGAAGGGCTCTTGTGGTGGGGAGCAAGAGGGATATGTAGCATTTAGAGCTGTGGCGCTTTGCCGCATAGCTGCCTGTGCAACCCGCGCCTTGGTTATACTCCGTGTGATTCGCCTGGAGCGCTCATCAGGAGAGCTCATGCTCGCCCCTTTGCAACTGACTTCCGCCTCTCGCCAGAACCTCTGGCGTCTGACGTTTATCCGAATTCTGGTCCTGGCCGCCCAGGCCGGGTCCGTGGGGCTCGCCTATTGGTTCGAGCTGCTGCCGCTACCCTGGCTGCAATTGGCGATCACCCTCGCCTGCTCTTCGATACTGTGCGCGCTGACCGCCATCCGCTTGCGCACCTCGTGGCCGGTGACTGAGCTGGAATACGCCGTACAGCTGGCCTGCGACCTGTTTATCCACAGCGCGCTGCTGTATTTCTCCGGCGGTTCCACCAACCCCTTCGTCTCCTATTACCTGGTGCCGCTGACCATTGCCGCGGTGACGCTGCCGTGGCGGTTTTCGCTGATCCTGTCCGGTATTGCCCTGGCGCTGTACACCTTGCTGCTGGCGCGCTTCTACCCGCTGGAAACCTTCCCCATCGCCCGGGAAAACCTGCAGATCTATGGCATGTGGCTGAGTTTCGCCCTGGCGGCGGCGGTCATCACGTTTTTTGCCGCGCGCATGGCCGAGGAACTGCGTCGCCAGGAAGAACTGCGGGCCATCCGCCGTGAAGAGGGCCTGCGGGACGAGCAATTGCTGGCCGTGGCGACCCAGGCCGCCGGTGCCGCCCATGAATTGGGCACGCCGCTGGCGACCATGAGCGTGCTGCTCAAGGAGATGCGCCAGGATCACCACGACCCGGCACTGCAAGAGGACCTCAGCGTGTTGCAGGATCAGGTCAAGCTCTGCAAGGAAACCCTGCAGTACCTGGTGCGCGCCGCCGAGGCCAACCGCCGGTTGGCCATCGACATGCAGGACGTTACTGACTGGCTCGACGAGGCCCTGAACCGCTGGCACCTGATGCGTCCGGAAGCCAGTTATCGCTTCCAGCGCCTGGGGCAGGGCCCGGTGCCGCGCATGGCGCCGCCGCCGGATCTGACCCAGGCGTTGCTGAACCTGTTGAACAACGCTGCCGACGCCTGTCCCGAAGGCCTGGAAGTGGCGCTGGACTGGAACGCCTATGAGCTGACCATCAGCATCCGCGACCATGGCGCCGGTGTGCCGCTGGCGATTGCCGAGCAGATCGGCAAGCCGTTCTACACCACCAAGGGCAAAGGTTTCGGCCTCGGCCTGTTTTTGAGCAAAGCCAGCGTGACACGCGCCGGCGGCTCGGTGAAACTCTACCCCCATGAGGAAGGCGGCACGCTCACCGAGCTGCGCCTGCCCCATGCCGACCGAGGAGACGAACATGAGTGACGAGATCCAAGTCGACGGCGAAGAACTGCCGCACCTGTTGCTGGTAGATGACGACGCTACTTTCACCCGCGTGATGGCCCGGGCCATGTCCCGTCGCGGTTTTCGCGTGAGCACTGCCGGGTCCGCCGAGGAGGGCCTGAGCATCGCCCAGGCTGACCTGCCGGACTACGCCGCCCTGGACCTGAAAATGGACGGCGACTCGGGCCTGGTGCTGCTGCCCAAGTTGCTGGAGCTGGACCCGGAGATGCGCGTGGTGATCCTCACCGGCTACTCGAGCATCGCCACCGCGGTCGAGGCCATCAAGCGCGGCGCCTGCAATTACCTGTGCAAACCGGCGGACGCCGATGACGTGCTGGCGGCGCTGTTGTCCGAGCATGCCGACCTCGACACCTTGGTGCCGGAAAACCCCATGTCGGTGGATCGCCTGCAATGGGAACACATCCAGCGGGTGCTGACCGAGCACGAAGGCAATATCTCCGCCACCGCTCGCGCCTTGGGCATGCACCGGCGGACTTTGCAGCGCAAATTGCAAAAGCGTCCCGTGCGTCGCTGAACCTGCGCTGAACAGGTGTTGTCCACCCTCGCGACACATCGGGCCGTTGCTCTATGATCGGCCCGAATCTGTTCTTTTCTTTATTTGAGCCTTAACCATGAATCAGAACGCTGAATATTCCGCGGTCAATGACGCGGTGCGCGGGCAGTTTTTCCGCCGTGTCTGGCAAATGACCACGCCGTACTGGCGCAGTGAGGAGAAGGGCAAGGCCTGGACGTTGTTGATCGCTGTTATTGCGTTGTCGCTGTTCAGCGTGGCGATTTCGGTGTGGATCAACAGTTGGTACAAGGATTTCTACAACGCCCTGCAAGAGAAGGACAGCGCGGCGTTCTGGCAGTTGATCCTGTATTTCTGCGGCATTGCGGCGGTGGCGATCCTTGGCGCGGTGTACCGCTTGTACCTCACACAGATGCTCACCATCCGCTGGCGGGCCTGGCTCACCGAGCAGCATTTTGCTCGTTGGCTCTGTGACAAGAACTATTACCGACTGGAGCAGGGCGGTTATACCGATAACCCGGACCAGCGGATTTCCGAAGACCTCAACAGCTTCACCACTAATACCCTGAGCCTGGGCTTGGGGCTGCTGCGCACGGTGGTCAGCCTGGTGTCGTTCTCGATCATTTTGTGGGGGGTGTCGGGCAGCATCGAAGTGTTCGGCTACACCATCCCAGGCTACATGTTCTGGTGCGCACTGGTGTATGCGGCGGTGGGCAGTTGGTTGACGCATCTGATCGGCCGTCGCTTGATCACCCTGAACAACAACCAGCAACGCTTCGAAGCCGACCTGCGTTTCTCCATGGTACGGGTGCGCGAGAACGCCGAAAGCATTGCGCTGTACAACGGCGAACCGAACGAGAACCGCCGCCTGAGCGGGCGGTTCGGCCTGGTCTGGCATAACTTCTGGGACATCATGCGGGTGTCCAAGCGCTTGACGTTCTTCACCTCTGGCTACGGCCAGATCGCGATCATCTTCCCGTTTATCGTCGCTGCGCCGCGCTACTTCGCCGGCAAGATCCAGCTGGGCGAGCTCATGCAGATCAACTCGGCGTTCGGCAATGTGCAGGAGAACTTCAGCTGGTTCATCAGCGCCTACGCCGACCTCGCCGCGTGGCGCGCCACCTGTGATCGTTTGCTGAGCTTCCGCCAGGCCATGAGCGAGAACGAAGACCGTGTGCCGGCCATTGATGTGCAAAACCAGGGCGACGCATTGAAGGTGCGTAACCTGGGGCTGGACCTGGCCGACGGTCGTCATCTGCTCAGCAGTGCCGAGATGACCGTTGAACCGGGCGAGCGGGTGATGCTCAGTGGCCGTTCGGGCAGTGGCAAATCCACGCTGTTTCGCGCGATGGGGCATTTATGGCCCGCCGGGCATGGCCACATTCTTCTGCCGACGGCGCGTTATCTGTTCTTGCCACAAAAACCGTATTTGCCGATTGGCAGCCTGCGTGAGGTGCTGAGTTATCCACAGGCCGGCGATGTCTATCCCCACGAACGTTATGCACAGGTGCTGGAAACCTGTCGTCTGCCGCACCTGATTGCGCGGCTGGATGAAAGCAACCACTGGCAGCGCATGCTCTCGCCCGGCGAGCAACAACGCCTGGCCTTTGCCCGCGCATTGCTTTATGCACCGCAATGGTTGTACATGGACGAAGCCACGTCGGCGATGGATGAAGAGGACGAAGCGACGCTGTACCAGGCGCTGATTGACCAATTGCCAGGCCTGAGCATCGTCAGCGTTGGCCACCGAAGCAGTTTGAAACGTTTCCACCCGCGCCATGTGCGTATTGAGAATGGCCAACTGGTGGAGCGCACCGTTACCGCCTGAACAACCCAAAACCTGTGGGAGCGAGCCTGCTCGCGATGAAGTCGGCTCGGTTTCTGCACCCACGGTGATCATACAACCACGTTGCGCTATGATGACGCCATTCAGCCGTTTGCCGAGACACAGACCCATGGAAAACCCGATCGACGTACCACGCTTTCCCCGCAAGCGCCGCAGCCTGGCGCAGGAGCTGGTGACGGTGTTGACCGAGCAGATTCGCGACGGTCTGCTCAAGCGTGGCGATAAATTGCCCACCGAGTCGGCGATCATGGAAGCCCATGGCGTCAGCCGCACGGTGGTGCGCGAGGCGATTTCCCGCTTGCAGGCGGCCGGCCAGGTGGAAACCCGCCATGGCATCGGCACCTTTGTGCTGGACACGCCGAGCCCGAGCGGTTTTCGCATCGATCCGGCCACGGTGGTCACCTTGCGTGACGTGCTGGCGATTCTGGAGTTGCGCATCAGCCTGGAAGTGGAATCCGCCGGGCTGGCGGCGCAGCGCCGCAGCGACGAGCAGTTGGCGGCGATGCGCGCCGCCCTCGATGCCTTGAACGAAAGCGCCGCCCACGCCAGCGATGCGGTGGCCTCGGACTTCGCCTTTCACCTGGAAATCGCCCTGTCCACCGGCAACCGCTACTTCACCGACATCATGACCCACCTGGGCACCAGCATCATTCCGCGTACCCGGGTGAACTCGGCGCGCCTGGCCCACGATGACCAGCAGCGCTACATGAACCGCCTGAGCCGCGAGCACGAGGAGATCTACGACGCCATCGCCCGCCAGGACTCCGAGGCGGCCCGTGCGGCCATGCGTTTGCACCTGACCAACAGCCGTGAGCGGCTGCGCCAGGCCCATGAAGAGGCGCAAGCGCAGGGTTAGAAGCGCTTGCCATCCTGTTTCGACCAGGGGGCAGGGTGGGCACATCCTGTGGCGAGGGAATGGGGTCCGCCTGTCTGACCAAATAGCAGGCGCGCAGCCCTACGCGTTGATCCGCAACATTTGCGGCTCGGATTTATCGTTGTCCCAGCCGGCCTCGTAACTCACCTCGTAACGAAGCTCAACCAATTTGCCTTCGAATGCTATCAAGTCGGCGTTGGTTACAGTCAATGTCACCTCTTTGCGTGGCGTAGCCTCCTCGCCCTCAGTCAGGGCGGCAAAAGCGCCCACGCGCTTGGAGCCTAGGGTCAATTGGGCTGACGAGTTCGGGTCGAAATCTGCATCCGGAATCTTTACGGTCAACGTCTTTACGTCTGACAGGCTGATCGTGACTTCTGCAGTGGCTGGAAAATCCTTGAGCGTCGGTTTCGCATAGGTCTTCGCCATGATGTCGCTCCTTGTGAGGCGGCCCTGATCGTCGCGTACGGGCGGGCTCACTTAAAAGATTGAAGGACTACGGCCAGGCATTGCCCGGTCATGCCTGGGTTATGCCCCTATGGCGTGAGGGTGCCTACTGGCAGAGTTGACAGTGGCGATGAGCGGTCCTGGTGCTCGGGCGGCCAGTTTCATCCGTCTTTCAATCCCGCTCAAAGCCCCGATTGACAAGGCTTAGCGATAAAACTCCCTCAGGCCGATCCCCGACAAAAGACGAAATGCAGTTGACGTTCACATTTTAAGTTGTACGATGACCTACAACTTCACTTGAAGCTGAACCGTTTCCTACAACACATCATTGCGTCCAGGGTGTTCGAATAATGAATCCACAAGAACTGAAGTCCATCCTCTCGTCTGGCCTGCTGTCGTTCCCGGTCACCGATTTCACTGCCCAAGGCGATTTCAATCGCGACAGCTACATCAAGCGCCTCGAGTGGCTGGCCCCGTATGGCGCCTCTGCACTGTTCGCAGCAGGCGGCACCGGTGAATTTTTCTCCCTGGCTGCCAGCGAGTATTCCCAAGTCATCAAGACCGCCGTCGATACCTGCGCCACCAGCGTGCCAATTCTCGCCGGTGTCGGCGGTGCGACCCGTCAGGCCATCGAATACGCTCAGGAAGCCGAGCGCCTGGGTGCCAAGGGCCTGTTGCTGCTGCCGCACTACCTGACCGAAGCCAGCCAGGACGGCGTTGCCGCCCACGTTGAAGCCGTGTGCAAATCGGTGAAGATCGGCGTGGTGGTGTACAACCGCAACGTCTGCCGCCTGAACGCCACTCAGCTGGAACAACTGGCCGAGCGTTGCCCGAACCTGATCGGCTACAAAGATGGCCTGGGCGATATCGAACTGATGGTGTCGATCCGTCGTCGCCTTGGCGATCGCTTCAGCTACCTGGGCGGCCTGCCGACCGCTGAAGTCTACGCAGCGGCCTACAAGGCCCTGGGCGTACCGGTCTACTCCTCGGCGGTGTTCAACTTCATTCCGAAAACCGCGATGGACTTCTACCACGCCATTGCTCGTGACGATCACGAGACCGTCGGCAAGATCATCGACGACTTCTTCCTGCCGTACCTGGACATCCGCAACCGCAAGGCCGGTTACGCGGTGAGCATCGTCAAGGCTGGCGCAAAGATCGTCGGCTATGACGCAGGTCCTGTACGTACGCCGCTGACCGACCTGCTGCCAGAGGAATACGACGCCCTGGCCGCGCTGATCGACAAGCAAGGCAAGCAGTAACCGACCCGACAAGGCCGCTGAGCAATCAGCGGCTTTTTGCGTAAGGCTTTTTGTAAGGAGAAGCATCCGTGACAGATGCAAAGCGTTTCGATAACTACATCAACGGTCAGTGGGTGGCCGGTGCTGACTACTGCACCAACATCAACCCGTCTGACTTGTCCGATGTCATCGGTGAATACGCCAAGGCTGACGCAGCACAAGTCAATGCTGCCATCGAAGCCGCCCGCGCTGCATTCCCGGCCTGGTCGACTTCGGGCATTCAGGCCCGTCACGATGCGCTGGACAAAGTCGGCAGCGAGATCCTCGCCCGTCGTGAAGAACTCGGCCAACTGCTGGCCCGGGAAGAGGGCAAGACCCTGCCCGAAGCCATCGGCGAAGTGACCCGCGCTGGCAACATTTTCAAGTTCTTCGCCGGCGAATGCTTGCGCCTGTCTGGCGACTACGTGCCGTCGGTGCGCCCGGGCGTTAACGTCGAAGTCACTCGCGAAGCCTTGGGTGTGGTCGGCCTGATCACCCCGTGGAACTTCCCGATTGCCATCCCTGCCTGGAAAATCGCCCCGGCCCTGGCCTATGGCAACTGCGTGGTGATCAAGCCCGCCGAGCTGGTGCCCGGTTGCGCCTGGGCCTTGGCGGAAATCATTTCCCGCGCCGGTTTCCCGGCCGGTGCGTTCAACCTGGTGATGGGCAGCGGCCGTGTGGTCGGCGAAGTCCTGGTCAACAGCCCGAAAGTCGACGGCATCAGCTTCACCGGATCCGTAGGCGTGGGTCGGCAGATCGCTGTCAACTGCGTGTCGCGCCAGGCCAAGGTGCAATTGGAGATGGGCGGCAAAAACCCGCAGATCATCCTCGACGACGCCGACCTCAAGCAGGCCGTCGAATTGGCGGTGCAGAGCGCGTTCTACTCCACCGGCCAACGTTGCACGGCCTCGAGCCGCCTGATCGTCACTGCCGGCATCCACGACAAGTTCGTCGCGGCCATGGCCGAACGCATGCAATCGATCAAGGTCGGCCATGCGCTGAAGTCCGGCACCGATATCGGCCCTGTGGTGTCCGAAGCCCAGCTCAACCAAGACCTGAAGTACATCGACATCGGCCAGAGCGAAGGTGCGCGGCTGGTCAGCGGCGGCGGTCTGGTGACGTGCGACACCGAAGGTTACTTCCTGGCGCCGACCCTGTTCGCCGACAGCGAAGCGTCGATGCGCATCAGCCGCGAAGAGATCTTCGGTCCGGTGGCCAACGTTGTGCGCGTGGCGGACTACGAGGCGGCGCTGGCGATGGCCAACGATACCGAGTTCGGTCTGTCTGCCGGCATCGCCACTACTTCGTTGAAATATGCCAACCACTTCAAGCGCCATTCCCAGGCGGGCATGGTGATGGTTAACCTGCCGACCGCCGGCGTGGATTACCACGTGCCGTTCGGCGGGCGCAAAGGTTCGTCCTATGGTTCGCGTGAGCAAGGTCGCTACGCGCAAGAGTTCTACACCGTGGTGAAGACTTCCTACATCGGATCGTAAGCGCAATACCGGTCGGCTCCGGGCATCCGGCGCCGATCGCATACAACCTGATTTCCTGTATAAAAATAAATAGTGGAAGTAGATGACATGCAAGAAACCAAGCCGACCCGCGTCCGCTATTTGATCCTGCTCATGCTGTTCCTGGTGACAACGATCAACTACGCCGACCGCGCAACTATCGCCATCGCGGGCTCCAGCCTGCAAAAAGACCTCGGCATCGACGCCGTCACCCTCGGTTATATCTTCTCCGCTTTCGGCTGGGCCTACGTGGCCGGGCAGATTCCCGGCGGCTGGCTGCTCGACCGCTTCGGCTCGAAAAAAATCTATGCCTTGAGCATTTTTACCTGGTCGCTGTTCACCGTGCTGCAAGGCTATGTCGGTGAGTTCGGTGTCTCCACGGCTGTGGTTGCGCTGTTCATGCTGCGCTTTCTGGTAGGGCTGGCCGAAGCGCCATCCTTCCCGGGCAACGCACGTATTGTCGCCGCCTGGTTCCCCACCGCAGAACGCGGCACCGCCTCGGCGATTTTCAACTCGGCGCAGTATTTCGCTACGGTGTTGTTTGCACCGCTGATGGGCTGGATCGTCTACCGCTTCGGCTGGCAGCACGTGTTCATCGTGATGGGCGTGATCGGCATCGTGTTCTCGTTGATCTGGCTGAAAGTGATCTACAGTCCGCGTCAGCACCCGATGATCAACGAAGCCGAGTTCAATCACATCGCCGCCAACGGCGCGATGGTCGATATGGACCAGGACAAAGGCAAGGGCAAGAAAACCGACGGTCCGAAGTGGGATTACATCCGCCAACTGCTGACCAACCGCATGATGCTGGGCGTGTACCTGGGCCAATACTGCATCAACGGCATCACCTACTTCTTCCTGACCTGGTTCCCGGTGTACCTGGTGCAGGAGCGTGGCATGACCATCCTCAAGGCTGGTTTTATCGCGTCCTTGCCGGCGATCTGCGGTTTCATCGGCGGGGTATTGGGCGGGGTGATTTCCGACTACCTGCTGCGCAAGGGCCACTCGCTGACCTTCGCCCGCAAGGCGCCGATCATCGCCGGCCTGCTGGTGTCCAGCAGCATCGTGGCCTGCAATTACGTGGACATCGAATGGATGGTGGTGGGCTTCATGGCCCTGGCTTTCTTCGGTAAAGGCGTGGGCGCATTGGGCTGGGCGGTGGTTTCCGATACGTCGCCAAAACAGATCGCCGGTTTGAGCGGTGGCCTGTTCAACACCTTCGGCAACCTGGCATCGATCACTACGCCAATCGTCATCGGCTACATCATCAGCGCCACCGGTTCGTTCAAGTGGGCACTGGTGTTCGTCGGTTGCAACGCACTGGTGGCGGTGTTCAGCTACCTGGTCATCGTCGGTCCGATCAAGCGCGTCGTGCTCAAAGAGCCAACGGCCAAGGATGCCGGTATCTCCAGCCTGTCTGAAGCAAAATCCTGAAGGAGCGGCGTCAATGCAACTGATTGAACATGCCGATTCGCCCCGTTACATCCGCCTGCACGAGCGGGACAACGTGGTGATTGTCGTCAATGACCAGGGCGTACCGGCCGGGACTGAGTTCCCGGACGGCCTGGTCACCGTGGACTTCGTACCCCAGAGCCACAAAGTCACTCTGGAAGACATTCCCGAGGGCGGCGAGGTGATCCGCTACGGCCAGATCATTGGCTACGCGCTGCAACCGATCCCCCGTGGCAGCTGGGTCAAGGAAGACCAACTGCGCATGCCCACCGCGCCGCCGCTGGACAGCCTGCCGCTGTCCACCGACGTACCGGTGGCCGATGCGCCGTTGGAGGGCTACACCTTCGAGGGCTATCGCAACGCCGACGGGACTGTCGGCACGCGCAACATCCTGGGCATCACCACCACGGTGCAGTGTGTGACCGGGGTGCTGGATCACGCGGTCAAGCGTATCAAGGACGAGTTGCTGCCCAAATACCCGAACGTCGATGACGTGGTGGCGCTGACCCACAGCTACGGCTGCGGCGTGGCGATCACCGCCACCGATGCGTACATCCCGATTCGTACCGTGCGCAATCTGGCACGCAACCCGAACCTGGGGGGCGAGGCGTTGGTGATCAGCCTGGGCTGCGAGAAATTGCAGGCCGGGCAGGTGATGCATGAGAACGACAGCTCCGTGGACCTCAGCGAGCCGTGGCTGTATCGCTTGCAGGATTCCAGCCACGGCTTTACCGAAATGATCGAGCAGATCATGGCGCTGGCCGAAACGCGCCTGAAGAAGCTCGACCAACGCCGCCGCGAAACCGTGCCGGCCTCGGAGCTGATCCTGGGCATGCAGTGCGGCGGCAGCGATGCGTTTTCCGGCATCACCGCCAACCCGGCGCTGGGCTATGCCTCGGACCTGTTGTTACGGGCGGGGGCGACGGTAATGTTTTCCGAAGTCACCGAAGTGCGTGATGCGATCTACCTGCTGACCTCCCGGGCACAAACTCGGGAAGTGGCCCAGGAACTGGTGCGCGAGATGGACTGGTACGACCGTTACCTGGCCAAGGGCGAGGCGGATCGCAGCGCCAACACCACGCCGGGCAACAAGAAGGGCGGGCTGTCGAACATCGTTGAAAAGTCCTTGGGCTCGATCGTCAAGTCCGGCAGCAGCGCGATCAATGGCGTGCTCGGCCCGGGCGAGCGGTTCAAGCAAAAGGGCCTGATCTTCTGCGCCACACCGGCCAGTGATTTCGTCTGCGGTACGCTGCAACTGGCGGCGGGGATGAACCTGCACGTCTTCACCACCGGCCGTGGCACGCCGTACGGCTTGGCCATGGCCCCAGTGGTGAAGGTCTCGACCCGCACCGAACTGGCCCAGCGCTGGCCGGATCTGATCGACATCGACGCCGGCCGGATCGCCACCGGACGCGCGACGATCGAAGAACTGGGCTGGGAGCTGTTCCACTACTACCTGGACGTGGCCAGCGGCAAGAAACAGACCTGGGCCGAGCGGCACAAGCTGTACAACGACATCACGTTGTTCAACCCGGCGCCGATTACCTGATCTGTTGACCACTGAAGAGCCAATGTGGGGGCGGGCTTGCTCGCGAAAGCGGTGGATCAGCTTGCATTGATGTTGGATGTGCCGACGTCTTCGCGAGCAAGCCCGCTCCCACAGAGGGGCTGCGGTGAGTGTAGATTCTGCGTTCATCCGAGAACAAAATGTGGGAGCGGGCTTGCTCGCGAAGGCACTTCACCAGACGCCAATGCCGTGAGTGGCTTATCATTAGCCACCTAACGACGCCCTCTGAAGGTCCCCCGGCATGCTGGCAATTTTCCTCGAAACCCTGAACATCACCGCGCCGGTGTTTGCCATGCTGTTTCTGGGGGCGTTGCTCAAGCGCATCTATTGGATCAACGACAACTTCATCCACATCGCCTCCTCGCTGGTGTTCAACGTCACCATGCCGGCGCTGTTGTTCCTCGGCATCCTCCATGCCGACCTGCACGCGGCGTTGCAGGCGGACCTGTTGATCTATTTCTCGGTGGCCACCCTGGTGAGCTTTGCGCTGGCCTGGGGCTGGTCGATCTGGCGATGCCCGCGCGAAGATCGCGGCATCTATACCCAAGGTGCGTTTCGCGGCAACAACGGGGTGATCGGCCTGGCGCTGGCGGCGAGCATGTATGGCGACTACGGGATTTCCCTGGGGGCGATTCTCGCGGCGCTGGTGATCCTGTTCTACAACACCTTGTCGACCATTGTGCTGGCGGTCTACAGCCCGGTGATCAAATCCGACCCGTGGAGCATCTGCAAAAGCGTGATCAGCAACCCGCTGATCATCAGCGTGATCGTTGCCGCGCCGTTCGCTTATTGGCAGATCGGCCTGCCGAACTGGTTCGAGACCTCGGCCAAATACCTCTCGCAAATGACCTTGCCCCTGGCGCTGATCTGCATCGGTGGCACGCTGTCGCTGGCCGCTTTGCGCAAGAGCGGCAAGATGGCCCTGAGTTCAAGCCTGGTGAAGATGGTCGGCCTGCCGCTGCTGGCCACCCTCGGTGCCTGGCTCTGGGGCTTTCGCGGGGCGGAGCTGGGGATTCTGTTCCTGTATTTCGGCAGCCCCACCGCCGCCGCCAGTTACGTCATGGCCCGGGCGGCCGATGGCAACCATGAACTGGCGGCGGCGATCATCGTCATCACCACATTGATGGCGGCGATTACCACCAATCTGGGGATTTTTGTGTTGCAGTGGGGTGGCTGGATATAGGTTCTGGCTTGTGGTGTTCTTGAGGGCCAATCGCGAGCAAGCTCGCTCCCACAGGTAATCGCAGGTGTACCGGAATTTTATGTACACCGAAGATCCACTGTGGGAGCGAGCTTGCTCGCGATAGCGATCTCCCAGTCACTAAGATTTCTGATAACTGTCGATCACTTCCTGCGCCGCCCGAAACGCATCAATCGCCGCCGGCACGCCCGCGTACACCGCGCAATGCAGCAACGCCTCGCGAATCTCTTCCACCGTGCAGCCATTGTTCAGCGCGCCACGCACGTGGCCTTTCAATTCCTGCGGGCATTTGAGGGCGGTGAGGGCGGCGAGGGTGATCAGGCTGCGGGTTTTCAGCGGCAGGCCTTCGCGGCTCCAGACGCTGCCCCAGGCATGTTCGTTGACGAAGTCCTGCAGCGGCTGGGTGAATTCGGTGGCGTTGCCCAGGGCGCGGTCGACGAAGGCGTCGCCCATCACCTGGCGACGCATGTCCAGGCCGGTTTTTGGAGTGTCGGTCATGGCAAATCCCTCTTGTGGTGTTGGCGGCGCCAGGCGCGCAGGGAGGTGAACAGCAAAAACGCGAGCAAGGCCGGCAGCACATAAAACAGCATCAGCCGTTCCAGTTGGCCGGCCAAGGGCATGCCAGTGGTGAACGACACCACGTGCAGCCCGTAGGCCAGGTACAAGCCCAAAAACAGCAGGCCTTCGGCGCGAGTGACGCGGTAGCCGGAATAGAATACCGGCAGGCACAACACTGCCACGCCGAGCATCACCGGCAGGTCGAAATCCAGGGCGTTGGGCGAGACCGAGAGCGGCGTCGGCGCAACGAGGGCCGTCACCCCGAGCACGCCCAGCAGGTTGAACAGGTTGCTGCCGATCACATTGCCCACCGCGATGTCGCGCTGGCCGCGCAGGGCGGCGATCAGCGACGTCGCGAGTTCCGGCAGCGAGGTGCAGACGGCAACGATGGTCAGGCCGATGACGCGTTCCGACAGTCCCAGGTCCGTCGCCACTTCCACCGCCGCGCCCAACAGCAGATGCCCGGCGAAAATCAGCATCGCCAGGCCCAGTACAATCATCGCCAGGCTCTTGGGCCAAGCCCCTTGCGCCACATCGACACCCACGGGGTGCGGTCGTCCTGAGTGTCGCGATTGGCGCAGCAACAGGCCCAGGTACACCGCCAGGGCCATCAGCAGCAGTACACCGTCCAGTTGCGTCAGTTCCTCGTTCCAGGCCAGCACGAACACCAGCAGGCTGGCGCCGATCATCAACGGGATGTCCAGGCGCACCAACTGGCGTGAGACGCGCAATGGAATGATCAGCGCCGACAACCCGAGGGTGACGAGGATGTTGAAGATGCTGCTGCCGATCACGCTGCCCACGGCGATGTCGGCGTTCTGCGCCAGAGTCGCCTGCAGACTGACGGCCATTTGCGGCGCACTGCTGCCGAAGGCGACGACGGTCAGGCCGATGATCAGCGGCCGCACTTGCAAGCGTACCGCCAGGCCTATGGCAGCCCGCACCAGCAGCTCGGCGCCAATGATCAGCAACAACAGGCCACCGAGCAATTCGATCAGGCTGAGCAGTGGTAGGGCGGTAATCAGGGAAATGGCCGGGCTCCGTCTATCAGTCGTCGAGGGCTTGTACGCGTACCCGTGCGGTGCCGCTGCGTAGCATGCCCAGTTGCTCGGCTGCTGCGCGGGATACGTCGATCAGACGGCCTCGAGTATACGGACCGCGGTCGTTGATACGGACCACGACGCTGTCGTTATTTTTCAGATTGGTGATTTTTACCCGTGTGCCAAACGGCAACTGGCGATGGGCGGCGGTCAGGCCGTTCTGGTTGAAACGCTCGCCGCTGGCGGTGCGTTTGCCGTGGTGTTTTGCACCGTAATAGGAGGCGACGCCGGTCTGGTCGTAGCCGTGTGGATCGACCGTCCCGCTCTGGCTGGCACAACCGGCCAACAGGGACAGCAGGGCGCAGGCGCCGAGGAGACGCTTCATGTTGGGAATTCCCACATCAATGTGGTTGTGGAATGCATTGTGGCGAGGGAGCAAGCTCCCTCGCCACAGGGGAATGAGCCAGATACAGGTACTGGCTCCATGGCAATCAGCCCTCGAGCTTGCTTTTGAGCAGTTCGTTGACCTGTTGCGGGTTGGCCTTGCCCTTGGAGGCTTTCATGGCCTGGCCGACGAAGAAGCCGAACATCTTGCCGCGCTTGGCTTCGTCTGCCGCACGGTACTGTTCGACCTGCTCGGCGTTGGCCGCGAGCATTTCATCGAGCACGGCGCTGATCGCACCGGTGTCGGTGACTTGCTTCAAGCCGCGCTTCTCGATGATCTCGTCGGCGCTGCCTTCCCCGTTAGCCATGGCTTCGAAAACCATCTTGGCGATCTTGCCGGAAATGGTGTTGTCCTTGATCCGCAGCAGCATGCCGCCCAGTTGCTCGGCCGAGACCGGCGACTCGTCGATCTCCAGGCCCTGCTTGTTCAACAGGCTGCCCAACTCCACCATCACCCAGTTGGCCGCCAGTTTGGCGTCGCCGCCGATGCTCACGACTTTCTCGAAGTAATCGGCTTGCTCGCGGCTGGTGGCCAGGACGTTGGCGTCATAGCTCGACAGCCCGAACTGCGCTTGGAAACGCTCGCGTTTTTGCGGCGGCAGTTCCGGCAGGGTGGCGCGTACGTCGTCGAGGAACGAGTTCTCGATGACTACCGGCAGCAGGTCCGGGTCGGGGAAGTAACGGTAGTCGTTGGCTTCCTCTTTGCTGCGCATCGGACGGGTTTCGTCCTTGTTCGGATCGTACAGGCGAGTCTGCTGGATGACCTTGCCGCCGTCCTCGATCAGTTCGATCTGGCGCTGGATCTCGCTGTTGATCGCCTTCTCGATGAAGCGGAACGAGTTGACGTTTTTGATCTCGCAGCGGGTACCAAATTCAACCTGGCCCTTGGGCCGGATCGATACGTTGCAGTCGCAGCGCAGCGAGCCTTCGGCCATGTTGCCGTCGCAGATGCCCAGGTAACGCACCAGCGCATGGATCGCCTTGACGTAGGCCACGGCTTCCTTGGCACTGCGCATGTCCGGTTCGGAGACGATTTCCAGCAGCGGCGTGCCGGCACGGTTCAGGTCGATGCCGGTGGCACCGTTGAATTCTTCGTGCAGGCTCTTGCCGGCGTCTTCTTCCAAGTGTGCCCGGGTGATGCCGACGCGTTTGACCGTGCCGTCTTCCAGGGCGATGTCCAGGTGGCCCTTGCCGACAATCGGCAATTCCATCTGGCTGATTTGGTAGCCCTTGGGCAGGTCCGGGTAGAAGTAGTTCTTGCGGGCGAACACGTTGTGCTGGCCGATCTCGGCGTCAATCGCCAGGCCGAACATCACCGCCATGCGCACCGCTTCGGCATTGAGCACCGGCAATACGCCAGGCATGCCCAGGTCGACCAGGCTGGCCTGGGTGTTGGGCTCGGAGCCGAACGTGGTGGAGCTACCGGAAAAGATTTTCGACCGGGTGGTGAGCTGGGTATGAATCTCCAGCCCGATCACGACTTCCCATTGCATGTGTTTCTCCTCAGAAGCCGGTTGGGGTGCGGGTGTGCCAGTCAGTGTTCAACTGATACTGGTGGGCCACATTGAGCAGACGACCTTCCTGGAAATACGGTGCGAGCAATTGCACGCCCACCGGCAGGCCATCGACGAAGCCGGCCGGCATGGACAGGCCCGGCAAGCCGGCGAGGTTGGCGGTGATGGTGTAGACGTCTTCCAGGTACTCAGCCACCGGGTCGCTGTTCTTGGCACCGAGTTTCCAGGCCGGGTTCGGCGTGGTCGGGCCGAGGATGATGTCGACCTCGTTGAAGGCGGCCATGAAGTCGTTTTTCACCAGACGGCGGATTTTCTGCGCCTTGAGGTAGTAGGCATCGTAGTAGCCGGCGGACAGCGCGTAGGCACCGACCATGATCCGGCGCTGCACTTCGGCACCGAAGCCTTCGCCACGGGAACGCTTGTACAGGTCGATCAGGTTTTCCGGATTCTCGCAGCGATAACCGAAGCGCACGCCGTCGAAGCGCGACAGGTTCGAGGACGCTTCCGCCGGGGCGATCACGTAGTACGCGGGAATCGCGTGCTGCATGTTCGGCAGGCTGATTTCCTTGATGACCGCGCCGAGCTTCTCCAACTCCTTGACGCTGTTGTGAACCAGCTCGGCGATGCGCGGGTCGAGACCAGCGCTGAAGTACTCCTTCGGCACACCGATGCGCAGGCCTTGCAGCGAACCGCTGAGGCTGGCGCTGTAGTCCGGCACCGGTTCATCGATGCTGGTGGAGTCGTTCGGGTCGAAGCCGGCCATGCCTTGCAGCAGGATCGCGCAGTCTTCGGCAGTACGGGCCAACGGGCCGCCCTGGTCGAGGCTGGAGGCGTAGGCGATCATGCCCCAGCGCGATACACGACCGTAGGTGGGCTTCAGGCCGGTGAGGTTGGTGAACGCCGCCGGCTGGCGAATCGAGCCGCCGGTGTCGGTGGCGGTGGCGGCCGGCAGCAGGCGCGCGGCCACGGCGGCGGCGGAGCCGCCGGACGAACCGCCCGGAACGTGCTCCAGGTTCCACGGGTTCTTCACCGCGCCGTAGTAGCTCGACTCGTTGGCCGAACCCATGGCGAATTCGTCCATGTTGGTCTTGCCCAGGGTCACGGCGCCGGCGGCGGCCAGCTTGGCGACCACGGTGGCGTCGTACGGGGCCTTGAAGTTGTCGAGCATCTTCGAGCCGCAACTGGTGCGGATGCCCTGGGTGCAGAACAGGTCTTTGTGGGCAATCGGCGCACCGAGCAGGGCGCCGCTTTCACCGTTGGCGCGACGGGCATCGGCAGCCTTGGCCTGGCTCAGGGCCAGTTCTTCGGTGACGCTGATGAAGCTGTTGATCTGCGGGTTGAGCTGGGCGATACGCGCCAGCAGAACCTGGGTCAGCTCTTTGGAGGAAAACTTTTTATCGGCGAGTCCGCGGGCGATCTCGGCCAGGGTCATGTGATGCATGAGAGGCTCTTTCCCTTTAGTCGATGACTTTCGGAACCAGGTACAGGCCGTTTTCGACCGCTGGTGCGATGGACTGGTAGGCCTCGCGGTGATTGGACTCGGTCACGACGTCGGCGCGCAGGCGCTGGCTGGCTTCCAGTGGGTGGGCCAGGGGTTCGATGCCGTCGGTATTGACCGCCTGCATCTCGTCGACCAGCCCCAGAATGCTGTTCAGGGCAGAAGTGATATGTGGAAGATCGGCTTCATTGAGGCCCAGACAGGCCAGATGAGCGATTTTTTCCACGTCGGAGCGTTCAAGCGCCATGGGATTCTCCAGTGGAAAACAAAACGGACGCAGTCTGTCCGTGTGTTAGATTGTCGGAACACTACCGCATTTCTACGGCCTTACGGCCGCGATTGTGGGGTTTGGTGCACAGAAAAGCGGCCAATTTAACATATTGGCGCCTTGCCCAAAATCCCTGTCGTTGTTAGAGTTTGCCGCACTTTTTTACCCACGCGTTGCCTAGGGTCCCTTTCCCATGTTCAAGAAACTGCGTGGCATGTTTTCCAGCGATCTCTCCATTGACCTGGGCACTGCCAACACCCTTATTTACGTGCGCGAGCGCGGTATCGTCCTGAATGAACCCTCGGTCGTGGCCATCCGCACCCACGGTAACCAGAAAAGTGTCGTGGCTGTCGGCACCGAAGCCAAGCGCATGCTGGGCCGTACACCGGGCAATATTGCCGCCATTCGTCCGATGAAGGACGGCGTGATCGCCGACTTCAGCGTCTGCGAAAAAATGCTGCAGTACTTCATCAACAAGGTTCACGAAAACAGTTTCCTGCAGCCCAGCCCTCGTGTGCTGATCTGTGTTCCCTGCAAATCCACCCAGGTGGAGCGTCGCGCCATCCGTGAATCGGCCCTCGGTGCCGGTGCCCGTGAAGTGTTCCTGATCGAAGAGCCGATGGCCGCTGCCATCGGTGCCGGCCTGCCGGTCGAAGAGGCGCGCGGCTCGATGGTTGTCGACATCGGTGGCGGTACCACCGAGATCGCCTTGATCTCCCTGAACGGTGTGGTCTACGCCGAATCCGTACGTGTGGGCGGCGACCGTTTCGACGAAGCGATCATCACTTACGTGCGTCGCAACTACGGCAGCCTGATCGGCGAGTCCACCGCCGAGCGCATCAAGCAGGAAATCGGCACGGCCTACCCGGGCGGTGAAGTGCGTGAAGTCGACGTTCGCGGCCGTAACCTGGCCGAAGGCGTTCCACGGGCCTTCACCCTCAACTCCAACGAAGTGCTCGAAGCGCTGCAAGAGTCGCTGGCGACCATCGTCCAGGCGGTCAAGAGCGCCCTGGAGCAGTCGCCGCCGGAACTGGCCTCGGATATCGCCGAGCGCGGCCTGGTGCTGACCGGTGGTGGCGCGCTGTTGCGTGACCTCGACAAACTGCTGGCCCAGGAAACCGGCCTGCCGGTGATCGTGGCTGAAGACCCGCTGACGTGCGTTGCCCGCGGCGGTGGCCGTGCATTGGAAATGATGGACAAGCACACCATGGACCTGCTCTCCAGCGAATAAATGTTGCTGGAGTGGTCTATGTTGTTCGCTCCCGGGCAGCACTTTGCAGTGCTGCCCGTTGGCGTTTATCTTCTGTCATTCGTATCCAGGCCGGTCTGATGCCGTATGAATAAAGAGAACATTTGCCTGGGAGGAGCGGCCTATTAAACCGCTTTTCGCCAAAGGCCCCTCATTGGGTGTGCGCCTGCTGGTGCTGACCGTGCTATCGGTCGCGCTGATGGTGGTCGATGCCCGCTTCACGCTGCTCAAGCCAGTGCGCAGCCAGATGTCGCTGGTGTTGATGGAGTCCTACTGGATCACCGACCTGCCGCAGCGCTTGTGGCAAGGTGTGGCCAGCCAGTTTGGCAGCCGGACCGAACTGGTCGCCGAAAACGAAAAACTCAAGACCGAAAACCTGCTGTTGCAGGGGCGCATGCAGAAGCTCGCGGCCCTCACCGAGCAGAATGTGCGGCTGCGTGAGTTGCTCAATTCTTCGGCGCTGGTCAATGAGAAGGTCGAAGTGGCCGAATTGATCGGCATGGACCCCAACCCCTTCACCCACCGCATCATCATCAACAAGGGTGAGCGCGACGGCGTGGTTCTCGGCCAGCCGGTTCTCGACGCCCGGGGCCTGATGGGCCAGGTGGTGGAGTTGATGCCCTACACCTCCCGGGTGCTGTTGCTGACTGACACTACCCACAGCATTCCCGTGCAGGTCAATCGCAACGGTTTGCGCGCGATTGCCAGCGGCACCGGCAACCCGGAGCGCCTGGAACTGCGGCACGTGGCCGACACCGCGGACATCAAGGAAGGCGACCTGCTGGTCAGCTCCGGCCTCGGTCAGCGGTTCCCGGCCGGTTATCCGGTGGCGACGGTCAAGGAAGTCATCCATGACTCCGGCCAGCCGTTCGCCATCGTCCGCGCGGTGCCGACGGCTGCGTTGAATCGCAGCCGTTACCTGCTGCTGGTATTCAGCGACAACCGCACACCCGAGGAGCGCGCCAACGACGCGGCCGTGGCCCAGGAAGCCCAGGACCGCCAGGGCGGCGAGTCGGCCACCCCGGCTACGGCTAGCCCGGCGCCAGTCCCTGCCACCGTGCCCAAACCGCAAGTGCCTGCACCGGCCGCGGCAGCTCCGGCGACAACGCCGGCGGCTGCACCCGCCGCCACGCCTGCTGCGAAACCGACCCGCTCGACCACTCACGCGCCGGCGTCCCAGCCTGCCCGGCCCGCCGCGAACCCACCTGTCGCCACGCCGGCCGCCGCGCCAGCCACCAGGGGAGCACGAGAAGAATGAGCAGTACTCAATCCGGAAATGGCTGGATGGTCTGGCTGACCTTCGCCATCGGCCTGTTGCTCAGCGTTTCGCCGCTGCCGCAGTTCATGGAAATCCTGCGGCCACTGTGGCTGGCCCTGCTGCTGGCCTTCTGGGCGCTGGCACTGCCGCACAAGGTCGGCATGGTCACCGCCTGGTGCCTGGGCCTGGCCGAGGACGTGCTTTATGGCACGTTGCTGGGGCAGAACGCGCTGATCCTGACGCTGATTACGTTCCTGGTGCTGTCGTTGCAACAACGCCTGCGGATGTTCCCCATGTGGCAACAGTGCCTGGTGATCCTGGTGATCTTCGGCCTGGCGCAACTGGTGCAATTGTGGCTCAGCGCGCTGACCGGCAATCGTCAGCCGACCCTGGCCCTGGTGCTGCCAGCGCTGGTCAGCGCCTTGCTCTGGCCTTGGGTCAGCTTCGGTTTGCGTGGCCTGCGCCTGCGTTTCAAAATTAACTGATTCGGTCAGGCATTGGCCTTGATAGGGAGATGTCTTGATGAAACCGCTTTACCTCGCCTCAGGCTCGCCGCGTCGGCGTGAACTGCTCACGCAGATCGGCGTGCCGTTCACCGCCGTCAGCGCGGACATCGACGAAACCCCCTTGGATCACGAAAGCCCTTCGGCCTATGTCGAGCGCCTGGCGCGCGGCAAGGCCGAGGCTGGATGGCGCGCCCTGGAAACCGACGTGGATGGCTGCGTGCTGGGGGCTGACACCGCCGTGGTGTTGGACGGGCAGATTCTCGGCAAGCCACTGGACCAGACCGATTCCATGGCGATGCTCTTGAGCCTGTCCGGTCGCGAGCATGAAGTATTGACCGCCATTGCCCTACTGGATGGGCAGCGTTGCGAATCCCGCGTTGTCCGCAGCCGGGTGCGCTTTCGCTCCATCACTGAACAAGAAGCGGCGGCCTACTGGGCCAGCGGTGAACCCCGGGACAAGGCCGGCGGCTATGGCATCCAGGGTTTGGGCGCGGTGTTTGTCGCCGGGTTGGACGGCAGTTATTCGGCCGTGGTCGGCCTGCCGCTGTGCGAAACCGCAGAACTGCTGGGCCATTTCGGCATACCCTGTTGGCAAACCTTGAGCGCGCGCTGAGCGCCGTCTGACTGATGCGGCCATAATCGTGAATATGCCTGAACGAGACCCTGCCATGAGTGAAGAGATCCTGATCAACATCACGCCGATGGAATCGCGCGTGGCGGTGGTTGAAAACGGTGTGCTGCAAGAGGTCCACGTCGAGCGCACGCAAAAGCGCGGTATCGTCGGCAATATCTACAAAGGCAAGGTGGTGCGGGTGCTGCCGGGCATGCAGGCGGCCTTCGTCGACATCGGCCTTGACCGGGCGGCATTCATTCACGCCTCGGAAATTTCCATGCGCGAAGGGCCAGCGGTGGAGAGCATCAGCGCGCTGGTCCATGAAGGCCAGAGCCTGGTGGTGCAGGTCACCAAGGACCCCATCGGTTCCAAGGGCGCGCGCCTGACCACCCAGCTGTCGATTCCGTCGCGCTACCTGGTGTACATGCCGCGTACCGCCCACGTCGGCATTTCCCTGAAGATCGAAGACGAAGCCGAGCGCGAGCGCCTCAAGCAGGTGGTCAGCGACTGCGTGGAAAAAGAAGGCATCAAGGAAGCCGGTGGTTTCATCCTGCGTACCGCCGCCGAAGGGGCCGGGGCCGATGAAATCCTCATGGACATCCGCTACCTGCGAAGGCTCTGGGACCAGATCGCCGCGCAGATCAAGACCATCGCTACCCCCAGCGTGATCTATGAAGACCTGGGCCTGGCGCTGCGTACGCTACGGGACCTGGTCAGCCCCAAGATCGAAAAGATCCGCATCGACTCCCGGGAAACCTTCCAGAAAACCACCCAGTTTGTCGCCGAGCTGATGCCGGAAATTGCCGATCGCCTTGAGCATTACCCTGGCGAACGGCCGATTTTCGACCTGTACGGCGTCGAGGATGAAATCCAGAAGGCCCTTGAACGCAAGGTGCCGCTCAAATCTGGCGGTTACCTGGTGGTTGATCCGGCCGAGGCCATGAGCACTATCGACGTCAATACCGGGGCGTTCGTCGGCCATCGCAACCTCGAAGAAACCATCTTCAAGACCAACCTGGAGGCGGCCACCGCCATCGCCCGCCAATTGCGCCTGCGCAACCTGGGCGGGATCATCATCATCGACTTCATCGACATGGAGCATGAAGAGCACCAGCGCCAAGTGTTGCGGACCCTGGAAAAACAACTCGAGCGTGACCACGCCAAGACCAACATCATCGGCATCACCGAGCTGGGCCTGGTGCAGATGACCCGCAAGCGCACCCGCGAAAGCCTTGAGCAGGTGCTGTGCGAGCCGTGCAGCAGTTGCCAGGGCCGGGGCAAACTCAAGACCCCGGAAACCGTGTGTTACGAAATCTTCCGGGAAATTCTCCGGGAGGCGCGCGCCTACCAGGCCACCGGCTATAGAGTGTTGGCCAACCAGAAAGTGGTGGATCGCCTGCTCGATGAAGAGTCGGGCAATGTCGCCGAACTGGAAGCTTTTATCGGCCGTACGATTCGTTTTCAGGTGGAAACCATGTATTCCCAGGAACAATACGACGTGGTGTTGCTCTGAAGGGCCTGGGAAGCGGCGGGCCCGCAGATTTGACCGGCTTTGCCAAGGGAGCCCACTGACATGGAGCGTTTGACTCGTATTTTGGCCGCGCTGACCCGCTGGGGGCTGGGCCTGTGTGCGCTCCTTCTGGTGCTGCTGGCCTTATATGTCAGCCTCGGTCGGGAGTTGGTCCCACTGGTGGCCGAATATCGTGCCGAGGTCCAGGCCCGGGCCGGCCAAGCGCTGGGCCTGCCCGTGCACATCGGCAGCCTCGAAGGTAGCTGGGGCGCTTTGGCGCCGATCCTGGCGGCGCGCGACGTGGTGGTCGGCGAGGGCGCCAATGCCTTGCACCTGGATCAGGTGCGGGCCGTGCCGGACTTGTGGGGCAGCCTGCTGGCGCGTCAGGTGCGTATTGCTCACCTGGAGCTCAGCGGCCTGAAGATCAGCCTCAAGGAGGACGTCGACGGCAAGTGGGCCTTGGAAGGCCTGCCGGTGCAGGATGATCAGCCCCTCGATCCGCAGCAACTGCTCGATCGCATGCAGGTGGTTTCCAAGCTGTCGCTGCTCGATAGCCAAGTGACCTTGCAACCCCTTGAACAAGCACCGTTGACCCTGACCTACGTCGGCTTGAGCTTGCGCACCGGCGCCACCCGCCAGCGCCTGGACGCGCGCCTGACCCTGCCCGACGGCCAGCCCGTGGCGATCAACCTGCGCACCCGCATCCGCGCCAGCGATTGGAAGAACGGCCAGGCCGACGCTTACCTGAGCCTGCCGCAAAGCGACTGGTCCAAATGGCTGCCGAAACGCCTGACCCGGCAATGGAATTTTTCCCGGATCAAGGCCGGTGGCGAGTTCTGGCTGAGCTGGGGTGACGGTACGCTGCAAAGCGCGGCCATGCGCTTGGACGCCCCTGACATCCAGGGTGCCTACGCCGAGCGCAAGCCGGTGCAGATCCACAACCTGGCCCTCAATGGCTATTTCCAGCGTGGCAGCCAGGGATTTACCGCAACCTTCGATTCCCTGGCGATGAACCTGGGCGAAACCCGCTGGGAATCACGCCTGCAGCTGCAACAGAGCAGCGCCACTGAAAAGACCGAAGAACTTTGGCACTTGCAAGCCGATCGCCTTGACCTGGCGCCGCTGACCCCATTGCTGCATGCCCTGGCGCCACTGCCTGAAGGCGTCGCGACGACCATCGACCGGCTCAAGGTCACCGGCGGCCTGCGCAACGTACTGGTGGATTACCGACCGCAGAACAGCGGTGATCAAAAAATCAGTTTCGCCACGAATCTGGACACGGTGGGTTTCGACGCCTACCGCGGCGCCCCCGCGGCACGCAATGTATCGGGGAGCCTGAGTGGCGACCTCGGCGGCGGCGAGCTGCGCATGGACAGCAAGGATTTTTCCCTGCACCTGGACCCGATCTTCGCCAAACCCTGGCAATACCTGCAGGCCAATGCTCGGCTGACCTGGAAGCTGGACAAGCAAGGCTTCACCCTGATCGCCCCGTACTTGAAGGTGCTGGGGGAGGAGGGCCGGATTGCCGGCGATTTCCTGATCCGCCTGCATTTCGACCACAGCCAGGAAGACTACATGGACCTGCGGGTCGGCCTGGTGGATGGCGACGGCCGCTACACCGCCAAGTACTTGCCCGCGGTCCTGAGCCCGGCGCTGGATGAGTGGCTGCGCACGGCAATCGTCAAAGGCGCGGTGGATGAGGGTTTTTTCCAGTACCAAGGCTCGCTGAATAAAGGTGCCGAGGACGCGGCTCGCAGTATCAGTCTGTTTTTCAAGGTACATGACGCCGAACTGGCGTTCCAGCCGGGCTGGCCGTCGGTCAGCAAGGTCAGCGGCGATGTCTTCGTCGAAGACAGCGGCGTGCGCATCTATGCCAGCCAGGGGCAACTGCTGGAGACCCAGGTCAAGGATGTCTCGGTGAACATTCCCCATGTACCCAGTGGGCAGAGTTCCCACCTGCTACTGGACGGCGGGTTCGCCGGAGGATTGGGCGACGGTCTGAAGATTCTCCAGACGGCACCGATTGGCACCGCCGAGACGTTCGCCGGCTGGGAGGGCGAGGGCGCGCTGCAAGGCAACGTGAAACTCGATATTCCGCTGGTCAAAGGCGAGCAGCCGAAGATCCTGGTGGACTTTGCCACCGACCAGGCCCGGCTCAAACTCAGTGAGCCGGCGCTGGAACTGACCCAGCTCAAAGGCGACTTCCGTTTCGACAGCAACAAAGGGTTGAGCGGCAAGGGCATCAGCGCCCGGGCCTTCGACCGCCCGGTGACGGCGCAGATTTTCGCCGAGGGCCGCGCCGGTGCGCTCAACACGCGGGTCGCGGCGTCCGGGCAGGTAGAGATCAAAACACTCACCAGTTGGTTGAACGTCACCCAGCCGCTGCCGGTATCCGGGGTGGTGCCGTATCAGTTGCAGGTGATCCTTGACGGCGCCGACAGCCAGTTATCGGTCAAGTCCAGCCTCAAGGGCGTGGCGCTGGACCTGCCAGCGCCCTTCGGCATGACCGCCGATGCCGGGCGTGACACGGTGTTTCGCATGACCTTGCAAGGGCCGGAGCGGCGTTACTGGGTCGATTATGGCGACCTGGCCAGCTTCACCTACGCAGCCCCGAGCGGAAAACTGGCCGACGGTCGCGGCGAGCTGTTGCTGGGGAGCGGCGATGCTGTCCTGCCAGGGACCAAGGGGTTGCGACTGCGCGGGACACTGTCGGAGCTGGACGTCAGCCCGTGGCAGAAGTTGGTGAGCAAGTACGCCGGCCAGGACCCGGGCAGCAGCGCCAAGCAGTTGCTCAGCGGTGCTGATCTGAAGATCGGCAAGCTCACGGCCATGGGCACGACCCTGGACCAGGCTTCGGTTCAGCTTGATCGTAAGCCGGACGCCTGGGGCCTGCGGCTCGACAGCCAGCAGGCCAAGGGTAGCGTCAGCCTGCCAGACGCGAAAGCCGCCCCGATTGGTATCAAGCTTGACTATGTACGCCTGCCGGCCGTGGACCCGACGGTGCAGGCCGACGAAAACGCCCCGGACCCGCTGGCTTCGGTCGACCCCACTGCCATTCCGGCGATGGATGTCGCCATCGACCAGTTGTTCCAGGGCCCGGACCTGATCGGTGCCTGGTCGTTGAAGGTGCGCCCGACCGGCAAAGGCATCGCGCTGAATAATCTGGATATGGGCCTCAAGGGCATGGTGTTGAAGGGCAACGGTGCCTGGGAAGGTGCGCCCGGTGCGACCAGCAGTTGGTACAAGGGCCGCATTGGCGGCAAGAACCTGGCTGATGTGCTCAAGGGCTGGGGCTTTGCACCGAGCGTCACCAGCCAGTCGTTCCACCTGGACGTCGATGGTCGCTGGCCAGGTTCGCCGGCGTGGGTCGCGACCAAGCGTTTTTCCGGCAGTCTCGATGCGTCGCTGAGCAAGGGCCAGTTCGTCGAGGTCGAAGGCAGCGCCCAGGCATTGCGGGTATTCGGCCTGCTGAATTTCAACTCCATCGGCCGGCGCTTGCGCCTGGACTTCTCCGACCTGTTCGGCAAGGGCCTGAGCTACGACCGGGTCAAGGGGCTGCTGGTGGCGAGCGACGGTGTGTACGTGACCCGTGAGCCCATTACCCTGACAGGGCCTTCCAGCAACCTGGAGCTCAACGGAACGCTGGACATGGTGGCCGACCGGGTCGACGCCAAGCTGCTGGTGACGCTCCCGGTGACCAACAACCTGCCGATTGCCGCGCTGATCGTCGGCGCTCCGGCGGTGGGTGGCGCGCTGTTTTTGATCGACAAACTGATCGGCGACCGCGTGGCGCGCTTCGCCAGCGTAAGATACGACGTCAAGGGCCCGTGGAAAGAGCCGAAGATTACCTTCGATAAGCCGTTCTAATGGACGATGGGTATCCCTTTTGTGGGAGCGGGCTTGCTCGCGAAAGCGTCGGCACTTTCAATATTGATGTGACAGACACACCGCTTTCGCGAGCAAGCCCGCTCCCACAGGGAACTATGCAAAAGTGAGGGAAGCACCATGCCAGTCGCAGTGATTCAAATGGTCAGCCAGAGCGATGTGCTCGCCAACCTGGCCCGTGCCCGGGTGCTGCTGGAGCAGGCTGCCGCTGGTGGCGCACGGCTGGCGGTGCTGCCAGAGAACTTCGCGGCCATGGGACGACGGGACATCGCCGACATTGGTCGTGCCGAAGCCTTTGGTCAGGGACCGATCCTGCCCTGGTTGAAACAGGCCGCTCGCGACCTCAAGTTATGGATTGTGGCTGGTACGTTGCCGTTGCCACCGGTGGACCAGCCCGAGGCCAGGTCCCATGCCTGTTCGTTGCTGGTCGACGATCAGGGCCAGATCGTCGCGCGCTACGACAAGCTGCACCTGTTCGACGTGGACGTGGCGGACAACCGCGGGCGCTATCGTGAGTCTGATGACTATGCTTATGGCGGCAATGTAGTGGTCGCCGATACACCGGTGGGCCGGGTTGGCCTGACGGTTTGCTATGACTTGCGTTTTCCGGAGCTCTATAGCGAGTTGCGGGCTGCCGGGGCCGAGCTGATCACGGCGCCCTCGGCGTTCACCGCGGTGACCGGCGCGGCCCATTGGGAAGTGCTGATCCGCGCCCGGGCCATCGAGACCCAGTGCTATGTGCTGGCGGCCGCCCAGGGTGGCGTGCATCCGGGGCCACGGGAAACTTTTGGCCATGCCGCGATTGTCGACCCATGGGGCCGTGTGCTGGCGCAACAGGATCAAGGCGAGGCCGTGCTGCTGGCCGAACGCGACAGCAGCGAACAGGCGTCCATCAGGGCGCGCATGCCGGTGGCCAGCCATCGGCGCTTTTTCTCGCAGGGCGCTCGACAGCGGCCTGTTCAAGACGACGAATTCAAGGCGTAAAACATATGAGCGGGTTGTTGTCCTCAGTCAGTGAACACCTTTTAGCCCCCGGTGGCGTAACCCTGGATAGCCTGCAAGGCGTGCTGGGCGACCTGGCCGGCCCGGGCATCGATGCCGCCGACCTGTATTTCCAGGGGCAGATCTCCGAGTCCTGGTCGCTGGAAGACGGCATCGTCAAGGAAGGCAGTTTCAACCTTGATCAAGGCGTGGGCGTGCGGGCCCAATCCGGGGAAAAAACCGGCTTCGCCTACAGTAACGCGATTACCCTCGAGGCCCTCGGCGCCGCTGCCCGTGCCGCCCGCTCGATCTCCCGGGCCGGGCAGAACGGCACGGTCCAGGCGTTCAGCAGCCAGGACGTGGCGCAGCTGTATGCACCGGACAACCCGTTGGAAGTCATGAGCCGCGCCGAAAAAGTCGAGCTGCTCAAGCGCATTGACGTTGCCACCCGCGCTCTGGACCCGCGTATCCAGCAAGTCACGGTGAGCATGGCCGGGGTCTGGGAACGGATCCTGGTGGCCTCCACCGACGGTGGCCTGGCGGCGGACGTGCGGCCATTGGTGCGGTTCAACGTTAGCGTGATCGTCGAGCAGAATGGTCGCCGTGAGCGCGGTGGCCATGGCGGCGGTGGGCGCACCGATTACCGTTATTTCCTCAGCGAAGATCGCGCCATGGGTTACGCCCGCGAAGCGTTGCGCCAGGCGCTGGTCAACCTGGAAGCGATCCCGGCCCCGGCTGGCACGTTGCCAGTGGTGCTCGGTTCCGGCTGGTCCGGCGTGCTGCTGCACGAAGCGGTGGGCCACGGTCTGGAAGGCGATTTCAACCGCAAGGGCAGTTCAGCCTACAGCGGGCGCATGGGCGAAATGGTTGCCTCGAAACTCTGCACCATCGTCGATGATGGCACCCTGGCCGGACGTCGCGGATCCCTGAGCGTCGACGACGAAGGCACGCCGACCGAGTGCACCACGCTGATTGAAAACGGCGTACTCAAGGGCTACATGCAAGACAAACTCAACGCCCGGCTGATGGGTGTGGCCCGCACCGGCAACGGTCGTCGCGAGTCTTATGCGCACCTGCCGATGCCGCGCATGACCAACACCTACATGTTGGGTGGCCAAAGTGATCCGGCGGAAATCATTGCCTCGGTAAAAAAAGGCATCTATTGCGCCAACCTCGGCGGCGGCCAGGTGGACATCACCAGCGGCAAATTCGTCTTCTCCACCAGCGAGGCCTACCTGATCGAAGACGGCAAGATCACCGCACCGGTCAAGGGCGCGACCCTGATCGGCAACGGGCCGGAGGCGATGAGCAAGGTGTCGATGGTCGGTAACGACCTGGCCCTGGACAGTGGCGTGGGGACGTGCGGCAAGGACGGGCAATCGGTGCCAGTGGGCGTGGGCCAACCGACCCTGAAGATCGATGCGATTACCGTGGGCGGCACGGGCGCATGACGGGAGCGTCGGGTGGAGTGCAGGGCCTCCACCCGCGGGCGTTACTCAGCGCAGGCCGCGTTGAGTCTCGTCCAGCTCACGGATGTACTTGAAGATTTTACGGCTCGAGGCCGGTGGCTTGTTTTGCGCCAACTCGTGCTGGGCCTGACGGATCAGGGAGCGCAGTTGCTGGCGATCAGCGTCCGGGTAGTCGATGACGAATTTTTCCAGCACACCGTCATCGCCTGCGATCAAGCGATCGCGCCAGCGCTCCAGGTTATGGAAGCGTTCGTTGTACTGCCGGGTGGAGGCATCGAGTTGATCGAGCAGAGTCAAGATGGCGTCAGTGTCCTGGTCGCGCATCAGTTTGCCGATGAATTGCAGGTGCCGTTTACGCGCGATATTCGCGGTGTGCTTGGGCGCATCGGCCAGGGCCCGGCGCAAGGCGTCGGTCAGGGGCAGTTTGGCCAGCAAGTCAGGCTTGAGTGTTGTCAGGCGCTCGCCGAGGTCAACCAGAGCATGCAGCTCGCGTTTGACCTGGGATTTGCTTTTTTCACCCTCGTAGAGGGAGTCGTCGTAAGAATCAACCATGGTGGCAGTCCGCAAAGAAACGCCGCCATGATAACCAGTCGGGGGCCGCTTGTCCGGCCCGGTCGCTCGAAGGCCATCACCGAAAGCAGAATTTGAGTGGAGAACACCATGAGTGCAGTTCAGAGCGTCGGCCCGCAAGCATTGCCGGCACTGCAGGAACAAGTCGAGCAGATCCTTGCCGAGGCCAAGCGACAGGGGGCCAGCGCCTGTGAGGTGGCGGTGTCGCTGGAGCAGGGCCTGTCGACCTCGGTGCGCCAGCGCGAGGTGGAAACCGTCGAATTCAACCGCGACCAGGGCTTTGGCATCACCTTGTACGTGGGCCAGCGCAAGGGCTCGGCCAGCACTTCGGCCAGTGGCCCGGACGCCATTCGCGAAACCGTCGCCGCCGCACTGGCGATTGCCAAGCACACCTCCGAAGACGAAGCCTCGGGCCTGGCCGATGCCGCGCTGATGTGCAAGGAGTTGCGGGACTTCGACTTGTTCCACGCCTGGGACATCACCCCTGAACAGGCCATCGAGCAGGCACTGCGTTGCGAAGCGGCGGCGTTCGATGCCGACCCGCGGATCAAGAATGCCGACGGCACGACGCTCAATACCCACCAGGGCTGCCGGGTCTACGGTAACAGCCACGGTTTCATCGGCGGTTATGCATCGACCCGTCACAGCCTCAGTTGCGTGATGATCGCCGAAGCCAACGGGCAGATGCAGCGCGATTACTGGTACGACGTGAGCCGCCAGGGCACGCTGTTGGCTGACCCGGTGAGCATCGGCCAGAAAGCTGCGCAACGGGCGGCCAGCCGCTTGGGCGCACGGCCAGTGCCGACTTGTGAAGTGCCGGTGCTGTTTTCTGCCGAGCTGGCCGGTGGTTTGTTTGGCAGCTTCCTGTCGGCGGTGTCCGGCGGCAACCTGTACCGCAAGTCGTCGTTTCTCGAAGGGGCGCTGGGCCAGAAACTGTTCCCGGAATGGATGACCATCGATGAACGTCCGCACCTGATGCAAGCCATGGGCAGTTCGGCGTTCGACGGCGATGGCCTGGCGACCTACGCCAAGCCGTTCGTGGAAAACGGTGAACTGGTGTCCTATATCCTCGGCACCTATTCGGGTCGCAAGCTCGGCATGCCGAGCACCGCCAATGCTGGCGGCGTGCACAATTTGTTCGTCACCCATGGCGAAGAAGACCAGGCCGCCCTGCTGCGACGCATGGGCCGCGGCTTGCTGGTGACCGAACTGATGGGCCATGGCCTGAACATGGTCACCGGGGATTACTCCCGTGGTGCGGCGGGGTTCTGGGTCGAGAACGGCGAGATTCAATTTGCGGTCCAGGAAGTGACCATCGCCGGTAACATGCGCGACATGTTCAAGCAGATCGTGGCCGTGGGTAACGACCTGGAGCTGCGCAGCAACATCCGCACCGGCTCGGTGTTGATCGAGCGGATGACGGTGGCGGGGAGCTAACGCTCATCGCGTAAAAAAGGCGCGTCATTCGTTTGGATGGCGCGCCTTTTTTGTGCCCGCAGAAACCTTGTGGGGAGGGCGCTTGCTCCCTCGCCACGATGAATTTGTGTGGCCTCGCTGTTGTGTTGCTTCTTATTATCATCTAATAATGAATCTCATTTGCCGAATGAGCCCCGGTCATGAGTTCTGCCCTGCACGAGCAACCCTACCTTGAAAGCTGGCGTTGGATGAGCCGCCAGATTCGCTGCGCGATGAGCCCCGACGAGCCGCGGCTGATCGAGCATTACCTGGCCGAGGGCCGCTACCTGGCCTGCTGCACCGCCACTTCGCCGTGGATGATTTGCGAAACGACCTTTCGCTTACTGCTCGACACCGCCTCGGATGTCGCGTTGCCCTGGCACTGGCGCACGCTCTGCCTCGACCAGGCCTGGCGCCCATTGCGCGACCTCGAACGACAAGCACTGTGCCGCTGCCGCCTCAAGCGCTGGCAGAGCCATGCCTGGGCGTTGGCGACCTGCGCCCTGGAGCCGTCGATTCCTCTTATTGAACTGGTGCAAGGAACTCCCGATGAGTAATACCCGTATCGAACGCGACAGCATGGGCGAACTTCAAGTCCCGGTGGACGCCCTTTACGGCGCGCAGACCCAGCGTGCTGTGGATAACTTCCCGGTCAGTGGCCAGCGCATGCCAGCGCAGTTCATTCGCGCGCTGATCCTGGCCAAGGCCGCTGCCGCCCGGGCCAACGTAGAGCTTGGGCAAATCAGCGCGGCCCAGGGCAAGGCCATCGTCGACGCGGCCCAGGGGCTGCTCGAAGGCCAGTTCATGGAGCATTTTCCGGTGGATATCTTCCAGACCGGCTCCGGCACCAGCTCCAACATGAACGCCAATGAAGTGATCGCTACCCTGGCCAGTCGTCTGCTGGGAGAGACGGTCAACCCGAACGATCACGTTAACTGCGGTCAGAGCAGCAACGACATCATTCCCACCAGCATTCATGTCAGCGCTGCACTGGCCTTGCATGAGCAGTTGCTGCCGGCGCTGCTGCACCTGGTGCAGGTGATCGAGCGCAAGGCCGAAGAGGTTCACCCGTTCATCAAGACCGGTCGCACCCATTTGATGGATGCCATGCCGGTGCGCTTGAGCCAGGTGCTCAATGGATGGGCGCAGCAACTCAAAGCCAATATCGGTCACTTGCAGGACTTGCTGCCGAGCCTGCAAGCCCTGGCCCAGGGCGGTACGGCAGTCGGCACAGGGGTCAACGCCCATCCCCGCTTTGCCGAGTTGTTCAGCCAACAACTGACGCAACTGACCCAAGTGCAATTTACCCCGGGCAAGAATCTGTTCGCGCTGATCGGCTCCCAGGACACCGCCGTGGCGGTTTCCGGACAGCTCAAGACCACGGCGGTGTCGCTGATGAAAATCGCCAACGACCTGCGCTGGATGAATTCCGGGCCGCTGGCAGGCCTGGGAGAAATCGAACTCGAAGGCCTGCAGCCGGGCTCCTCGATCATGCCCGGCAAGGTCAACCCGGTCATTCCCGAAGCCACTGCGATGGTGGCGGCCCAGGTGATCGGCAATGACACGGTGATCACCATCGCCGGTCAATCGGGCAACTTCGAATTGAACGTCATGCTGCCGATCATCGCCCAGAATCTGCTGAGCAGTATCGCCTTGATGTCTACCGCCAGCCGCTTGCTGGCCGACAAGGCCATCGCCACGTTCAAGGTCAACGAGGCCAGGCTCAAGGAAGCGTTGTCGCGCAACCCGATCCTGGTCACCGCACTGAACCCGATCATCGGTTACCAGAAGGCCGCTGAAATCGCCAAGAAGGCTTATCAGCAGGGCCGGCCGGTGATTGATGTCGCCCTGGAACACACTGATCTGACGCGCGGCGAACTGGAGATCCTGCTGGACCCGGAAAAGCTCACCGCTGGCGGTGTGTAACCCGACACCTCTGTGGAGGAATCACCATGGAACATTGGAAACGCACGATCGAACGGGCCAATCGCTGCTTCATGCTCGGCGAGCTGGTGGACGCTCGCGAAGGTTATCTGCAAGCGCTGGCCCTGGCCCAAGTGCTATTTGAGCGTTGGCCAGACGCCGATGAGGCGGTGGCCGCCTGCGTCGTTTCTCATCACAACCTGGCGGATCTGCACTTGCGGCTGAACCAGCCGGAGGAGAGCGCCGAGTATCTGTGTGCCATCCATCAGAGGTTGCTGCAGACGATGCAGGACGAGCGCCAGGCGCCGGCGTTGCGTGCGGCGGCGATGCGCCAGAGCCACAAGACCTATGTCGAACTGCTGAGTTTCATCAGCGAGCACGGTGAGTACCCGCGCACCCAACGCTTGTTGCACTGCAACGCCGCTTCGCCGCGGCCGAGCAATGCCCCTCTTCATTATGGAGTTCATTGAGAATGGCTTTCACCTTGCCTGCATTGCCCTACGCCTACGACGCCCTGGAGCCGCACATCGATGCGCAAACCATGGAGATCCACTACACCAAGCATCACCAGACTTACATCAACAACCTCAACGCCGCAGTACAAGGCACGGAATACGCCGAATGGCCGGTCGAAAAACTGCTGTCCAGCGTGGAGCAATTGCCGCAAGGCCTGAGGGCCGCCGTCATCAACCAAGGTGGTGGGCATGCCAACCATTCGTTGTTCTGGGAGGTCATGTCACCCCTGGGCGGCGGTCAACCTGATGGTGTCCTGGCGGCGGCGATCGAGGCGCAACTAGGTGGTCTGGAACAGTTCAAGGAAGCCTTCACTAAAGCGGCACTGACCCGTTTCGGCAGTGGCTGGGCCTGGTTGAGCGTGACCGCGCAAAAAACGCTGGTGGTGGAGAGCAGCGGTAATCAGGACAGCCCGTTGATGAACGGCAATACGCCGATTCTTGGCCTCGACGTGTGGGAGCACGCGTATTACCTGCTGTACCAGAACCGTCGGCCCGAATACATCAACGCTTTCTATAACGTGATCAACTGGCCTGAAGTCGCGCGCCGCTATCAGGCTGCGCTGGCCTTGAATCCTCTATAAAAACCATCCAAGGCTGACTATGGATACTGAAACACTGGCGATAGGAAGTGGGCGGCTGTTTCGCTATGCCTTGGGATCGCTGTTGCTGTTGGCCGGGATGACATTGTTGGTGGCTCAGGGCCTGGCGTGGCTGGACCTGGAGCCGAAACTGTTGCGTGCGCTGCAGGGCGGGAGCCTTTGCGCCTTGGGTACGGCGTTGGGCGCCGTGCCGGTGTTGGTCATCCGGCGCATGCCCCAGGCCGTGAGCGATTCGCTGCTGGGCTTCGGCGCAGGCGTGATGCTGGCCGCTACGGCATTTTCGCTGATCGTGCCGGGCATTACCGCGGCCGAACAGCTGGGGCTTACACCTTGGGCGGCCAGCGGGCTGATCAGCTTCGGTATCCTGCTGGGGGCATTCGGGCTGTATCTGGTGGATCGCAAGGTGTCAGCCAGTCCCGAGCGGCTGGTGGCGGCGCCGGGACGTCCGATCATTGCACCGAGGATCTGGTTGTTTGTGTTTGCCATTGTGGCTCACAACATCCCCGAAGGGATGGCCGTCGGCGTGTCGGCGGGCGGCGGCATGCCCGATGCCGACAGCCTGGCGATGGGCATCGCTTTGCAGGATGTGCCTGAGGGACTGGTGATCGCACTGGTACTGGCCGCAGCGGGGATGTCGCGGATCAAGGCCTTTATGATTGGCGCCGCGTCCGGGTTGGTCGAGCCGCTGTTCGCGCTGTTGTGCGCCTGGCTGGTCAGCCTGGCCGAGATGCTGTTGCCCCTGGGCCTGGCGCTAGCGGCCGGGGCGATGCTGTTGGTGGTGACTCACGAGGTCATTCCCGAATCGCGTCGCAATGGTCATGACAAGCTGGCGAGTTTGGGGTTGCTGGTGGGGTTTTGCTTGATGATGGTGATGGATACGGCGTTGGCGTGACAAATGACGGGGCGCGAACACAGCCGCCTGTGGTGATGTGATTTATCTGTGGAGAGGGGATCTGTGGAAGCAAGGCTTGCCCGCGATGCAGGCGCTGCGATTGTGCAGGTTGGCCGAGTTATCGTTCATCGCGAGCAAGCTTTGCTCCCACAAAAAACCTCGCCACAATGAGTCCGCCTTGAACCTGGGCCAGTTACTCGCCTTCGTCGAAATAGTTGTTGATCAGCGCCACCAACGCATCCAATGCCTCTTGCGCCTGTTCCCCTTCAGTTTCCAGGTGGATCCTGGTGCCCTTGCCGGCGGCGAGCATCATCATCGCCATGATACTTTTACCGTCGATCGTGGACTCAGGCGTGCGCCCGACCCGGATGGTGGTGTCCTTGAATTGGCCAGCAATCCCAACGAACTTGGCCGACGCGCGGGCATGCAATCCCAGCTTGTTGATGATTTCGATTTCCAGAGCAGGCATCGCGATGTGAATCCTTTAGCTGAGGTCGCGGTGGCGAACCTGGACGTTCTTCAGGGACTGTTGCAGGAGCTGACCCAGGCGTTCGGTCAGGTAGACAGAGCGGTGATG
This sequence comes from Pseudomonas viciae, assembly GCF_004786035.1. NCBI lineage: Bacteria > Pseudomonadati > Pseudomonadota > Gammaproteobacteria > Pseudomonadales > Pseudomonadaceae > Pseudomonas > Pseudomonas viciae. Next base: position 1,029,061 of record NZ_CP035088.1, read on the forward strand.
GCCACCGGTGCAGCCGATGGCGATCGTGACGTAGGCACGGTTGCTCGCGGCAAAGCGGGGCAGCCATTTGAGCAGGTAGGTGGAGATATCCTGGAACATTTCCTCGACATCCGGCTGGGCGGCCAGGTAGTCGACCACTGGCTGGTCAAGCCCGGACTGCTCACGCAATTCCGGTTTCCAGTAAGGGTTGGGCAGGCAGCGCACGTCGAACACCAGGTCGGCGTCTACCGGCATGCCACGCTTGAAGCCAAACGACTCCACCAGGAACGCCGTGCCTGGCTCCGGCTGGTTCAGCAGGCGCAACTTGATGGTGTCGCGTAGCTGATACAGGTTCAGGTGCGTGGTGTTGACCTTCAGGTCCGCCAAGTCGGCGATCGGGCTCAGCAGTTGGCTTTCGTCTTGGATGGCTTCGGCCAGGGAACGGCTGGCGTTGCTCAGCGGGTGGCGTCGGCGGGTCTCGGAAAAACGCTTGAGCAACGTCTCTTCATCGGCATCCAGGTACAGCACATCGCACTGGATATGCCGGCTGCGCACTTCCTCGAGCAGTTCAGGAAAGCGCGACAGATGGCTCGGCAGGTTGCGTGCATCAATGGACACCGCCACCAGTGGCTGCGCCAGTTCGGTGTGGATCAATGCACGCTCGGCCAGCTCTGGCAGCAGGCCGGCCGGCAGGTTGTCGATGCAATAGTAGCCGCTGTCCTCAAGGACATTGAGCGCCGTGCTTTTACCGGAGCCGGAGCGGCCACTGACGATGATCATGCGCATGTTTAATGACCGTTCTGCTCGTCCAGGACAACCTGATACAAGGCTTCGTTGCTCGGTGCGCTGCGCAGTTTTTCGCGAACTTCCTTGCGGTCCAGCATGCTGGCGATCTGGCGCAGCAGCTCAAGATGCGCATCGGTCGCCGCTTCCGGGACCAGCAGTACAAACAGCAGGTCGACCGGGGCGCCGTCGATGGCGTCGAAATCTATGGGGGCTTCAAGGTGCAACAGGGCGCTGATGGGCGCACTACAACCCTTGAGGCGGCAGTGGGGAATGGCGATGCCGTTGCCAAAACCGGTAGAACCGAGTTTTTCACGGGCAACCAGGGCCTCGAAGACGTCCTGCATTTCCAGATCCGGCACTTCGCGGTGGATCAGGTTGGCGATTTGTTCGAGGGCTTTCTTTTTACTGCCACCCGGCGCGTTCACCAAGGAACGGCCGGGGGTCAGGATGGATTCTAGTCGGATCATGGATTGGGGGGGTTAACGACCGGTTGCGCCCTGGAGGAGGCTCTGGGTCTTTTCCTTATGCTTTTTAAGTTGGCGATCCAGCTTGTCGGTCAGCAGGTCAATTGCGGCATACATGTCTGAATGCTCCGCGTTGGCAACCACTTCTCCGCCGGGGATATGCAGCGTGGCTTCGATTTTCTGCAGCAGCTTTTCGACGTTCATCGTCACTTGCACGTTGGTGATCTTGTCGAAATGCCTCTCCAATCGTTCGAGTTTTTCGCCGATGTAGGTGCGCAGAGGTTCGGTCACTTCCAGTTGGTGTCCACTGATGTTGACTTGCATACAGCTTCTCCTTCGTTGCCAGTGCATAAAGCGGCAGGCAGAAATGCCTGCCACTGGAACGCTGTGGCGTGGCCCTTTACATCAACCGCTTGCGTTCGCTCGAAGGTGCGATCCCGAGGGATTCGCGGTATTTGGCGACGGTACGGCGGGCCACCTGAATGCCTTGTGCCTCCAGTAAACCAGCGATCTTGCTGTCACTCAACGGCTTTTTCTGATTTTCCGCAGCCACCAGTTTTTTGATGATCGCGCGGATGGCCGTGGATGAGCATTCGCCGCCTTCGGAGGTGCTGACGTGGCTGGAGAAAAAATATTTCAATTCATAGATACCCCGGGGGGTATGCATGAATTTCTGGGTGGTTACCCGGGAAATCGTCGACTCGTGCATGCCTACCGCCTCGGCGATGTCATGCAGGACCAACGGCTTCATCGCTTCGTCGCCGTACTCCAGGAAACCGCGCTGGTGCTCGACGATCTGGGTGGCGACTTTCATCAGGGTTTCGTTGCGGCTTTGCAGGCTCTTGATGAACCAGCGCGCTTCCTGCAACTGGTTGCGCATGAAGGTGTTGTCGGCGCTGGTGTCGGCGCGCCTGACGAAGCCGGCGTATTGGGCATTGACCCGCAGCTTGGGCACCGATTCCTGGTTGAGCTCCACCAGCCAGCGGTCGTTGTGCTTGCGCACGATCACGTCCGGGACTACGTATTCGGGTTCGGTGGACTCAATTTGCGAGCCCGGGCGCGGGTTGAGGCTCTGGACCAGTTCGATGACCTGGCGCAGTTCATCTTCCTTGAGCTTCATGCGGCGCATCAGCTGGCTGTAGTCGCGACCGCCCAACAGGTCGATGTAGTCGGTGACCAGTCGCTTGGCTTCGGTCAGCCAAGGTGTCTTGGCGGGCAGTTGGCGCAGCTGCAGCAGCAGGCATTCACCCAGGTTGCGGGCACCGATACCGGCCGGTTCGAATTGCTGGATGCGGTGCAGGACGGCTTCGATTTCGTCCAGCTCGATATCCAGTTCGGGGTCGAAGGCTTCGAGGATTTCCTCGAGGGTCTCGTCCAGGTAGCCCTGGTTGTTGATGCAGTCGATCAGGGTCACGGCGATCAGGCGATCGGTGTCGGACATCGGCGCAAGGTTCAGCTGCCACAGCAGGTGGCTTTGCAGGCTCTCGCCGGCAGAGGTACGGGTGGTGAAGTCCCACTCGTCGTCGTCACTGCTTGGCAGGTTGCTGGCGCTGGTCTGGTAGACGTCTTCCCAGGCTGTGTCCACGGGCAGGTCGTTGGGGATGCGTTCGTTCCATTCGCCATCCTCGAGGTTATCCACCGTCGGGGCGGCTTCCTGGTAGGACGGTTCCGGGATTTCGGTGTTGGTTTTCTGTTCGGCGTTGTCGGCCAGCGGGTCGGCGTTATCGAAGTCGTCGCCTTCTTCCTGGCGCTCGAGCATCGGATTGGACTCCAAGGCCTCCTGGATTTCCTGTTGCAGGTCCAGGGTCGACAATTGGAGCAGGCGGATGGCCTGTTGCAGCTGCGGTGTCATCGTCAGCTGCTGGCCCATTCTCAAGACTAGCGATGGTTTCATGGCAGGGGCTTAACACCTTATTCGCCGGCGCACATGCGCCATCCACTACAAGGGCGCCGAAGCGCCAAACTTAAGCAAATTATATGCCTGAAACTGGAGTGTTTGCCTAGGGCGTCGCCGTAATAAAATTAAACGACGCCCAGGCGCTTCGCCAGACTCTTTGCTTACAGGCGGAACTCATGGCCCAGATACACTTCCTTGACCAGGTCGTTGGCCAGGATGGCTGCGGAGTCGCCTTCGGCGATCAACTGGCCGTCATTGACGATGTAGGCGGTTTCGCAGATATCCAGCGTTTCACGCACGTTGTGGTCGGTGATCAGCACGCCGATCCCCTTGGCCTTGAGGTGGTGGATGATCTGCTTGATGTCGCCCACCGAAATCGGGTCCACGCCGGCGAACGGTTCGTCGAGCAGGATGAATTTCGGCGAGGTGGCCAGGGCGCGGGCGATTTCCACGCGGCGCCGTTCGCCACCGGACAGGCTCATGCCCAGGTTGTCGCGAATGTGGCTGATGTGGAACTCCTGTAAAAGGCTTTCCAGCTCCTGGCGACGGCCGGCCTTGTCGAGTTCCTTGCGGGTCTCGAGGATGGCCATGATGTTGTCGGCTACCGACAGCTTGCGGAAGATCGATGCTTCCTGTGGCAGATAGCCGATGCCAGCCTTTGCCCGACCGTGCATGGGCTGGTGGCTGACGTCCAGGTCGTCGATCAGCACACGGCCCTGGTCGGCCTGGACCAGGCCGACGATCATGTAGAAGCAGGTGGTCTTGCCCGCGCCGTTAGGGCCGAGCAGGCCGACGATCTGGCCGCTGTCGATGGACAGGCTGACATCACGCACGACTTGGCGGCTCTTGTAGCTCTTGGCCAGGTGCTGAGCTTTCAGAGTTGCCATTACTGGGCCTTCTGCTCGTCGGTTTTCTTTTTCGGCTGGATCACCATGTCGATGCGAGGGCGGGACTCAGTGACTTTACTGCCCGTGGCACGACCGGCGCTGGCCAGCTTTTTGTTGGTGTCGTAGACGATTTTCTCGCCTTGGGTCACGTTGTTGTCCTTGTCGACGACCTTGGCGCGGTCGATCAGCACGACACGGTCCTGGGATGCGTGATACTGGATGGTCACCCCGTAACCTTGCACAGGCTTGGTGTCGCCCGCGGTCTGGAGTTGTTCGAAGTAGGCCAGGTTGCCCACCGAGGTCACCACGTCGATATCGCCGGACGGGGTGCGGGTGATGGTCACGGTGTTGCCAGTGACCTTCATCGAGCCCTGGGTGATGATCACGTCACCCTTATAGGTGGCGACACCATTCTTGTCGTCCAGTTGCGCGTCGTCGGCCTGGATGCGGATAGGTTGATCGCGATCGTTGGGAAGGGCCCAGGCGCTCGCGCTTCCCAGTGCTGCGCCCAGACTGAGCAAAATAGGGAGGGTTTTAGCGAGCTTCATACTGTCCTCTTACGTTCGATAGCAGGTGTATCCTGCTTTCCTTCAAATACGCTTTCATTCCCGTGCCGGTCGATACACCCCCGGCGCCGTCGATTCTAACGGGTTGCTCGGTCTGCGCATATTCTTGCTGTGGGAACACGGTCATACGACTGCTGGTAATGATGGTCGTACGATTTTTTTCATCGGTTCGGGCTACGCGTACCGAGTCGATCAGCTCCACTTCGGTGCCCCCGGAGTTGACTTCGGCGCGCAGGCTCTGCACATGCCACGGAAACTCGGTGCCGCGGAACATGTTCAGGTCCGGTTTGGTCACCAGCGTAATATCGGTGGCCTTTACGTGGTCGACCTTGTCGGACGTCATCTCATACTGCACTTTGCCATCGGGCAGGTATTGCAGGGTATGCGTGTTGGTTGCGTACCAGTCGATATTCTCTTCAACCGTGGCCGCCGGTTGGTCGAGAAAGCGTTCCGGGCTGATGTTCCAGTAACCCACCGCCGCGAAAATCGCCGCGATGCTGGCGAACACCACGACGGTGCGAATCTTTTTGCTCAGCATAAATGGCTCACAGGTACGCGGCGTTGGCCGCTTCAAGGTGGCCCTGGGCGCGCAGGATCAGTTCGCAGAATTCACGGGCCGCGCCTTCGCCGCCGCGTGCCGTGGTAATGCCGTGGGCGTGCTCGCGTACGAAAGCCGCGGCGTTGGCGACCGCCATGCCCAGGCCTACCCGGCGAATCACTGGCAGGTCTGGCAAGTCGTCACCGAGGTAGGCGACCTGTTCATAGCTTAGGTTGAGTTGGCCCAAAAGTTCGTCCAGTACCACCAGTTTGTCTTCGCGACCCTGATAAAGGTGTGGAATACCGAGGTTCTTCGCGCGCCGCTCGACCACCGGGGTCTTGCGGCCGCTGATGATAGCGGTCTGTACGCCGGCGGCCATCAGCATCTTGATGCCCTGGCCGTCGAGGGTATTGAAGGTCTTGAACTCGCTGCCATCTTCGAGGAAGTACAGGCGACCGTCGGTCAGAACGCCGTCCACATCGAACACCGCCAGCTTGATGGCTTTGCCCCGTTGCAACAGGTCTGTGTTCATTTACATGACTCCCGCACGCAGCAAGTCGTGCATATTCAGGGCGCCCACCGGGCGGTCTTCGTCGTCGACCACCACCAGGGCGCTGATCTTGTGGTCTTCCATGATTTTCAAGGCCTCGGCGGCGAGCATCTCGGCACGGGCTGTCTTGCCGTGGGCCGTCATGACTTGCTCGATGGTCGCGCTATGGATGTCGATGGTGCGGTCCAGGGTGCGACGCAGGTCGCCGTCGGTAAAGATCCCGGCAAGCGTGCCGTCGGCTTCGAGCACTACCGTCATGCCCAGTCCCTTGCGGGTCATCTCTAGGAGTGCGTCCTTGAGCAGCGTGCCACGCAGTACCTGCGGCAACTCCTGGCCTGAGTGCATCACGTTTTCGACTTTCAGCAGCAGGCGGCGGCCCAGGGCTCCACCGGGATGGGAGAAGGCAAAGTCCTCAGCGGTGAACCCCCGGGCTTCCAGCAGGGCGACGGCCAGGGCATCGCCCATGACCAGGGCTGCGGTAGTGGAGGAGGTTGGCGCCAGGTTCAACGGGCAGGCTTCGTGCTCGACATGGACGTTGAGGTTTACTTCAGCGGCCTTGGCCAGCGGCGAATCCGGGTTGCCGGTAACACTGATCAACTGGATGCCCAGGCGTTTGATCAGGGGCAACAAGGTGATGATCTCGTTGGTGGAGCCGGAGTTGGACAGGGCCAGGATGACGTCATCCCGGGTGATCATGCCCATGTCGCCGTGGCTGGCTTCGGCCGGATGGACGAAAAATGCCGTGGTGCCGGTGCTGGCCAGGGTGGCGGCGATCTTGTTGCCGATGTGCCCGGACTTGCCCATGCCGACCACGACCACGCGGCCCTTGCTGGCCAGAATCATCTCGCAGGCGCGTACGAAATCAGCGTCAATATGGGGCAGCAAGCCTTGTACGGCTTCGAGCTCGAGGCGGATGGTACGTTGTGCCGATTGAATCAGGTCGCTGGATTGGCTCATGTCAGAAATCGTATAGCCCGATGAAAAGGCGGCGATTATAGCGGTAATGAACAATTCCCTCACGTTAGTTCGTCATGCTTTGTTCGAACGGTGCTCAAGGTTCGACTCAGCATGTGACCTTTTAGCTTAATCCAGGCTTAACGGGCGGGGCTTGGGCCTTGGGCGCTTCGCTGTTGCAGTGATATAGTTCGCCGCCGGTTCGCATGCCCGGCGGTCCCGGCGTTTGTCGGCTGGCCAGGGCATTCGAATGTGAGGCTGCATCGCAAGGAGTTTAGATGAGTGCCGACAACGCCTACGCGGTCGAGCTGAAGGGACTGTCCTTCAAGCGAGGGACGCGCAGCATTTTCAATGACATCGATATTCGCATTCCGCGCGGCAAGGTGACCGGCATCATGGGGCCTTCCGGGTGTGGCAAGACCACGCTGTTGCGTCTGATGGGCGCACAGCTGCGTCCCAGTGCCGGCGAAGTCTGGGTCAATGGCCAGAATCTTCCCGAATTGTCGCGCAGCGACCTGTTCGATGCGCGCAAGCACATGGGTGTGCTGTTCCAGAGCGGCGCGCTGTTTACCGATCTCGACGTGTTCGAGAACGTGGCGTTCCCGCTGCGGGTCCATACCGACCTGCCGCAAGAGATGATCCGCGACATCGTCCTGCTCAAATTGCAGGCGGTCGGGCTGCGTGGCGCCCTCGATTTGATGCCGGACGAGCTGTCCGGCGGCATGAAGCGCCGGGTCGCGCTGGCGCGGGCGATTGCCCTCGATCCGAAAATCCTCATGTACGACGAACCCTTCGTCGGGCAGGACCCGATCGCCATGGGCGTGCTTGTGCGCCTGATCCGCCTGCTCAACGATGCGCTGGGCATCACCAGCATCGTGGTGTCCCACGACCTGGCTGAAACCTCGAGTATCGCGGACTACATCTATGTAGTCGGTGATGGCCAGGTGCTGGGGCAGGGCACGCCCCAGGAGTTGAAGGACTCGGACAACCCGCGCATTCGCCAATTCATGAAAGGTGATCCGGACGGCCCGGTGGCGTTCCATTTTCCGGCCACGGATTACCGTACCGATCTGCTGGGGAAGCGCTGATGCGCAAGAAGTCATTGTTAGAAAGAATTCGCCTGTTCGGCCGTTCCGGCATCGACGTGGTGGCGGTGCTGGGGCGTTCCTCGCTGTTTTTGATGCACGCCTTGCTGGGGCGCAACTCGACGGGTGGCGGTTTCGGCCTGCTGGTCAAGCAGTTGCACTCGGTGGGTGTGATGTCCCTGGTGATCATTGTGGTCTCGGGGATCTTCATCGGCATGGTGCTGGCGCTGCAGGGCTTCAGTATCTTGTCCAGCTACGGTTCGGAGCAGGCGGTCGGGCAGATGGTTGCGCTGACTTTGCTGCGCGAACTCGGGCCCGTGGTAACCGCGCTGCTGTTCGCCGGGCGTGCCGGTTCGGCGCTGACGGCCGAAATCGGTAACATGAAGTCCACCGAGCAGTTGTCCAGCCTGGAAATGATCGGTGTCGACCCACTCAAGTACATCATTGCCCCGCGCCTGTGGGCCGGCTTCATATCCCTGCCGGTGCTGGCGATCATTTTCAGCGTCGTGGGAATCTGGGGTGGCTCATGGGTAGCCGTCGACTGGCTGGGGGTCTATGAAGGTTCCTACTGGTCCAACATGCAGAACAGCGTCGACTTTCTCGACGATGTGCTCAACGGCGTAATCAAAAGTGCCGTATTCGCTTTCGTGGTGACCTGGATCGCCGTGTTTCAAGGCTATGACTGTGAGCCCACGTCAGAGGGGATCAGCCGTGCCACAACCAAGACCGTGGTGTACGCCTCGCTGGCGGTCCTGGGCCTTGACTTTATTCTGACCGCCTTGATGTTTGGAGATTTCTGATGCAAAACCGCACCCTGGAAATCGGTGTCGGCCTTTTCTTGCTGGCTGGCATCCTGGCTTTGCTGCTCCTGGCCCTGCGAGTCAGTGGCCTGGCGCCGACGGCAAGCACCGATACTTATAAACTTTATGCTTATTTTGACAATATCGCCGGTTTGACGGTCAGAGCCAAGGTGACCATGGCCGGTGTAACCATCGGCAAGGTCACGGCAATCGATCTGGATCGTGACAGTTTCACTGGCCGGGTGACGCTGCAGCTGGAAAAGCGCGTGGATAACCTGCCGACTGACTCCACTGCATCTATCCTCACGGCTGGGTTGCTGGGCGAGAAATACATCGGGATCAGCGTGGGCGGGGAAGACAACCTGCTCAAGGATGGCGGGACCATCCACGATACGCAGTCGTCGCTGGTGCTCGAGGACCTGATCGGTAAATTCCTGCTCAATACCGTTAGCAAAGACGCCAAATGAGGAGCTTTTGAATGATCTCTATCTTGCGACGTGGCCTGTTGGTGTTGCTCGCAGCGCTGCCGCTGATGGGTAATGCCATGGCTGCGCCTTCGGCCCACGAAATCATCCAGGACACCACGACCCGGTTGCTGGCCGATCTTGCCGCCAACAAAGAGAAGTACAAGCAGGATCCGAGCGCGTTCTATAACGCGTTGAACGGTATCGTCGGCCCGGTGGTGGACGCCGACGGCATCTCCAAGAGCATCATGACCGTCAAGTACTCGCGCAAGGCGAGCCCTGAGCAGATGACTCGCTTCCAGGAGAACTTCAAGCGCAGCCTGATGCAGTTCTATGGCAACGCCTTGCTCGAATACAACAACCAGGGCATCACCGTTTCGCCGGCCAAGGACGAAAACGGCAACCGTACCAGCGTCGACATGCAGGTCAAGGGCAGCAACGGCGCGGTCTACCCTGTGTCCTACACACTCGAGAAAATCAACGACGAGTGGAAAGTGCGCAACGTGATCATCAATGGCATCAACATCGGCAAGCTGTTCCGCGATCAGTTCGCCGACGCGATGCAACGCAATGGCAACGACCTGAACAAGACCATCGATGGTTGGGCCGGTGAAGTCGCCAAGGCCAAGGAAGTGACCGAAGAAGCCAAAGAGAAGCAGGAACAATGATCGAGTCGGTGAGTGAGTCGGCCGTTCGTCTGGGTGCTGCCGGCGAGCTGATGCTCAGCGGCGTGCTGGACTACCGCACCGGCCCGGCCTTGCGCAAGCAGGGCCAGGCGCTGATCAAGTCCGCCAAGAACACCGAGCTGGTCATTGATTGCTCAGGCGTCGAGAAGTCCAGCAGTGTCGGCTTGTCGCTGCTGCTGTGCTTCATGCGTGACGCCAAGGCTGCCGGTAGAACGTGGAGCATCCGAGGGATGCCCGAAGACATGCGCGAGATTGCCCAGGTCAGTGAACTGACCGAGCTGCTTGTGCACCCCTGACCCCAACCTGTGAACGCCTGTGGCGAGGGAGCTTACTCCCATTGGGGCGAGTCCCCTCGCCACGAAGATGCGAGCAAGCCCAAGTGGGCAGCGTTACTCGTCAGAGTCCTGCTTCGCGGGGTTCGCAGGTGCGGGGCTTTTTTGTATGATGTGCGACCCGTGCGCACAGGGCGCCGATAGAGGTTGAGCATGCAGGCCGTAGAAGTGAAGAGCTTCCTTGAAGGAAAGCTGCCCGGAACTGTCATTGAAGTTGAGGGCGAAGGCTGCAACTTTCAGCTGAACGTGATTAGCGATGAACTGGCGGCATTAAGCCCAGTCAAGCGTCAGCAGAGCATCTATGCCCATTTGAACCCGTGGATCGCCGATGGCAGCATCCATGCGGTCACTATGAAATTTTTCAGCAGCGCGGCCTGGGCCGAGCGCACCTGAGCCCAAGGGCGTCGAGATTCTTATGGATAAACTGATTATTACCGGCGGCGTTCGTCTTGATGGCGAAATCCGCATCTCCGGGGCAAAGAACTCCGCCCTGCCGATCCTGGCCGCAACCTTGCTGTGCGATGGTCCGGTGACTGTGGCCAACCTGCCGCACCTGCACGACATCACCACGATGATCGAGCTGTTCGGTCGCATGGGTATCGAGCCGGTGATCGACGAGAAGCTCAGCGTCGAGATCGACCCGCGCACCATCAAGACCCTGATCGCCCCGTACGAGCTGGTGAAAACCATGCGTGCGTCGATCCTGGTACTGGGTCCGATGGTCGCTCGCTTCGGTGAGGCTGAAGTTGCACTGCCTGGCGGTTGCGCCATCGGTTCGCGTCCGGTGGACCTGCACATTCGCGGCCTGGAGGCCATGGGTGCGGTAATCGACGTCGAAGGCGGCTACATCAAGGCCAAGGCGCCTGAGGGCGGCTTGCGTGGCGCGAACTTCTTCTTCGATACCGTCAGCGTGACCGGTACCGAGAACATCATGATGGCGGCGGCACTGGCCAAGGGTCGCAGCGTGTTGCAAAACGCCGCGCGCGAGCCTGAAGTGGTCGACCTGGCGAACTTCCTGATCGCCATGGGCGCCAAGATCAGCGGTGCTGGCACCGACACCATCACCATCGACGGCGTCGAGCGTCTGCATTCGGCCACTTACAAAGTGATGCCGGACCGGATTGAAACCGGCACCTACCTGGTGGCTGCTGCCGTCACCGGTGGCCGCGTCAAGGTCAAGGACACCGATCCGACCATCCTCGAAGCCGTCCTGGAAAAACTCAAGGAAGCCGGTGCTGAAGTCACCTGCGGCGAAGACTGGATCGAAGTGAACATGCACGGCAAGCGGCCAAAAGCCGTCAACGTGCGGACCGCTCCGTACCCGGCGTTCCCGACTGACATGCAGGCCCAGTTCATCTCCCTCAACGCCATTGCCGAAGGCACCGGTGCGGTGATCGAGACGATCTTCGAAAACCGCTTCATGCACGTGTACGAACTGCACCGCATGGGCGCCAAGATCCAGGTCGAAGGCAACACGGCCATCGTCACCGGTACCGAGAAGCTCAAGGGCGCGCCAGTGATGGCCACCGACCTGCGGGCTTCGGCCAGCCTGGTGATCTCGGCCCTGGTTGCCGAAGGCGATACCCTCATCGATCGCATCTACCACATTGACCGTGGCTACGAGTGCATCGAAGAGAAACTGCAGATGCTCGGCGCCAAGATCCGTCGCGTACCGGGCTAGTTGTGGTTGCAGGGGCGCAGGGACGCGTCCGTTGATTTCGTTTCAGGTCGGGGGTGTCTACACCCTCGATGTGTGTCCGGCGCCGTTTGCGACCGGGCATGAGTACCTTGATAAGGACTGACGTTTCCCATGTTGACCATCGCACTGTCCAAGGGCCGCATCCTTGACGACACCCTGCCGCTTCTGGCTGAAGCGGGCATCGTGCCGACCGAGAATCCGGACAAGAGCCGCAAGCTGATCATCCCCACGACCCAGGCCGATGTGCGCTTGTTGATCGTGCGTGCCACCGATGTGCCGACTTACGTGGAACATGGCGCCGCCGACCTGGGCGTTGCCGGTAAAGACGTGCTGATGGAATACGGCGGCCAGGGCTTGTACGAGCCCCTGGACCTGCAAATTGCCCGCTGCAAGCTGATGACCGCCGGTAAAGTCGGTGCGCCAGAGCCCAAGGGGCGCCTGCGGGTGGCGACCAAATTCGTCAACGTTGCCAAGCGTTACTACGCCGAGCAAGGCCGTCAGGTCGATATCATCAAGTTGTACGGTTCGATGGAGCTGGCGCCGCTGATCGGCCTGGCGGACAAGATCATCGACGTGGTCGACACCGGCAATACCCTGCGGGCCAATGGCTTGGAGCCCCAGGATTTCATCGCTGACATCAGCTCCCGGCTGATCGTCAACAAGGCATCGATGAAAATGCAGCACGCCCGTATCCAGGCTTTGATCGATACCCTGCGCAAGGCAGTGGAATCGCGACACCGCGGCTGATTCACCTGCGCGACCTTGAGTCGCGCCCGTCTATCCGTGTCATAGCCAATTTTCTCAGGTGCCCACGCGAATGGACTGGTAGCTTAGGGCGCCTGAGCATTTGCCATTAATGAGGCCCTCGCTATGACCGCTCCCACTTCGATTCGCCGACTCAACGCTGCCGACCCGGATTTCGCACATCATCTGGATCATCTGCTGAGCTGGGAAAGTGTGTCTGACGACTCGGTCAATCAGCGGGTGCTGGACATCATCAAGGCCGTGCGCGAGCGTGGCGATGCAGCATTGGTGGAATTCACCCAGAAATTCGACGGCCTGCAAGTGGCGTCCATGGCCGACCTGATCCTGCCGCGTGAGCGTCTGGAGCTGGCCCTGACCCGCATCACCGTGCCTCAGCGCGAAGCCCTGGAAAAAGCCGCATCGCGGGTGCGCGACTACCACGAAAGGCAGAAACAGGAGTCCTGGAGCTACACCGAAGCCGACGGCACGGTGCTGGGCCAGAAGGTCACGCCGCTGGACCGCGCCGGCCTGTACGTGCCGGGTGGCAAGGCGTCCTATCCGTCCTCGGTGCTGATGAACGCGATCCCGGCCAAGGTCGCCGGCGTGACCGAGGTGGTCATGGTGGTCCCGACCCCGCGCGGTGAAATCAACGAGCTGGTGCTGGCCGCCGCCTGCATCGCTGGCGTGGACCGGGTGTTCACCATCGGCGGCGCCCAGGCCGTTGCCGCGCTGGCCTATGGCACTGAAAGCGTGCCACGGGTCGACAAAGTGGTCGGGCCGGGCAACATCTATGTCGCCACTGCCAAGCGCCACGTGTTCGGCCAGGTCGGCATCGACATGATTGCCGGCCCTTCGGAAATTCTCGTGGTGTGCGACGGCCAGACCGATCCGGACTGGATCGCCATGGACCTGTTTTCCCAGGCCGAGCACGACGAAGACGCCCAGGCGATCCTGGTCAGCCCGGACGCCGAGTTCCTCGACAAGGTGGCCGCCAGCATCGATAAGCTGCTGCCGACCATGGATCGCGCCGAGATCATCAACACCTCGATCAACGGCCGTGGCGCGTTGATCAAGGTCGAGAACATGGAACAGGCGATCGAGGTCGCCAATCGCATCGCGCCGGAACACTTGGAACTGTCGGTCGCCGACCCACAGGCCTGGCTGCCGCAGATCCGCCATGCCGGTGCGATCTTCATGGGCCGCCACACCAGCGAAGCCCTGGGTGACTATTGCGCAGGTCCCAACCACGTGTTGCCGACGTCCGGCACCGCGCGCTTCTCGTCGCCGCTGGGGGTGTATGACTTCCAGAAACGTTCGTCGATCATTTTCTGCTCCGAGCAGGGTGCGTCCGAACTGGGCAAGACCGCTTCGGTGCTGGCCCGTGGCGAATCGCTGAGTGCCCACGCCCGCAGCGCCGAATACCGCATTCTCGATGAACGCTCCATTGAAGAGCAGGGGAAACTGAAATGAGTAAATTCTGGAGCCCGTTCGTCAAGAATCTGGTGCCCTACGTGCCGGGCGAACAGCCGAAGCTGACCCGCCTGGTCAAGCTCAACACCAACGAGAACCCCTACGGGCCATCGCCCAAGGCGCTCGCGGCGATGCAGGCCGAGCTGAACGACAACCTGCGCCTGTACCCGGACCCCAACAGCGATCTGCTGAAAAACGCCGTGGCCCGCTATTACGGCGTGCAGAGCAACCAGGTGTTCCTCGGCAACGGTTCGGATGAAGTATTGGCGCACATTTTTCACGGCCTGTTGCAACACGACCAGCCGTTGCTGTTCCCGGACATCAGCTACAGCTTTTATCCGGTGTACTGCGGGTTGTACGGGATCAAGTTCGATGCGGTACCGCTGGATGCGCAGTTCCAGATCGACCCGGCAGACTACGCCAAGCCGAACGGCGGGATCATCTTCCCCAACCCGAACGCCCCGACCGGCTGCCTGCTGGCGCTGGAGGCGGTCGAGCAGATCCTCAAGGCCAGTCCGAACTCGGTGGTGGTGGTCGATGAAGCCTATATCGACTTCGGCGGCGAGACGGCCATCAGCCTGGTGGACCGTTACCCGAACCTGCTGGTGACCCAGACGTTGTCCAAGTCCCGCTCATTGGCGGGGCTGCGGGTGGGCCTGGCGGTGGGGCATCCGGACCTGATCGAAGCGCTGGAGCGGATCAAGAACAGCTTCAACTCCTACCCGCTGGATCGCCTGGCGAATGTCGGCGGTGCCGCCGCGTTCGACGACCGCGAGCACTTCGACCAGACCTGCCGGTTGGTCATCGAGCACCGGGAATGGGTCGTGGCGCAATTGCAGGCCAAGGGCTTTGAAGTGCTGCCCTCGGCCGCCAACTTCATCTTCGCCCGTCACCCCCGCCACGATGCGGCAGGATTGGCGGCGAAAGTGCGCGAGCAAGGGGTGATCGTGCGGCACTTCAAACAGGAGCGGATCGCCCAGTTCCTGCGAATCAGCATTGGCACGCCGGAGCAGAACCAGGCGCTGATCGAAGCCCTGGGTGAACTCTAAAAGCCCTGTGAAAATCCCTGTGGGAGTAAGGCTTGTCGGCGATGGTGGTGGTTCAGTCAGCATTTAAGTTGACTGACACTGCGCTATCGCGGGCAAGCCTTGCTCCCACAGGTCAATCTTTCCCACTGATTAATGTGCCTATCAGTGTGGGTTACTCGTGATGCTCTTCACCGAGGAATGTCAGCGAAGTAAACACCCCCCGCGTCGCCACGTCCTTGTTGTCCTTGAGCGCCATTTCCATCTGCGCGGCAATCACATTCAGCCCTTCATTGCGCACCAGCACCTTGGCCCGCCCTTCGGCATCGGTTTCAGTCGACACGGTGTTCGGCGCGCTGCGGTAATCGCCCACCAACTTCACCCCAGCCGCCGGTTTACCGTCGAGCAGTACCCGGACGGGCAATGACTGGCCCGGGCCTACGGTCAGTGGGTCGACTTCCGGCAGGATCAGAAACTTGACCTGATCGAGCTTGGGCAGCTTCGCCCCAGGCTCGTAGATCGCCAGGCTGTACTTGAAGGTGTGGGTTGATTCAATCGCGCCGGGTACCTTGCTGCGACCTTCGTTGATCCACTTCTTGTCGGCGGTCTGCGACCACATGCCGTTGTCCAGCGCTACCGCCATGACAGCCGGCGGCTTGAGGGGTTGCAAGCGGGCGTGGTCTGGCAGGCGCTCAACAGTCACCGGGATCATGTTGCCGCCCAGGTCATAGGCCCAGGCCCCGCTGATTTTCTGCGCCTTGAACGCGTTGTCTTCGGCGCCGTGGCCGTAGATCACTTCGATATTCCCGCGCCGTTGTTCGGTCCACAGGCCGTGGGCCGATACGTGTGTGGCCAGGAGCAGGCCGAGCAGGGCGAAGGTCTTGGGGTATTTCATGCTGACTTCCTTTACAGATCGAGGGTGAGGCTGACGGTAAAGTTGCGCGGCTCGCCGGGGGTGACCCAGTAGTTGCTGTAGGAGCGCTCGTAGTATTTTTCGTCGAAGACGTTGTTCAGGTTCAGGCCGACGGTGACGTCGTCGCTGGCCTTGTAATGGGCCAGTAGATCCACGGTGTGGTAGGCCGGCAGTTCGAAATCCTTGCCGGCTTCGCCCGAGCGATCCCCGACATAAGTGAACGCCGCGCCGACATCCGAGCCACGCAGATGTCCGTCCTGGAATTCGTAGATGCCGAGCAGGCTGCCACTGCGCTTGGCGACACCGAGGATCCGGCTGCCGGTGGGAATGGTTTCGTCACCCTCGGTCACTTCTGCGTCGATGTAGGCGAAGGCCCCGATCACCCGAATGGCGTCGGTCAGTTGCCCGGTCACTTGCAAATCGAAACCCTGGCTGCGGGCCTTGCCCATGGCGCGGTTGGTATTGGTAGCCGGGTCCAGCGCCAGGACGTTTTCCTTCTCGATATGAAACGCTGCCAGGGTGGTACTCAAGCGATCGTCGAGCAGTTCGCTCTTGATCCCCACTTCATAGCCGACACCTTCCTCCGGATCGAAGGTGGCGCCGCCGGCAGCCAAACCGTTGTTGGGCTTGAACGAGGTGGAGGCGTTGGCGAACAGTCCGACCTCGGGTGTCAGTTGGTACAGCAGGCCGGCCCGTTGGGTGAAGGCGTCATGACGTTGGCGGCTGGTGAGCTGTGTGGTGTGATCGTCGATGCTCTGCTCGAAATGCTCATAACGCACGCCGATCATCCCCCGCAGTTTTTCGGTGAAGACGATCTGGTCCTGGAGGTTCAGGGCCCGGCTTTGCACACGCTCGAAGAAGTCTGTGCCGGAAGGCGTGCCGGTGGGTTTTGGCTGGCCGTAGACCGGCTGATAGATATCGATGGGATAAGCGCCGGCGATGTTGGTCACGCGCTCGTTCTTGCGGTAATCCTCGTATTCAGTGCCGATCAACAATTCATGCTGCCAGGGGCCGAGGTCGAACAGCCCACGCAATTCCAGTTGGGTGATGCTGTCGTGCCAATTGTTGTCGCGCTCGCGGTAGCGGCGGTTCACCGTACGGCCGTCGGCGTTCAATGGCCGAGCTTCGGAAGCGAAGCCCCAGAGTTCGCCCTGCTTGTAATGGCTGGCCAGGCGCAGTTGCCAGGCGTCGTTGAGTTGATGTTCGAGGGCCGCCTGGAGCATGTTGTTGTGGTTGTCGATGTCGCCGTCGTTGGGTTCGCCCAAAAAGGTCGAGCGGGAAACGCCGCTCCAGCGGTTGTTCGGTGCGACGATGCCGCGGTCGAAGGTCGAGCTGTGGCGCACGATTTCGCTTTCCACCAGCAGGCGCGTGTCGGGGCTCAGTTGCCAACTGATGGACGGCGCGACGAAGACGCGCTTGCTTTCGACGTGATCGCGAAAGCTGTGATTGTCCTCGACCGCCAGATTGACCCGCGACAGCAGATTGCCTTCGGCGTCCAGCGGTGTGTTGACGTCCAGCGCGGTGCGGTAGCGATCCCAACTGCCGGCGCTGGTTTGCAAGGTGGTGAAGGCTTCGGGTTGGGGTTTCTTGGTGACGATGTTCACCGTGCCGCCCGGATCGCCGCGTCCATACAGGCTGGCGGCCGGGCCCTTCAACACTTCAATGCGTTCGATGTTGGCCGCGTCCGGCGTGCTCGGATAGCCCCGGTTGGCACTGAAACCGTCCTTGTAGAACTCCGAAGTCGTGAAGCCGCGCACGCTGTATTCATAGAGTGTCAGGCCGCCGAAGTTGTTTTGTTTCGATACCCCGCCGGCGTATTCCAGCGCCCGTTCGACGTTGGTGCTGCCCAGGTCCTTGAGGACGCTGGCGGGAATCACGCTGATCGATTGCGGGATGTCGCGCAGGGCCGTGTCGGTTTTGGTGGCGCTGGCAGAGCGGGTGGCGCGATAGCCCGTCACGGGGCCGGTGGGTGATTCGTACTCGGAGGTGACGCTGATGGCATCCAGTTCCAGTGGTTGGATTTCTTCGGCGTAGGCGGGATCAGCCAGCAGGCCGAGGGCCAGACTGGCGAAGGAAATCCGTTTCAGAGGCGGCATGTTATGTTGTTCCAATTCTTAGAATAGAAACAATATAACACTACTAATGAGAATTTATGCTATCTATAATTTCAGGATAAGTAGAGCCGGACGCTGTTTCTGTGGCAAGGGAGCAAGCTCCCTCGCCACAGGGGATTTTGGAAGGCTGTTATGACCGGCCTACTGTTCTTCCTTCACCGCCACCGGTGCCGGCGGTGGGCGCAGGCCTATTTCCGCGGTGAGCTTGAGCTCCTTGCCATTGCGCATCACCTGGATGGTGACTTTGTCGGTGGGCTTGATCCGCGCCACCTGGTTCATCGAGCGGCGACCATCGCCGGCCGGTTCGCCGTCGATGCTCAGGATCACGTCGCCCAGTTGCAGGCCGGCTTTTTGCGCCGGGCCGTCGCGGAAAATCCCCGCCACCACGATCCCGGGACGACCGGAGAGACCGAAGGATTCCGCCAGTTCCTGGGTCAGCGGCTGCACTTCAATGCCCAACCAGCCACGAATCACTTGGCCGTGTTCAATGATGGACTTCATCACTTCCATGGCCAGTTTCACCGGAATGGCGAAACCGATGCCCTGGCTGCCGCCGGACTTGGAGAAGATCGCCGTGTTGATCCCGGTGAGGTTGCCGTTGGCATCCACCAGCGCACCGCCGGAGTTGCCGGGGTTGATCGCGGCATCGGTCTGGATGAAGTCTTCGTAGTTGTTCAGGCCCAACTGGTTGCGCCCGGTGGCGCTGATGATACCCATGGTCACGGTCTGGCCGACGCCGAACGGGTTGCCGATGGCCAGGGTCACGTCGCCGATGCGGATGCTGTCGGAGCGGCCGATGGTAATGGCCGGCAGGTTCTTGAGGTCGATCTTCAGCACCGCGAGATCGGTTTCCGGGTCGCTGCCGATCACCCGGGCCAGGGTTTCACGACCGTCCTTGAGGGCTACCACGATCTGATCGGCACCGCTGGTGACGTGGTTGTTGGTCAGGATATAACCTTCCGGGCTCATGATCACGCCCGACCCCAGGCTCGACTCCATGCGCTTCTGCTTGGGCGAGTTGTCGCCGAAGAAACGCCGGAATTGCGGGTCTTCGAACAGCGGATGGCTGGGTTTGTTGATGACCTTGGTGGTGTACAGGTTCACCACGGCCGGCGCGGCGGTGGTTACGGCATCGGCGTAGGACACCGGCCCCTGTTGCACCGCCTTGGTTTGCGGCGCCTGCTGCAAGTTGACGTCGAGGCTCGGCAGCCCGACCCATTCCGGGTAACGCTGGATAATCAGTAGAGCGACAAGCACGCCGGCCAACAGCGGCCAGCCGGAAAAACGCAGCGCCTTGAGCATTAAGCACGTCCTACAAAGGTTGCAGGCGGGATGAGACCGCCCATAATGACGCGCATTATACGAGGCCGCGCGCGCCTCTGAACGGGATATTTAGGAGTCTTTTCATGGCCGTAGCCCTGAGCACCCTGGTCGAAGAAGCGGACCGTTACCTGGCAAGCAGCCGGATTGCCGATTATTGCCCCAATGGCCTGCAGGTCGAAGGCGCGCCCCAGGTGACGCGCATCGTCAGTGGCGTCACCGCCAGCCAGGCGCTGCTCGATGCCGCCGTAGAGGCCGACGCCGACCTGATACTGGTGCATCACGGCTACTTCTGGAAGGGCGAGAACCCCTGTGTCACTGGCATGAAGCAGCGTCGCCTGAAAACGTTGCTCAAGCATGACATCAGCCTGCTGGCCTATCACTTGCCGCTGGATCTGCATGCTGAGGTGGGCAACAACGTGCAACTGGCCCGCCAGTTGGACATCACCGTCGAGGGGCCGCTGGATCCGGAGAATCCCAAGATTGTCGGCCTGGTCGGTTCCCTGTCCGAACCGATGACGCCCCGGGATTTCGCCCGCAAGGTCCAGGAAGTCATGGGCCGCGAGCCGTTGTTGATCGAAGGCGAGCAGATGATCCGCCGGGTCGGCTGGTGCACTGGCGGCGGCCAGGGCTATATCGATCAGGCGGTGCTGGCCGGGGTGGACCTGTACCTCAGCGGCGAGGCATCGGAGCAGACCTTCCACAGCGCCCGGGAAAACGGCATCAGCTTCATCGCCGCCGGGCACCACGCGACTGAGCGCTACGGTGTGCAGGCATTGGGTGATTACCTGGCGCGACGCTTTGCCCTGGAACACATCTTTATTGATTGCCCGAATCCAATCTGACTAACGCTGAACTGAATGTGGGACCGGGCCTGTGGGAGCAACGCTTGCTCGCGATGACGTCGGCACATGCAACACTGCTATCGCGAGCAAGCTTTGCTCCCACAGAGTCTACGCGCAACGCCCGAACCACCAGGCATATCCATATGCTGTTTCGATCTAGTTGGCGCCCTGATTAGAAGAGGTCGCTGTGCTAGGATTCCCCGCTCGAACACGGCCCGCTGGCCGTTCATAAGAAAGTTTTCGTGAGTAGCCATGGTCGACAAACTGACGCATCTGAAACAGCTGGAGGCGGAAAGCATCCACATCATCCGCGAGGTGGCCGCCGAGTTCGATAACCCGGTGATGCTGTACTCCATCGGTAAAGACTCCGCCGTGATGCTGCACCTGGCACGCAAGGCGTTCTTCCCCGGCAAGCTGCCGTTTCCGGTGATGCACGTCGACACCCGCTGGAAATTCCAGGAAATGTACAAGTTCCGCGATCGCATGGTCGAAGAGCTGGGCCTGGACCTGATCACCCATGTGAACCCGGACGGCGTGGCGCAGGGCATCAACCCGTTTACCCACGGCAGTGCCAAGCACACCGACATCATGAAGACCGAAGGCCTCAAACAGGCTTTGGACAAATATGGTTTCGACGCAGCGTTCGGCGGTGCCCGTCGCGATGAAGAGAAATCCCGCGCCAAGGAGCGTGTGTATTCGTTCCGCGACAGCAAGCACCGCTGGGACCCGAAGAACCAGCGCCCGGAGCTGTGGAACGTCTACAACGGCAAGGTCAACAAGGGCGAGTCGATCCGCGTATTCCCGCTGTCGAACTGGACCGAGCTGGACATCTGGCAGTACATCTACCTCGAAGGCATCCCGATCGTGCCGCTGTACTTCGCCGCCGAGCGTGAAGTGATCGAGAAGAACGGCACGCTGATCATGATCGACGACGAGCGCATCCTCGAGCACCTGTCCGACGAAGACAAAGCCCGCATCGTCAAAAAGAAAGTGCGTTTCCGTACCCTTGGCTGCTACCCGTTGACGGGCGCGGTGGAGTCCGAGGCTGAAAGCCTGACGGACATCATCCAGGAAATGCTCCTGACGCGAACTTCCGAGCGCCAGGGCCGGGTCATCGACCACGATGGCGCAGGCTCGATGGAAGATAAAAAACGTCAAGGTTATTTCTAAGGGGTTGTCATGTCGCATCAATCTGATTTGATCAGCGAGGACATCCTCGCCTACCTGGGCCAGCACGAGCGCAAAGAGCTGCTGCGTTTCCTGACCTGCGGTAACGTCGACGACGGCAAGAGCACCCTGATCGGGCGCCTGCTGCACGACTCCAAGATGATCTACGAAGATCACCTGGAAGCGATCACCCGCGATTCGAAAAAAGTTGGCACCACCGGTGATGACATCGACCTGGCGTTGCTGGTCGACGGCCTGCAGGCCGAGCGCGAGCAAGGCATCACCATCGATGTCGCGTACCGCTATTTTTCTACCGCCAAGCGCAAATTCATCATCGCCGATACCCCGGGCCATGAGCAGTACACCCGCAACATGGCCACCGGTGCGTCCACCTGTGACCTGGCGATCATCCTGGTAGACGCCCGCTACGGCGTGCAGACCCAGACCCGTCGCCACAGCTTCATCGCCTCGTTGCTGGGCATCAAGCACATCGTCGTGGCCATCAACAAGATGGACCTCAAGGACTTCGACCAGGGCGTGTTCGAGTCGATCAAGGCCGACTACCTGAAGTTCGCCGAAGGCTTGAAGATGAAGCCTACCAGCATGCACTTCGTGCCGATGTCTGCCCTCAAGGGCGACAACGTGGTGAACAAGTCCGAGCGCTCGCCGTGGTACACCGGTCAGTCGCTGATGGAAATCCTCGAGACCGTGGAAGTGGCGGGCGACCGCAACTTCACCGACCTGCGTTTCCCGGTGCAGTACGTCAACCGTCCGAACCTGAACTTCCGCGGTTTCGCCGGCACCCTCGCCAGCGGCATCGTGCACAAGGGCGACGAAGTGGTGGTACTGCCGTCGGGCAAGAGCAGCCGGGTGAAATCCATCGTCACCTTCGAAGGCGAGCTGGAGCATGCCGGTCCTGGTCAAGCGGTGACGCTGACCATGGAAGATGAGATCGACATCTCCCGTGGCGACCTGCTGGTGCATGCCGACAATGTGCCGCCGGTGACCGACAGCTTCGAAGCGATGCTGGTATGGATGGCTGAAGAGCCGATGCTGCCGGGCAAGAAATACGACATCAAGCGCGCCACCAGCTATGTGCCGGGCTCGATTGCCAGCATCGTCAACAAAGTCGATGTGAACACCCTGGAAGAAGGTCCTGCCAGCGCGTTGCAGCTCAACGAAATCGGCAAGGTGAAGATCGCCCTGGATGCGCCGATCGCCCTGGACGGTTACGAGAGCAATCGCACCACTGGCGCGTTCATCATCATCGATCGCCTGACCAATGGCACGGTCGGTGCCGGCATGATCGTCGCCCAGCCGCTGGCTCACGGCAGCAGCACGCACCACGGCAAACTGGCCCATGTGTCGGTGGAAGAGCGCGCCCAGCGCTTCGGCCAGCAACCGGCCACGGTGCTGTTCAGTGGCCTGTCGGGCGCTGGCAAAAGCACGCTGGCTTATGCGGTGGAACGCAAGTTGTTCGACATGGGCCGTGCGGTCTTCGTCCTCGATGGCCAGAACCTGCGCCATGACTTGAACAAGGGCCTGCCACAGGACCGTGCCGGGCGTACCGAGAATTGGCGTCGTGCGGCCCATGTCGCGCGTCAGTTCAACGAAGCCGGCCTGCTGACCCTCGCCGCGTTCGTTGCGCCGAATGCCGAAGGGCGTGAACAGGCCAAAGACCTGATCGGCCGGGAGCGTCTGCTGACGGTCTACGTCCAGGCCTCGCCAACGGTCTGCGCCCAGCGTGATCCGCAAGGGCTGTACGCCGCTGCTGGCGACAACATCCCGGGCGAATCCTTCCCGTACGACGTGCCGTTGGATGCCGATCTGGTGATCGACACCCAATCGCTGACGCTGGAAGAAAGCGTCAAGCAGGTACTGGATCTGCTGCGCAAGCGCGGGGCGATCTAACCAACGCTGCTGTCAGTAAAAAGCCCGCAGGTGAGCAATCATCTGCGGGCTTTTTCATTTATCTGGACTTCAACGCGGTCAACTGTGGGAGCGAGCAAGCCCGCTCCCACAGGGGAAGTTAGTGGCGGTCTGGATACTCGCGATGCATCTGCCCAAGCAACGCATCCTTGTCCTGCCACAACTGGTTGATCCAGCCCTGGAACTCCAGGCGATACGCCCCGTCCTGGTCGTAGTTTTTCCCGATGAACTGCGGCGGGATCGGCAGTTCCTGGAAATGCACCACCACCTCATCCACGTTGCCGCAGAGCAAATCCCAATACCCCGGACGACCGCCCGGATAATGAATCGTCACGTTGATGATCGACTCCAACTGCTCACCCATGGCGTCGAGCACAAACGCGATGCCCCCGGCCTTGGGCTTGAGCAGGTAGCGAAACGGTGACTGCTGCTGGGCATGCTTGCCCTCGGTAAAGCGTGTGCCTTCGACGAAGTTGAAGATGCCCACCGGGTTGTTGCGAAACTTCGCGCAGGTCTTGCGGGTGGTTTCCAGGTCTTTGCCTTTCTTTTCCGGATGCTTCTCCAGGTAAGCCTTGGAGTAACGCTTCATGAACGGGAAGCCCAGTGCCCACCAGGCCAGGCCGATCACGGGCACCCAGATCAGTTCCTGCTTGAGGAAGAACTTCAACGGGCGGATGCGCCGGTTCAGCACGTACTGCAACACCATGATGTCGACCCAGCTCTGGTGATTGCTGGTGATCAGGTACGAGTGCTGGTAGTCCAGGCCTTCCAGGCCGCTGAGGTGCCAGCGGGTGCGGCGCAGCAGGTTCATCCAGGCCTTGTTGTTGCTGATCCAGGCTTCGTGGATGTGGCCCATCAGCCAGTCGGTGCAGCGCTGGGCGGCGGGGAAGGGCAGTAGCAGTTTGAAAATCGCCACGATGAACAACGGCGTGCAGCAGGCGATGGTGTTGAGCGCCAACAGCAGCGAGGCAATCACGCCGCGCAGTGGGGCAGGCAGGAAGTCCAGCATTTAAGTATCCATGGGTCGGTTGGCGGCTTGGATCGCGGTCAGGGCGATGGTGTACACGATGTCGTCGACCTGGGCGCCGCGCGGCAAGTCGTTCACCGGTTTGCGCAGGCCTTGCAGCATCGGCCCGAGGCTGACGCAATCGGCGCTGCGTTGCACGGCCTTGTGGGTGGTGTTGCCGGTGTTCAGGTCCGGGAAGATGAAGACCGTCGCGCGGCCGGCCACCTGACTGTTGGGTGCCAGTTGCCGCGCCACGGTTTCGTTGGCGGCGGCGTCGTATTGCAGTGGGCCGTCGATCAGCAAGCCGTGTTGCGCTTCATGGGCCAGCAGGGTGGCTTCGCGGACTTTCTCCACTTCCTCGCCACTGGCCGACTCGCCGCTGGAATAGCTGAGCATCGCCACCCGTGGCGTGATGCCGAACGCGGCGGCCGAGTCAGCGCTTTGCAGGGCGATTTCCGCCAGTTCCGCCGCGCTGGGGTGCGGGTTCATCACGCAGTCGCCGTAGACCAGTACTTCCTCAGGGAACAGCATGAAAAACACCGAGGACACCAGGGAGCAACCCGGTGCGGTCTTGATCAGTTGCAGGGCCGGGCGGATGGTGTTGGCGGTGGAGTGAATGACGCCGGACACCAGTCCGTCCACCTCATCGAGCGCCAGCATCATGGTGCCGATCACCACGGTGTCTTCCAGTTGCTGCTCGGCCATTGGCGCGTTCAGGCTCTTGCTCTTGCGCAGGCGTACCATGGGTTCGACGTAACGCTCGCGAATCGAATCCGGGTCGAGAATCTCCAGCCCTGGCGGTAATTCGATGCCTTGGGCGCGGGCTACGGCCTCGACGTCGGCCGGTTTGGCCAGCAGCACGCAACGGGCGATGCCCCGGGCCTGGCAAATGGCGGCAGCTTGTACGGTCAGCGGTTCGCTGCCTTCAGGCAGCACGATGCGTTTGTTGGCGGCCTGGGCGCGCTGGATCAGCTGATAACGGAATACCGCGGGCGACAGGCGCATTTCCCGTGGTGTGCCGCAGCGCTGATGCAGCCACTTGGCGTCCAGGTGGCTGGCGACAAAATCGGTGATGATCTCGGCGCGTTCGCGGTCGTCGATCGGGATTTCCTTGTTCAGGCCGTTGAGCAGGTTGGCGGTGTCATAGGAGCCGGTGCTCACCGACAGTACAGGCAACCCGGCCTGCAACGCGCCGCGACACAGGTCCATGATGCGCGGGTCGGGCAGCGTGTCGCTGGTCAGCAGCAGGCCGGCCAGCGGCACGCCGTTGATCGCAGCCAGGCTCACCGCCAGGATGATGTCGTCGCGATCGCCGGGGGTCACCACCAGCACGCCGGGCTTGAGCAGTTCCACGGTGTTGCGCATGGTGCGGGCGCAAATGATGATGTTGCTCATGCGCCGGGTCTCGTAGTCGCCGGCATTGAGCACTTGCGCGCCCATCAGGTCGGCTACGTCGCGGGTGCGCGGGGCGTTGAGTTCGGGGCGGAACGGGATGCAGCCCAACAGGCGGAAATCGCCGCTGCGCAGCAGGGGCGAGTGTTCCTTGAGGCGTGCGGAAAACGCCTCCATGCTTTCGTCGGTGCGGACCTTGTTCAGGATTACCCCGAGGACTTTCGGATCTTTCGGCCCGCCGAACAATTGCGCCTGCAATTCCACCCGGCCGGACAGCTCGGTCAGCACTTCGTTTTCCGGGGCCGACACCAGGATGACCTCGGCGTCCAGGCTCTTGGCCAGGTGCAGGTTGACCCGGGCGGCGTAACTGGCATTGCGGGTCGGGACCATGCCCTCGACGACCAGCACGTCCTTGCCGATGGCGGCCTGCTGGTAAAGGGTGATGATTTCTTCCAGCAGTTCATCGAGCTGGCCGTCGCCAAGCATGCGCTCGACGTGAGCCAGGCCCAGGGGTTGCGGCGGCTTGAGGCCGTGGGTACGGGCCACCAGTTCAGTGGAGCGTTCCGGCCCGGTATCGCCGGGATGGGGCTGGGCGATGGGTTTGAAAAAGCCGACTTTGAGCCCGGCCCGTTCGAGGGTACGCACCAGCCCGAGGCTGATGGAGGTCAGACCCACACCAAAATCGGTGGGCGCGATAAAAAAAGTTTGCATGCGGATTCTCTAAAGGTGCATGGCAAGGGCGAGGCTATAACTGCCGTCTACCGTCAATTCAGTCGCCAAGGTTATCGCTAACCGGGGCCTGTGCGCACCAGCCGCAGTCAAAGGACTGGCCTATTTTTTCAAGACGTTGCGCCGGGTCCAGCACCCAGGCCCGGGATTGCCACGGTGGCTGGTGGCGCAGGTGCTGGGTGTGGCCGCAGGACAGCTCGGCCACCCAATGCCCGTCCTCGTCCTGGTGGAAACCGGTGACCGTCGGTCTGTTCGAGCAAGCCCGTTTGTCCGGGTTCCGTTCGCTTTCGGGCAAATCCTTGTTTAGACTTGTCCGTTCTTCATTCTTATGCAAAAGGTCTCGCCCCATGCTGATCGCCGCCAATAAGGCTGTCTCCATCGACTATACCCTGACCAACGACGCTGGTGAGGTCATCGACAGCTCTGCCGGCGGCGCTCCGCTGGTCTACCTGCATGGCGCAGGCAACATCATCCAGGGTTTGGAAAAAGCCCTGGAAGGCAAAACTGTCGGTGACGACCTCGACGTTACCGTTGAACCGGAAGACGCTTACGGCGAGTACTCCGCCGAACTGGTCAGCACCCTGAGCCGCAGCATGTTCGAAGGCGTGGATGAGCTGGAAGTAGGCATGCAGTTCCACGCATCGGCGCCCGATGGCCAGATGCAAATCGTCACCATCCGCGACCTGGAAGGCGACGATGTCACGGTTGACGGCAACCACCCGTTGGCCGGCCAGCGCTTGAACTTCAAAGTCAAGATCGTCGACATTCGTGACGCCAGCCAGGAAGAAATCGCCCATGGTCACGTCCATGGCGAAGGTGGCCATCACCACTGATTTGTGCGCTACGCTCAAGTGAACTGGAAAGGCGCCATGCGGCGCCTTTTTAGTCGGTTGCTGTTAGCATCATCCGTGGCTGTTTCGAAAAGATCGCAAATCTGGAGTTCGTCATGAGTGCTTTTCACGACCTTAAACTCAAAGCCCTGGATGGTCAGGAGCTTGCTCTGGCGCCTTTCAAGGGGCAAGTCGTGCTGGTGGTCAACGTCGCCTCCAAATGTGGCCTGACGCCGCAGTACGCTGCGCTGGAAAATCTCTATCAGCAATACAAGGCCAAAGGCTTTACCGTCCTGGGCTTGCCCTGCAATCAGTTCGCCGGGCAGGAACCTGGGACCGAGCAGGAAATCCAGGAGTTCTGCAGCCTCAACTATGGCGTGACGTTCCCGCTGTCCAGCAAACTGGACGTCAATGGTCATGATCGTCATCAGTTGTACCGCCTGCTGGCGGGCGAGGGCGCGGAGTTTCCCGGGGACATTACCTGGAACTTCGAAAAATTCCTGCTCGGCAAGGACGGTCGGGTGCTGGCGCGTTTTTCGCCGCGCATGGCGCCGGATGATCCTGTCGTGATCCAGGCGATCGAAAAAGCGTTGGCCTGAAAGCTAGCCAGCAACCCTGTGGCGAGGGGATTTATCCCCGCTGTGGGAGCAAGCTCCCTCGCCACAGATGTTGCGTTTGGGCCATCGCCTCTCCGCTTTCTTCTGATCCTTAATCACCCAAATCAATAGTGCTACCCAGCACTCGGCACTCCCAATATTATCCTCGTCATATCGACCTGCGACTTTGTCCCGTGGAGTGCCTCATGCCTGTAAAAGCCCTGTTCAAACCCTTCCACCTCGGTGCGTTCGAGCTGCCGACCCGGGTAGTGATGGCGCCGATGACCCGTTCTTTTTCGCCGGGCGGCGTGCCAAATGCCAAGGTGGTCGAGTACTACCGTCGCCGCGCGGCGGCCGGGGTCGGCCTGATCATCACCGAGGGCACCACCGTCGGGCACAAGGCCTCCAATGGTTATCCGAACGTGCCGCATTTCTATGGCGAAGCGGCGCTGGCCGGTTGGAAAAAAGTGGTTGATGCCGTGCACGCCGAAGGCGGCAAGATCGTTCCGCAGTTGTGGCATGTGGGCAGTGTGCGTCGCACCGGGACCGAACCGGATGCCAGCGTGCCGGGTTATGGCCCGACCGAGAAGCTCAAGGACGGCCAGGTCGTGGTTCACGGCATGACCCAGGCCGATATCGATGAAGTCATCGCCGCATTCGCCCAGGCAGCGAAAGACGCCCAGAGCGTCGGCATGGACGGCGTGGAGATCCACGGCGCCCACGGCTATCTGGTCGACCAGTTTTTCTGGGCGGGCAGCAACCAGCGCACCGACGGTTACGGCGGCAGCCTGGCCAATCGTTCGCGCTTCGCGATCGAATTGATCCGTGCCGTGCGTGCAGCGGTGGGCGAAGGCTTCCCGATCATTTTCCGTTTCTCTCAATGGAAACAGCAGGATTACACCGCGCGCCTGGTGCAAACCCCGGAAGCCTTGGGCGAGTTTCTCAAGCCGTTGTCCGACGCCGGTGTGGATATTTTCCACTGTTCGACACGGCGCTTCTGGGAGCCGGAATTCGAAGGCTCCGAGTTGAACCTGGCCGGCTGGACCCGCAAGCTCACTGGCAAGCCCACCATCACCGTCGGCAGTGTCGGCCTGGATGGCGAGTTCCTGCAGTTCATGGTCAACACCGACAAAGTCGCACAACCGGCCAGCCTGGAGAAACTGCTGGAGCGCTTGAACAACGATGAGTTCGACCTGGTGGCAGTGGGGCGTGCGTTGCTGGTGGACCCGGACTGGGCGCAGAAAGTGCGTGAAGGGCGTGAGCAGGAGATTCTGCCGTTCAGTCGTGAGGCGTTGATGACGTTGGTTTAAGCGGCGCCTTCCAGGGCCTCATCGCGGGCAAGCCTTGCTCCCACAGGATTATCAGTTGTTCACAAGTAATGTGTTCACTGAAGATCCATGTGGGAGCAAGGCTTGCCCGCGATGCTTTTCAGCGTGGCGACACTGCTTGCGGCAATGGTAATTCGCTCTGACAAACCCCGCGCAACTGCGCCTCGAACTGCTCGATCACCGACGCCCAACCCTGGCGACTGGCATGCTGGCGCGCATTGAGCCGCACGCAGCGCAGCGCCTCGCGCCCCTCCAGCAGCCAACGGGCTGCGTCGCAGAAGGCTTCTTCATCCCCTGGCATCGCCAGCACACCGTTGTAGCCATGGCGGATATGCTGCGCCGCCGCGGCCTGATCGTAGGCCACCACGGCCAGTCCGGACGCCAGCGCTTCCAATACGACATTACCGAAGGTTTCGGTCAGGCTCGGAAAGACAAACACATCCCCGGACGCATAATGGCTGGCCAACGCCTCGCCACGCTGGGAGCCACAAAAGATCGCGTCGGGCAGTGCGTGTTCCAGCGCGGAGCGCAACGGGCCGTCACCGACCACGACCAGTTTCAGCCGCCGCTGTGGGAAAGCGCCGCACAGCGTGTCGAAACTGCGCTTGAGCAGCCCGAGGTTTTTTTCCTGGGCCAGACGCCCGACATGGATCACCGCGATGTCGTCATCGCCCAGGCCCCAGGCTTCACGCAGGCTTGCCGAGCGTTTGACCGGATGAAACAGCTGACTGTCCACACCGCGGGACAACAGCGCTACGCGTTCGAAATGGCGCCGCTCCAGTTCCAGGCGCTGGCTGAGGCTGGGTACCAGGGTCAGGCTGGAGCGGTTGTGGAACCAGCGCAGGTAATGGGTGAGCACGCGACTCAACAACCCGAAGCCGTACTGCTGGGTGTATTGCTGGAAATTGGTGTGGAAACCGCTGACCACCGAGATGCCCAGGCGCCGCGCCGCGCGCAACGCCGACAAACCCAGCGGGCCTTCCGTGGCGATGTACAGCACGTCCGGGCGATGACGTTTCCAGCGCCGCAACAGTTTGTGCACCGAAGCCTGGCCCCACTGCAAACCCGGATACCCCGGCAGCGGCCAGCCCCGGCACAACAACTGATCGTCACTGGCCTGGCGTGGGTCGCCGGCCTGGCGCGGTCGTATCAGTTCCACCTGGTGGCCGCAGGCGCGCAGGCCGTCGTACAGGCGGCCAAGAGTATTGGCCACACCGTTGATTTCCGGTGGGAAGGTTTCAGTGACGAGGGTGATGTGCAGGTGTGTGGTCATGACCCCAGTGTCGACCGGGGCCATTTCGTCATTGTGACGCCAGGATGATGGATTTGTGACCGATTCAGCCCTGGCGGGCCAACGCGGTCTCGGCGCCTTGCTCGCGCACCCAGAACAACGTCGCCCCGGCCACCGCCGCCGGCATCATCAGGATGTTGACCACCGGGATCAGCAGTACCAGGTAAACGCTGCCGCCAAAGCCCAGGCTCTGCCAGCGTTTTTCCCGCAGCCAGGCGAGCATTTCGTTCCAGCCCAGCTTGTGGTTGTCCGCCGGGTAGTCGATGTACTGGATCGCCATCATCCACACACCGAACAGCAGCCACAGCGGTGCGGCGACGAGATTGACCACCGGGATGAACGACAGCACGAACAACCCGAGGGCGCGGGGCAGGAAATAGCCGAGTTTGCGTGCCTCACGGGACAACGTACGGGGAATCATGGCGACCAACTCGCCCCAACTGAAGGCCGGGAAGTCGTCGGTGCCACGGATGACCACTTCGACTTTCTCGGCGAGAAAACCGTTGAATGGCGCGGCGATGATGTTGGCGAGCATGGTGAAGGTGAAAAACACCATCAGCACCACCAGTACCACGAACAGCGGCCAGAGGACGTAGCTGAGGAAGCTCAGCCAGTCCGGCAGCGATGGCATCAGCGTATCGACCCATAGGCTGAACTGATGGCCGGCCAGGTAAATCAATCCGACGAACAGCACCAGGTTGATTACCAGCGGCAGGAGTACAAACAAACGCAGGCCCGGGCTGAGGACCAACTTGAGACCCTCGCGCAAATATTGCGGGCCGGACAGGACGGGGGCGGGCATGACAAGCTCCAAGCGAAGGTGAACGCGCCGACCTTACCGACTTTGCCCGGCGCGGGAAAGCGGCGACACGGCGTGTAACAAAGGTTTATGGGAAGGGACGTCCCTATTAAAAGGCCCGCTGCGGATAGAGCTCACCTATGAGCTGGATTGTTAATCCGTATTTCCTTAATCTTCGCTCCCTCGATACGCTGCACCCAATCTTTTTCAGGACTGTGGAACCCAAGCCTTCCCCAAGTGCATCAACGGTCCTTTTTTATTCGCGCCGCTCACCCGGCGTTCCGGCCCGCAAGGTCCGGTCAACAGGAGCAGGTCATGTCTGAAGTCCGTCATTCGCGAGTGATTATTCTCGGTTCCGGCCCTGCCGGTTACAGCGCTGCGGTTTATGCGGCCCGTGCCAACCTCAAGCCACTGCTGATCACCGGCATGCAGGCCGGCGGTCAATTGACCACCACCACCGAAGTCGACAACTGGCCGGGCGACGTCCATGGCCTGACTGGCCCGGCGTTGATGGAGCGGATGAAGGAACACGCCGAGCGCTTCGAAACCGAGATCGTTTTCGACCATATCAATGCCGTGGATTTTGCCGCCAAGCCGTACACCCTGACCGGCGACAGCGCGACCTACACTTGCGATGCCCTGATCATCGCCACCGGTGCCAGCGCTCGTTACCTGGGCCTGCCGTCGGAAGAAGCTTTCATGGGCAAAGGGGTTTCCGCCTGCGCCACCTGCGACGGTTTCTTCTACCGCAACAAGCCGGTGGCCGTGGTCGGTGGCGGCAAC
Organism: Pseudomonas viciae; assembly: GCF_004786035.1. Lineage (NCBI taxonomy): Bacteria > Pseudomonadati > Pseudomonadota > Gammaproteobacteria > Pseudomonadales > Pseudomonadaceae > Pseudomonas > Pseudomonas viciae. The sequence continues at coordinate 1,061,029 of NZ_CP035088.1, forward strand.
ACCGCCGTCGAGGAAGCCCTGTACCTGGCCAACATCGCCAGCACGGTCACCCTGATCCACCGTCGTGAAACCTTCCGCGCCGAGAAGATCCTGATCGACAAGCTCCATGCCCGTGTGGCCGAAGGCAAGATCATCCTCAAGCTCAACGCGACCCTGGACGAAGTGCTGGGTGACAACATGGGCGTGACCGGTGCCCGCCTGAAGAACAACGACGGCAGCTTTGATGAAATCAAAGTCGACGGCGTCTTCATCGCCATCGGCCATACGCCGAACACCTCTTTGTTCGAAGGCCAGCTGGAACTCAAGGACGGCTACCTGGTGGTCAAGGGCGGCCGCGACGGTAACGCTACCGCCACCAGCGTTGAAGGCGTCTTCGCCGCTGGCGACGTGGCTGACCACGTCTACCGCCAGGCTATCACCTCGGCCGGCGCTGGTTGCATGGCGGCCCTGGACACCGAGCGTTACCTGGACGGCCTGCAGAACGCTTCGTTCTGATCCGTCAGGCTTGAAAAAACCGGCTTCGGCCGGTTTTTTTGTGCCTGGAAATCTGCCGGCGAACCCCTGTGGTCAGAAACACCATATTTCAGGCCAGCTTCGCCAGGCACGCCTCGAGAATATCCAAGCCCTCTTGCAACACTGCCGCCTCGGTGGTCAACGGTGCCAGCAGCCGAATGATGTGCCGCGATTTACCGCTGGGCATCAGCAGCAAACCGGACTCCCGGGCCAGGGCCAGCAGTTGGGTCAATTGCGCCGCAGCGGGGGTGCCGTCGGCGTGGGCCAGTTCGATGCCGCGCATGGCGCCGACGCCGGTCAGGCGGCCCAGGTAAGGTGTCAGCCCACGGCTGCGCCAGGATGCGTAGCGGCTGACGATCGCTTCTTCCTGTTGCGTGCCCCACGCTTGCAGGTTCGCGTCGCTCATCTCGTCCAGGGTCGCCAGTGCGGCGGCGCAGGCGATGGGGTTGCCGGAATAGGTGCCGCCGAGTCCGCCCTTGGGCAGGTTGTCCAGCAACGCCTTGCGCCCGACCACCGCGCCGAGGGGCACGCCGCCGGCGATGCTTTTGCCCAGCAGGATCAGGTCGGGCTCGATGCCCAGTCGCGAGAACGCAAAACGCTTGCCGGTGCGGCCGAAGCCGGACTGGATTTCATCGATGATCAGCACGATGCCTTTGTCGTCGCAAAACTGCCGCAGGGCTTGGGCGAAAGACACGTCCATCGCCAGGAAACCGGCTTCGCCCTGCACCGGCTCGACGATGAAACAGGCGACGTCGTTCACGTCGATCTCGACGCTGAACAGCCGCTCCATGGCCTTCAAGGCCTCCGCGCAGGTGACGCCGTTGTCCTGGCTGGGGTAGGGCAGGTGATACACCGGTCCGGGCAATACGCCGACTTTCTGTTTGTAGGGGGCGACCTTGCCGTTGAGGTTGAGGGTGGCCAGGGTGCGACCGTGAAAGGCGCCATCAAACGCAATGACGGCGGTGCGGCCGGTGGCGCCGCGTACGATTTTCAAGGCGTTTTCCGCCGCCTCGGCGCCGCTGTTGGTGAGCATGCCGCTGACCGGGTAATCCACCGGGACAAATGCCGCCAGGCGCTCCATCAACTCAATGTAGGGCGCATGGGGCGCGGCGTTGAACGCGTAGTGGGTCAGCCGGGTGGCTTGTTCACGGATGGCGTCGACGATGCGCGGATGGCAATGGCCGAGGTTCAACACGCCGATTCCGCCGACGAAATCGATGTAGCGCTTGCCATCGGTGTCCCAGACCTCGGCGTTTTTGCCGTGGCTGAGGCTGACGGGGTGCACGATGGAAATCGACTGGCTGATGGTTTCGCTGCTCATGGATAACGGCTCGGACGAAGGAAAGATTTCCTTTATCTAAGCCGCGAGCAGAGGGGCCCGGCAAACGAAATAAAGTTGCCGGGTCAATCTTAAAAGTCGGGATGTGGGCAGGTGTCGCTTACCTGGGAGGCAGCCCGTGGCGAGGGAGCTTGCTCCCGCTGGGGCGCGAAGCGGCCCCGAAGCCTGGCAACCCGGTGCGTCAGGCAAATTGAGTTTGGCTGCTTGGGTCTGCTGCGCAGCCCAGCGGGAGCAAGCTCCCTCGCCACAAAAGCGGGCCTCGCACAGAGCGGGGGCTCAGATCAGCGCCGTTGCAGCGGCTGTGCCTCAAACTTCACACCCGCCAACCCGTGGACCATCAACGCGCGGATATTGCCGTGATCGCTGTCTTGCGGCGTAGCCAGCACTGAGCGGTAATGTTCGCCAAACGCCAGCAACGCTTCTTCATCGCTCAGGCCTTCGAGCAGTGCCAGACCCAGGGTCTTGCAGGAGCCTTCGTTCTGTCCGGCGGCATTTTCCACGCCGCCATTGTTGAAGGCCTGGGGCTGGTAGTCGTAGCCGGCGGCGATAAAGGCCAGGGTGTCGGCAAAGGCGTGTTCGCCACTCTTGAGGCTGGCGCGCAGGGTGTTCAGGTCAAGCATCGGGTTTTCCTTTGGCGAATGCCGCTTGCTGTTCGGCGCTGGCTTCTTGCTGGTATTGGGCTTTCCACTCGGCGTACGGCATGCCGTAAACCACTTCGCGGGCGTCATCGAGGCTGACCTCGATCTGGCGTTCATCGGCGGCGGCCTTGTACCACTTGGACAGGCAGTTGCGGCAGAACCCGGCGAGGTTCATCAGGTCGATGTTCTGCACATCCTTGCGGCTGTCCAGGTGGGCAACCAGCCGGCGGAAAGCGGCGGCTTCAAGTTCGAGGCGTTGTTGATCGTTCATGGTGTTCTCTGACGGACAGCTTCAAGCGGTGCGCTTCAAGCGACGGGATGGATTGCAGTGGTGACAAGTTTACCGCTTGAGGCCTGGGGCTGAAAACGTACAGCTCAGCGACTCGCCGCAAGCGTAATCGACACCGACTCGGCAAATCGCAAGGCGTGGGGCTTGTCGACTTCGACTTCGGCATACAGCACCGACGCATTGGCCATGACCAGATCGAGCAATTCCTGGGTCAGGCGTTCGAGCAGGGCGAAACGGTTACCTTCCACGTGGGCGATGATCGCCTTGGTGATGGTGCGGTAGTTCAGCGCGTGGTCGATGTCGTTGTCGCGCACTGCCTCCTGGGCGGCATAGAGAATGGTCAGGTTGATCAACACATCCTGCTTGTTGAGGATCTCGTCCTCGTTGATGCCGATGAAGGTGCGCAAGCGCAGGTCCTTGACCTTGATGCGTGCCATCGCTGGCTGAAGTTGTGGCATTTACTTGCTCCGTCGAATCAATTGCAGGAACTCCTGGCGGGTGGTGCTGGAATCGCGAAAGGCGCCGAGCATCACCGAGGTGTTCATGGTCGAGTTCTGTTTTTCGACACCGCGCATCATCATGCACATGTGCTGGGCTTCGATCACCACCGCGACGCCAGCGGCTTGGGTGACCTGTTGCACCGCGTCGGCGATTTGCCGGGTGAGGTTTTCCTGGATTTGCAGGCGGCGGGCGAACATGTCCACCAGCCGGGCAATTTTCGACAGCCCCAGGACCTTTCCCGTAGGAATATAAGCCACATGGGCCTTGCCGATGAAGGGCAACAGGTGATGTTCGCACAGGGAATAGAGTTCGATGTCGGCGACGATCACCATTTCATCGCTGTCGGAGGCGAAGAGGGCGCCGTTGACGATCTGCTCGACGCTTTGCTCATAGCCGTGGCAAAGGTACTGCATGGCCTTGGCCGCGCGCATCGGGGTGTCCAGCAAGCCTTCGCGCTCCGGGTTTTCGCCCAGGCCGATGAGGATCTCGCGATAGTTCTGGGGCAGGGATAACGCCATGGGGCATCCTCGAAGCAAGGCTATTTGACGTGCCGCCCGCCGTTGACGGTCAGGGTGGTGCCGGTGACATAGGGGTTGTCCAGCAGATAACGCAGGCTCTGGTAGATCACTTCGCTGCCGGGTTCGATACCCAGCGCCGACTTGGCCAGGGCCTTGGCGCGGTAAGCGGCATCGTCTTCGGGATTGAACAGTAGCAGGGCTGGGGCAATACCGTTGACCTTGATGCCCGGCGCGTACTTGGCCGCAAACGACAGGGTCAGGCTTTCGAGACCGGCCTTGGTGGCGCAATAGGCGATGTGCTTGCTACTGCCCTTGCGCGTGACATCATCGCTGATGTGCACGATATCCGCTGGAGTCGAGCGTTGCAGCAGTTCGGCACAATGCAGGTTGATCAGGTAAGGCGCGAGCATGTGCACGCCAAACATGGCGTTGAACGCGTTCGCTTCGTCGCCCGGGGCCTCGGCCAGCCACGCCGAGGCGTTGTGCACGATGGCCCGCAACCGGTCGGTGTGCTGTTTGAGCTGTTCGATAAATCCCAGGATCCCGGCTTCGCTGGCCAAGTCGGCGAACAGCATCGTCGCCCCCAGGTCACGCAGCATCTGCACGCCCGGGCGTTCGGTACGATAGGTGGCGATCACCGGTTGCCCGTCTTCAAGCAGGCGTCGGGCGCAATGCAGGCCGACGCGCTGGGCTGCGCCGGTGATCAGGATCGGTGCGGTGGCGCTGGACATAGGGTGGCTCGGTTCACGGCAAGAGCAAAACTATAACAGCGACGCAAGATGGCGACGATGACTCTGTGGGAGGGGGCTTGCTCGCGAAGGCGGTGCGTCAGTCAACATTAATGCTGAATGTACCGCCGTCTTCGCGAGCAAGCCCGCTCCCACAGAGGATCATCGGCGCAGCTTAATGATTCTGCGTGGACGGCTTGACCGGCAACGCCTGTTGCGGCGCACCGTTCAGCCAATTCGCCAGCAGATGAGTCGACATCGGGATAAACAGATAGACCATCAGCGGCGTCAAAATGAGTGTGCTGATGAGCACGCGACTCAACAGGCCCAGCTCGCTCAGCAGGGGGCCCAACAGGAAGTTGAACAGCAGCGACACGGGAAAGAACGCGAGCCAGATGGCCACGGCCTGCTTCCAGCGCGGCGGACGCTGGCCAATCGTGCCGAACCAGCCATCGATACCGCGCACCCGGTGTTCGGAAGGATCGGCAAACAGCTCGCTGCCCCGTCCCAGCCAAGCCGTGCGCGAGGCGGAGTGTTCCCAGGCATGCAGGGTCTGCTCGTCGACAAAGCGGAAAATGATCTGGAACTCGTCATCCTCGGGCGGTGGGGCGAGTACGCCCGAACCCAGGTAGCCGGGAAAGTCGGTCGCCAGTTGTTCGCCCTCGCGCAGCCAGGCGATCAGGTCCTGGTAGCGTCCGTTGGCGACGCGGCGGGCAACCATCAGGGTGACGGGTGAGGTAGACATTATGTATCTCCGTAAGACAAGGCGCGGCACTCCGGGTAGGACGTTCGCGGGAGACGCTCCCGGGGTGGTGGGTAACGTCTGGTCGCCAAAAAGCACGCAAGGATTATTCCTGATCGAACGAAATACAACAAAACCACATATCGGTAATGTTTCTTGTTGTCATCATATGACTCGGAGGGAGTAAACTGGGATCCAATTTGCCAGCCGGACTTGTCTGCCAAAATGAGCGTGATCACAGAAGATAACTTCGTTTTCCAGGCGTCGGGTGCCTTCAAGCGGGAAGACTTGTTCCCCATCCGCGAAGTGGCACGCTTGACCGGTGTGAACCCTGTAACCCTGCGCGCATGGGAGCGTCGCTACGGTCTGATCCAGCCCACTCGCACCGAAAGCGGGCATCGCCTGTATTCCTTGGGCGATATCGAAAAGGTGCGCAGCATCCTGGCCTGGATCGAGCGTGGCGTGGCGGTCAGTAAAGTGGGCAAGATCCTGGCGAAGACCGAGTCGGTGCAACCGGTCTCCGCACTGATCTCATCTGATCTGGTAAGCGCCGATTACGCCCAGTGGCAGCAACAGGTGGCGGATGCGGTTGGCAACTTTGACGATATAGAGCTGGATCGCATCTACGGGCAGATTTTCTCCACCTACACAGTACCGGTCATTTTTCAGGACATCCTGATGCCGCTTTGGCGACAACTGCTGCAACGCCAGCAGACGTTCGGGCAAGCCAGCGAATGGGTGTTTTTCGATGGTTTCCTGCGTTCGCGCATCATCCAGCGACTCTTGTTAAAGCGCGAAGGCACATCGCGGCGGGTCCTGGTCAGCGCCATTGCCGGGCAGTGCCGCGAGCTGGAGCTGCTGGTCACGGCGCTGTATCTGTCCAAGGCGGAAGTAGGCGTCAGGGTGCTGACGGTCGGCCTGCCATTCAACGAACTGCCCCTGGTGTGCCAGAAGGTCCAGCCTTTGGCGCTGGTCCTGGTGTCCAATCATGCGCCGGTCCCCGAGTTACCCAAACGTTTGGGTAAATTGGCGATGAGCCTGGATTGTCCGTTGATGTTGGCCGGCGATGCGTCCGATCTGGCTGAAGACTGCCTGGCAGGTTCGTCGATCGGTTGCCTGGGCAATGAAGGGACGTTGATGCGCCAGCGCTTGCGGCAATTATTGACGGGTACTCTGGATACGTAATACCCGGTTTGTGCAGCAGGGGACTAGATATGCATGGCCGGATGGGTCAGGCGGTGCTGCTGAAGGATGTACTGACGCAGGCGCTCGGTCTCATCCTCGTCATTCTGGCTCAGATGGTAGGCAAACAAACCTTGAGCAGTTTCCCGTTCGAAGGTGCCCCGCAACGAAATTCTCTCGTAGCCTGACGGGCTGAACCACAAAGCGAATTGCTTGGGTGGCTTGGTCCGGCTGCGGCTTTCCAGCAAGACACCTTTACAGGACACCTCGTGTACCCAGAGAGGTCCTGGCCGGCTCCGGGCATCTTCCAGAGCCACTGGCTCCTCGAGGGCCAGGCGCCATGGGCGTACCTTCGGTCCGTCTTCGTAGATACTCGGCACACCCAACCGCAGGTGCATCGCATGGAATTCATCTTCCACCAGATGCAACGGGAAGGTCATTTGCTGGTTTTCAAAATTGGCTTGCAGCGTAACCTGCTCATTGGCCGCCAGGCGCGTCAGCAGGTCACGGATTTGCGATCCACCGTTTACCAGCAAGCTCGACGTGACATCCCGCTCGTTCAACTGCGGGTTGTGCTGCATGGTCCGGATGAAATCCAGTTCATCCTGAGTCAGGAGGGCATCGCGCTGCATGGTCTACTCGAAATGATGATTTACATATTCACTGGTGATTGTAGTGACTGACCGTTAATTCGCGGCTTTGTTTGTACCGTTCGTCGCCTCGAGCCGAGTAATTGTTTCCCGGGCTTCGGTCAGTTGCTGTTCCAACTGGGCGATACGCTGCTGGGCCTTGACCTGGGCCGTGACGTCTTTCTGGACGCCGACGAAATAGGTATGGCCGTCGGCCTCGCTTCTAACCGTTGATAACGACAGTTCATTCCAGAATGGCGTGCCATCCTTGCGGTAGTTGCGCAGCACCTCTCGGCACGCACCACCTTTCTTCAAGGTATCGCGAATCAGTTCGAGGGAGGGCTGGTCGCGATCGCCCGATTGCAGGAATCGGCAATCCTGATAGAGGATTTCGTCGCGGTTATAACCAGTCAATCGTTCGAAGGCTGGGTTCACGTAGATCAGGATATTGTCTTCGTCGCCTTCTTTTTCGGCGATGACAATACCGTCGTTCGAAGCATTGATGACCAGTTGCATCAGATGAGCGTTGATCATGGCGGGCCCCTTTAAACATCCTTGTTAAAGCACATTCTAGAAGAAATCGACAGGCTGTCTACTGGCCATTATTGGCTTGTTGAGAGCTATTCGCAGCCCGGCGAGTGCTGCTGTTACTATCGCGGTTCTCTTATTTTGGTTCAGGATCAGATTGATGAAAGTCGCCATCCTTTCCGGCTCGGTATATGGCACCGCCGAAGAAGTCGCCCGACACGCTGCCAAACTGTTTCGCGACGCGGGTTTTGAAGCCTGGCACGACCCTCGCGCCACCCTGGCGCAGATTCAGGCATTTGCTCCAGAGGCCTTGCTGGCGGTGACCTCTACGACGGGCATGGGTGAGTTGCCGGACAACGTGATGCCATTGTATTCGACGCTGCGCGACCAATTGCCTGGGTTCCTCCGCGGCTTGCCTGGCGCTGTGATCGGCCTGGGCGATGCCAGCTATGGCGATACGTTCTGCGCCGGGGGCGAGCAGATGCGCGAGCTGTTCGGTGAGTTGGGCGTGGGTGAGGTGCTGCCGATGCTGCGTCTGGACGCCAGCGAAAGCGTCACCCCGGAAACCGATGCCGAGCCATGGCTCGCTGAATTGATCGACGCCTTGCGCCGTTGACGGACGGGCGGTGACTCGTTCGGCCAGTAAGCTGGCTGCCAATGCAACTACCGCCTGCGCAAGAGCTGACTAGACTGGACTTCTTGGGCATCAAGTTTCTTGATCAGATTCACATAATAAGAAACTCACATAATAAGAAACCAAGGGGATCCGAGCCGTGAGCGTAGCGCCCGTCCAATCAACACTCAGCATCAAAGATCAGGTCAGTGCGGCCGAATGGCAAACCCGGGTAGATCTTGCCGCCTGCTATCGGCTTGTCGCCCTGCATGGCTGGGATGACCTGATCTTCACCCATATCTCTGCCAAAGTCCCCGGCACTGAAGATTTCCTGATCAACCCGTTCGGGTTGATGTTTCATGAAGTCACCGCGTCAAGCCTGGTCAAGGTTGATCAGGCCGGCAACAAACTGATGGACAGCCCTTACGAGATCAACCCGGCCGGCTACACCATCCACAGTGCGGTGCACGAGGTGCGTCATGATGTGGTCTGTGTGTTGCACACCCACACTGCTGCCGGTGTCGCGGTGTCGGCACAGAAGCAGGGTGTGCTGCCGATCAGTCAGCAATCGCTGTTCGTGCTGTCGAGCCTGGCCTATCACGCGTACGAAGGGGTGGCCTTGAATCATGAAGAAAAAGCACGTTTGCAGGCAGACCTGGGCGACAGTAATTTCCTGATGCTGCACAACCATGGCCTGCTGACATGCGGCGGCACCATCGCCGATACCTTCCTGATGATGTTCACCTTCCAGCGAGCCTGTGACATCCAGGTCCTGGCCCAGAACGGTGGTGCCGAACTGATCGCCATCGAACCGCAGATCCTGGCCGGCGCCCGGGCAATGATCGCCGGGGTGACCAGAAGTGCCCAAGGCATGGGCGGTGCACTGGCCTGGCCGGCGCTGCTGCGTAAACTTGACCAGCAAGATTCGGGTTATAGAAGCTGATGCCTCTGGCCCAGATTCCCCTGCGCATCTGGCGCCAGCGCGGCCAGACCTTCATGTTCCGTGGTCATGCCATTCGTTACTGGGTGGCGGGGCAGGGCGAGCCACTGCTGCTGATCCACGGTTTCCCCACCGCCAGTTGGGATTGGCATTACCTGTGGCAGCCATTGGCGCAACGCTACCGGGTGATTGCGTGTGACATGCTCGGTTTCGGCGACTCCGCCAAGCCGATGGATCATGCCTACAGCCTGCTGGAGCAGGCGGATCTGCAACAGGCGCTGCTGGCGCATTTGAATGTGAAGCAAGCGGTGCATGTGCTGGCCCACGATTACGGTGACAGCGTGGCCCAGGAGCTGATTGCCCGGCATGGCGAGGCGCGCATCCAGATCGCCAGTTGTGTATTTCTCAATGGCGGCCTGTTCCCCGAAACCCATCGTCCGGTACTGGCGCAAAAACTGTTGCTCAGCCCCCTTGGCTGGCTGCTGGGGCGGGCGTTCTCCCGACACAGCCTGGTTAAAAGCTTTCACCAGATTTTCGGCCCCAGGACCGGCCCAACAGAAAGTGAGCTGGATGACTTCTGGAGCCTGGTGCAAACCCATCGAGGTCCGCGGATCATGCACAAACTCATCGCCTATATTCCCGAGCGGCGTGTGCAGCGAGATCGCTGGGTACAAGCGATGCAGCGCGGCGAGGTACCGTTGCGGGTGATCGACGGCGCGGTCGACCCGATTTCCGGTGAGCACATGGTGGCGCGCTATGAGGCCCTGATCCCTAACCCGGACACGGTGCTGTTGCCCGACATCGGTCACTACCCGCACACCGAGGCACCGGCGCTGGTGCTTGAGCACTATCTGGCATTTCGCGAAGCTATCGCGGCGCCGCGCAGACAAATGGCTTGTTCATGATGATTTAGCACGGCAGGAGCAGACCTGTGGGAGCGGGCTTGCTCGCGAAGGCATCGGCACATCCATCACATGTGCCTCTGCCAGCAGGGAAATCGAATATGCCGCTGTGGTGTGGGCCTGCATCATCCCCCCACCTTATCGGCCACCATTCACTTCCAACCGTGTTGATTGTGACCGGCCGACTTGTGCCGGACACTCGTGCTCATTGTCCTGTCGGCCTACTGGAGTTCTGCCATGAATGAATCTGTGCGCTTCGAAGATAAAGTCGTGATCGTCACAGGAGCCGGTGGTGGCCTGGGGCGCGCCCATGCGCTGTTGTTCGCCAGGCAAGGCGCGAAAGTATTGGTCAACGACCTTGGCGGCTCGGCGCAAGGGGAAGGGGCCAATGCCTCGGCTGCGGACCGGGTGGTCGCCGAAATTCGCGAAGCCGGCGGCATTGCCGAGGCCAACCACGACTCAGTCACCGATGGCGACAAACTCGTTCAAAATGCCCTCGACGTGTTTGGTCGGGTCGATGTGGTGGTCAACAACGCCGGTATCCTGCGGGACAAGACCTTTCACAAAATGGACGACGCCGACTGGGACCTGGTCTACCGCGTTCATGTCGAAGGCGCCTACAAAGTCACCCGCGCCGCCTGGCCGCACCTGCGTGAGCAGAATTATGGGCGGGTGATCTTCACGGCCTCCACGTCTGGTATCTACGGCAACTTCGGCCAATCCAACTACGGCATGGCCAAGCTCGGTCTGTATGGCCTGACCCGCACCCTGGCCATCGAAGGCCGCAAGAACAATATTCTGGTCAATGCCATCGCCCCTACCGGCGGTACTCGCATGACCGAGGGTCTGATCCCGCCGCAGGTGTTCGAACAGCTCAAGCCAGAACTCGTCAGCCCGCTGGTGGTGTACCTGGCCAGTGAAACCTGCCAGGAAACCTCCGGTTTGTTCGAAGTAGGCGGCGGTTGGATGGGCAAGGTGCGCTGGGAGCGCAGCCTGGGTGCCGGCTTCGACCCGCGCAAAGGTTTCTCGCCTGAAGACGTCGCCGCCCATTGGCAGCAGATCTGTGATTTCGAAGATGCGGTACACCCCAATGACAACCTGGAAGCGTTGAAGGAGATGATGGCGAATCTGCAACGTCACGCCGTTTAATCCGCCGCCTCGACCGGTTGCCGTCAGCGACGGCAACTTCGGTCAGGGGAAGTATTTCTTCACCAGCGCCGCCAGGTTTGCGGCGGTCTCGATATCCATCACACCGTCATATTTCGCCTGCCGAAAGTGCAGCTGGAAGGCCCGCACCAGACGCTGGAAACCCGCAGCCGTGGTGGCTGCCGACGTGTCATAGCCATATTTCTTGAACAGCCCGAGCAATTGTTCGCGGGTGGGCAAGCCGTTGCATTGGTAGGCCTGCGTGTAGGCCTTTTGCGTGGGCTCATCGAACCACGCGCCAATGCCCTTGGTGTACAACGCCTGCCAGGGAAACATCGGGCCGGGGTCGCTTTTCCTACCGGCAGCAATATCCGAATGCCCCATCACATTGACCGGGCTGATGTCGGGATAACGCTTGAGAATGTTCAACGCCAGGTGTTCGATCGCCTCGATTTGCTCGGGCTGATAGGATGGAAAGGTGAATTGCCCTTGGTTATCGGTGGCAAGGTTGACGATTTCTACGCCAATCGAGGTGTCATTCAAGTTATTGCGACCGCCCCAACTGCTCACCCCCGCGTGCCAGGCACGTTGGTTCTCGTCCACGAGATTGAAAATCTGCTGTTCCTTGAAACCTGCTTTCACATAGCTCGGATCGCTGATGTCCGGAACGAGGTAGTGGGCGCTGACCGAAGCACCGGTCAGTGCGCTAACAGAGGATGAAAAGTTCGCGGCCGTGTAATGAAAAACCAGAAAGCGAACGCGGCTGTTATAACCTTTTTTTGATCGAAAGCTGTTGCAGTTGATCGGCGTCATAGAGAACTCACTGAAGTTTAAAGTCGAAGCAGAATGCTGCGACTGACTTTCAGCCTATCAGCGAATTTTTAATGGGTGCGTAGTGGGTTTCTTGCTTTGTTGTAGGAACGGGCGCTTGGATATGTTCTCTGGCGACTATCAGCAACCGCTGCAACCTATGCAGCGGTTAATACCCTAAAACATTCAAACTGGGTTTAGAGATAACGTTTTTCTTTTATGAATTCTGGTTCTTGCCAGTTCGGGCCTTTGATCGCGACGGGGCCTTCACCGTTCGCCAGGACTCCTTCTTCAAATAGTCTAGCGTAGGTTCTGAGCAGTTCTCCGTTTGCCACAACTTCAAAACGATAGCGTCCAACCATCCTGTCCAGTGAAGGATAAGCCATGCCGATACCGAACGCTGAGACAATATCTTTGATCGATTCGTTTCTCACGATCTGTTCGATAGTGCTCATTAAAACTCTCCTTTCAAAAGACGTTTGTATATTTCTTCCATTTGCTTTCTACCCGCCTCGAGTGCTTCCGAGGAGTACAGCAATGATTCGCTACTGCCCAGCTTATAATCCTCCAGCGTGGCAGTGTGTGCGTTGTTCCATTCGGCCGAGCCATTGCTCGGAATGAAGTCATCCGCCAGCCCTTGGGCTCTGAACCTCTCTAACTCTCTGGTCTCGTGGGTATAAAAGCGTTTGTCGACGTCACCTGGATTCATCTCACCGCTCAATATGCGCTCAAGCCGCTCAATCATTATGACATTAGCATCAGATTGATCGAGCCGGGCAATATGCAGTTTCACGGCATCTAAACCCTCTTGAGTGACCATGGCTGTCCTCCAATCCAACTCCAGAATAGGCCCACCGGCCTGCTGTGGATTGAAATCGCGCCCACTGTGCTCACCTTTGGTAGTGGCGCCCTCGTAAGGACTGTTAATGACGGTATAGATCGGCGGAATGCCCGACTCGGGTGGGAACACCGTAACGAACCCACCAAAACGGTAGAGATCAAACTCCGGGTGCGTATCGATTCGTCCAGCGACCGCCTCCGGGGTTGCGCCGGTATAAGGGATCATGTTCGGCACGCTGGCAGGCAGCGATGTAGACGCGCCATTCGGCTTCACTATGGGAGTCCAGATAATGTTGCTGGACGCGGCATCCGGACTTATGGATCGGTAAAAGTTACCCAATGAATCAAGCGTGGCGAGCTGTACGGCTGCTTTGGACAACGTCGGCGCACTGTGGGTGGCCGTTACGACATACTCTGTTTTGTTGCCCGTTGTTCTGGAACCAATGGCGAGAGGCAGGTTGATCTCACCCTGGGCTGCTGCGATGGCGCGCAAATCGTCGGATTTGTCCGGTGTGAGCTCAGAAAGCGGGACGCTCAAGGAGTAGAGGTCACCGTTGCCCAGTTCCGACGAATAAAACAGTGCCGCAAACCCTGCCAAAGCTGGCGCGGCTACTGCGGAGGCCGACTCGACTACCATGGTGATCGCGGTTCGTAGCGCAGCCTGGATGGCCAGGGTCGTTTCTTGGCTTGTGGCCAAGGTGCTGCCAGCGGTGGCGAATACCGGACCGGCGCCGGCTGCCGCGCCCAGCATGGGGAATGTGCGACCAGACAGGGCTTGGCGCAGTGCTTGTACCTCGGCCGTGCGTCGGATTTCGGCTTCGGTTGCCTTGCGTGCCTCCTCTGCGGCCAGGCGTTTGGCTTCGGCTTGAGCTGCGGCTTTTGCAGCCGCTGCCAGGCGCTGTGCCTCTGCTGCCAGCCGTGCTTGTTCTTCGGCCAGGCGTTTAGCCTCTGCCGCCAGTCGTGCTCGTTCTTCGGCCAGACGTTTAGCCTCTGCCGCCAGCCGTGCTCGTTCTTCAGCCGCACGTTTAGCTTCGGCTTGGGCCTTTGCCTGAGCCGCTGCCGCCGATTTTGCCTTGGCCTCGGCAATGGTTTTGTTTTGTATGGCTAAGCGGGTCTCCAACAGTTTTATCTGTTCGGCCAGGAACTTCGCCTGGTAAGCTGCGGCGTAAGAAATATTCCATTTGGCTATTGCGTTGTAATAACCTCTTTGCCCTCCGCGACGACCAACGAGCTCGAAACCTTTATGGGCAGGATCTCTGGCCTTGTGGGTCAGTGGGTCGTGACCATAATAAAGGTTGGCGGTTTTTATTTGTTGTTGGTGATCTGCCCTGGCTTTGGAAAGTTGTAGATTAAGTGTCCGTAACTCGATGTCGAAATCAGAGGCCGTTGTCGGGATCGCAGCCCGAACAGTTGCTCTTGTTTTTACGAGTTCGGCATCGGTTATGTAGGTAATGTTTTTGATGTTTTCTTTGAAGCATTCTTCGACAGATTCATTGCTTTCATCCAGCCAATCAAAGGCATAGTCAACTGCGTCGTATGCGCGATCGGCGTGGTCGGGACCTGACACTCCCCTGGCGCTAAATCCGAATCCAGAAGACGACGAAGGTGTACGGGGTATGCCTCTATTTACGAGAATATTTTTCTCTTGCTGCATATCGAATCCCTTTCGATTAGCGTGTTGATATAGCCATGTGTTCAGTATTTGCCATCATTCATGGCTATTGATGTCGTCGCCATCCAAGGCGACGAAGAAGACTATAAGTTCGATCACATAAGCCGGGCAGGTGAGCTTTTCCGACGGTGTTGTAGGAAACAAGAAGTTTTATCTGGGAAATAACCGCACATAAAAAAGGCCGCTGCAAAAAGCAGCGGCCTAAACATGACGTTGCAAAGGAGCTACAAATCAACGTCGGTGAACACGGGATGATGGATCGATACGCCAATCCATCCGAAGGACGGTGCGTCAGGTACGAGGGGACCATGACGACTTGTGCTTGCAGGCCCGTTGCTCTGCAAGCCCGGCCAGCATAGGCATCGTGTGCGTTCGGAAACAGCCCGGAACCGGACATGCACTGTTGCAGGGCGCGCAACAGTCAAAAGGCCGGGATGAATATGCGCGGCGCTGATGGTCCATCATCCAGTCTGTCCATGCTCGGCGCAAAGACCCGCCCCATAGGGGGGGTCATCCTTTCGGGGTACAGCGCGAATACCTCCTTGGTGCGCTTATCGCCCATGGCGGGCGGCAGTAGGGTGAAGCCTCTGTCACTCACCGGGGAAGACGCATGACAACAATAACAATGCGCGCCATCTTCAAGCCGCAGGCGCTGGCCGTCGCGGTGGCCTTGGGTTGCTGTGCCCAGGCGCAGGCCGTTTCATTCAACATTGGCGAGATCGAGGGGCAGTTCGACTCCTCGCTGTCCGTGGGCGCGAGCTGGGGTATGCGCGACGCGGACAAGGACCTGATCGGCACGGTCAACGGCGGTACGGGCCAGTCCTCCACCGGTGACGATGGGCGGCAGAACTTCAAGAAAGGCGAGACCTTTTCCAAAATCTTCAAAGGCCTGCACGACCTCGAACTCAAGTATGGCGACACGGGTGTGTTCGTGCGCGGCAAGTACTGGTACGACTTCGAACTCAAGGACGAAAGCCGTCCGTTCAAGGACATCAGCGACAGTAATCGCAAGGAAGGCGCCAAGTCGTCAGGGGCGCAGATCCTCGATGCCTTCGTCTACCACAACTATTCCATCGCCGATTTGCCGGGCACGGTGCGCGCCGGCAAGCAGGTGGTCAGTTGGGGTGAGAGTACCTTCATCGGCAACTCCATCAACAGCATCAACCCGGTGGACGTGTCTGCGTTCCGTCGTCCGGGTGCAGAGATCAAGGAAGGCCTGATCCCGGTGAACATGCTGTTCGCCTCCCAGGGTTTGACCGACAAGCTGACCATCGAAGGGTTCTACCAACTGGAGTGGGACCAGACGGTTGTGGACAACTGCGGTACGTTCTTCGGCAATGACGTGGTGGCCGATGGTTGCACCAGTGGCTACACCGTGGGCAGCCCGGCGATCGCGCCATTCGTGCCATTGACTCAAGCCTTTGGCCAAGGCATCGAGGTGAATGACGAAGGCGTTGTCATTGCTCGCAGCGGCGACCGTGACGCCCGTGATTCCGGGCAGTGGGGCACCGCGTTGCGCTGGCTCGGCGATGATACCGAGTACGGTTTGTACTTCATGAATTACCACAGTCGCACGCCGACTGTTGGCACCACCACGGCGGGCGCCTCGACGTTGGCGGCCCTGCCTGGAATGATCGCGATCGCCAACGGTATTTCTCCCGGCAGTGGTGCCGGCCTGGCGCAAAGCGTGATGCTGGGACGTGGTCAGTATTACCTCGAATACCCCGAGGACATTCGTCTGTACGGCGCCAGCTTCTCCACCACGCTGCCTACCGGCACCGCATGGACCGGCGAAATCAGCTATCGCCCCAACGCACCGGTGCAGATCAATACCAACGACCTGACCCTGGCCTTGCTCAACCCGATTGCCGGTGGCGCGGCATCACCTATTGCCACCTCGGCAGGCGCCGACAACACCGGCTACCGCCGCAAGGAAATCACCCAGGTCCAGAGCACCCTGACGCACTTCTTCGACCAGGTACTGGGCGCTGATCGCCTGACCCTGGTGGGCGAGGCGGCGGTGGTACACGTCGGCGGTTTGGAATCCAAGGACAAACTGCGTTACGGCCGCGATTCGGTCTACGGCCAGTACGGCTTCAACGGCGACACCGACGGTTTTGTCACTTCGACCTCCTGGGGCTATCGCGCCCGGGCGATTCTCGACTACTCCAACGTGATCGGTGGCGTGAACTTCAAGCCCAACGTGTCCTGGTCCCATGACGTGGCCGGCTACGGTCCCAACGGCTTGTTCAACGAAGGCGCCAAGGCCGTCAGCCTTGGTGTCGATGCCGATTACCGCAATACCTACACCGCCAGCCTCAGCTACACCGACTTTTTTGGCGGCGATTACAACGTTCTCGAAGACCGCGATTTCCTCGCGTTGAGCTTCGGCGTGAACTTCTGATCTGGCTGACAAGGAAAACCCAATGCGCAAGATGATCCTGCAATGCGGTGCCCTGGCCTTGAGCCTGCTGGCCGCGAACGTAATGGCGGCAGTCTCGCCGGACGAAGCGAATAAGCTGGGCACCAGTCTCACGCCACTGGGCGCGGAAAAGGCCGGCAACGCCGATGGTTCGATCCCGGCCTGGACCGGTGGCATTCCAAAAAACGCCGGTGCGGTGGACAGTAAAGGCTTCCTCGCGGATCCGTTCGCCAATGAAAAACCGCTGTTCACCATCACTGCCGCCACCGTGGACAAGTACAAGGACAAACTGTCCGAAGGCCAGGTCGCGATGTTCAAGCGCTACCCGGAAACCTACAAGATCCCGGTCTATCCGACCCACCGCAGCGTGGGCCTGCCGCCGGAAATCTACGAAGCGGCCAAGCGCAGTGCGCTCAATGTGAACGCCATCAACGACGGTAACGGCCTGGCCAATTTCACCGGCAACCGCTACTACGCGTTCCCGATTCCCAAGAACGGCGTGGAAGTGCTGTGGAACCACGTCACCCGTTATCACGGTGGCAACCTGCGGCGGGTCATCACCCAGGCCACCCCACAAACCAATGGCAGCTTCACGCCGATCCGCTTTGAAGAAGAAATCGCCGTGCCGTTTCTGATCAAGGACGCCGACCCGGAAAAGGCCAGCAACGTGCTGACCTATTTCAAGCAGTCGGTCACCGCCCCGGCGCGCCTGGCCGGTAACGTGTTGCTGGTGCATGAGACCCTCGACCAGGTGAAAGAACCGCGCCTGGCCTGGATCTACAACGCCGGCCAGCGCCGCGTGCGTCGCGCCCCGCAAGTGGCCTACGACGGCCCGGGCACCGCCGCCGACGGCTTGCGCACCTCGGACAACTTCGACCTGTTTTCCGGTGCGCCGGACCGCTACGACTGGAAGCTGATCGGCAAAAAGGAAATGTACATCCCGTACAACAGCTACAAGCTCGATTCGCCGAGCCTCAAGTACGACGATGTGATCAAGGCCGGCCACATCAACCAGGACCTGGCTCGCTATGAATTGCACCGGGTCTGGGAAGTGGTCGGCACGGTCAAGCCCAGCGAACGGCACATCTACGCCAAACGCCATATGTACTTCGACGAAGACAGCTGGCAGGCGGCACTGGTGGATCACTACGACGGTCGCGGTCAACTGTGGCGGGTGGCCGAGGGGCATGCGCAGTTCTACTACGACCACCAGAACCCGGGCTACACCCTTGAGGCGCTCTACGACATCATCGCCGGTCGCTACATCGCGCTGGGGATGAAGAACGAGGAGAAGCACAGTTACGAGTACGGTTTCGAAGCCAGGGCGGCCGACTACACGCCGGCGGCGCTGCGTTCGGAGGGGGTTCGTTAAGGACTGGCATTTAACTGTGGCGAGGGATTGATCTGTGGGAGCAAGGCTTGCCCGCGATGAACGATAACGCGGTTGAGCTTTTAGACTGCGGCGTGTCCATCGCGGGCAAGCCTTGCTCCCACAGTAAATCCTCTCCTCACAAAGTGTGCCTGACTTGATAATCATGATCGACCGGCAGCGAATCTGCCGGTCATTTTTTTATGGGCGCCAATCAGCGCGCTGAATACTTCTCCAAAGGTGAGCGGCACAGGACTAGGGTGATGGAACAATAATAAACAGGACTCTCGCACATGACCGCCATGACTCCGTGCCCGGATCGTCCTGGATTGCTGCCTCGCCTGTCCTCGACGCATGTGCCACGGCGGTCCTTGAGCGAGCCCTTGCTGACCTCCGAGGCGCGGGTGAAGCTGCTTTGCGCCCCGCCGGGCAGTGGCAAGAGTGCGTTGTTCGCCGAATGTTTCCTGCAGGCCCCCGCCGAGTGTCGGCTGCACTGGCTGCCCCTGGCCGGCGCGGTGCTCGACACGCAGCAGATGTGCGAGTGCCTGGCGCAAACCCTCGGCTTGCCCACGCAGGATGAAGCAGCGCTGTTGGCGCACCTGGCGCGTTTGCAAACGCCGACCTGGCTGTTCCTGGATGATTATTGCCGGGTACCGAATCCCGAGCTGGACCAATTCCTCGACCGTCTGTTGAACGTCAGCAGTCCGGCGTTGCACCTGTGGATCAATAGCCGCCGCCGTCCACATTGCAATTGGCCGCGGCTGTTGCTCGATGACGAGTTGCACGAATTCGACACCCAGGCCCTGGTCTTCACCCATGATGATGTCCAGCAACTGCTCAGTCATCTGCCCGCCCCCCAGGCAGCCCGTACGGCCCGCGAGGTGATTCAACGCAGCGGTGGCTGGTGCGCCGGGGTGCGCATCGCCCTGCTTGAGCGTTGTGAATGGGCGCGCCGTCATGCATCACCGGGGCGGCCAGGGACCTTGCATGATTACCTCGAGTACGAGCTGTTCAGCACGCTGGCCCCGGACCTGGCGCAAGCCTGGCGCGTGTTGGCCCATTTACCGCGCTTCAATGCCCGACTTTGCGAGCACCTGTTTGGCGAGACGGTAGGCGCCGAATGCCTGCCTTTGTTGCTGGACCTGGGGTGTTTTATCGAACCGTGGGAGCAGACTTCGGACTGGCTGCACATTTTTCCACCCCTGGCCCGCCTGGTACGTGACGAGCCCTGGTCGCAGGGACGGTCCTGGCATCGACGGGCCTGCCAGTGGTTCGCGGCCGAACAGGACTGGCAAATGGCATTCGAACAAGCCATGCACGCCGGAGAGTTCGAGTCCGCCGTCAGCTTTTTGCAGCACCTGAGCTTCGAGCACGTCTTGCAGCGCAACAACGTGGCGCTGTTGCTGAACCTGCATGATCAACAAGGTGAGGCGTTGACGCTCGGTACACCGCAATCGGTTGGGTTGGTGACCGCTGCCCTGCTGTTCGCCGGACGCTTCGAACAAGCGTCGGCGTGCATCGAACAACTGGCCAGATTTGTGCCACAGCCCCAGGCCTGTCAGCAGCGAAAACTAGTGGCGCGGTGGCAGGTCCTGCGGGGGTGGCTGCTGCACCTCTCTGGCGATGGCGAACAGGCGCACGAGCATTTCCTCCAGGCCCAGGCCGGCCTCGATCCAGAAGCCTGGGCGCTGCGGTTGCTGTGCCTGTTAGGGCTGACGCAACAGGCGTTGCTCAAAGGCGAGCTGGCCGAGGCTCACCGGATCAACCGCGAGGCGTTATGCCTGGCGCGCGCCCAAGGCTCGCTGGTGTTTGAAGGGCTGCTGGAACTGGATCACGCTCAAGTGCTGGAACAGCGCGGTGCCCCTCATCGGGCCGACCATCTGCTGAGCGCGGTCCAGGCCTTGCTGGATAAGCCTGGCCAGGATTTTTCGGCCTTGTCAGGGCGTATTGCCTTGCGACGTGGGCGCCTGGCATTGCGCATGGGGTTTGACGAGTTGGCCGCCGAGCAGTTTCAAACCGGCCTGGAAACCGGCCTGCGCAGCCAGGACAAACAAGTGCTCTATGGTTTTCTCGGCAAAGCGAACCTGGCGGCCAACCAAGGCGACTACGGCGAAGCGTTCATGCAACTGCGCGATGCCGAGCGGATCATGCAGCAGCGGCACATCCCCGACACGGTATACCGCGGCGTGTTGCTGCAAACCAGTTGCCAGTTCTGGTTGCAACAAGGGCGCCCGGAGCTGGCCCATGAAGCCTTGACCCGCGTGTTGCGGCATTTTCGCGGGCCCCAGGCCAAGCATGCGCCTCCCGCGACCCTGGAGCTGATACCGCGACTTGAATATCTGCTGGTACTGGCCGAGGTCTACCTGCATCGAGCCCACGATCCGCACACCCAGCTGGGAGCAATGATCGCCCAGGCGCAGCGCGGTGAAATGCACAGCCTGGAAACCGAGTTGCATCTGGCGTTGGCTGAAGTGGTCTGGTTGTCCGGCGACCGTTCCCTGGCTCGGACGATGGTGCGCGAGGGGCTTGAGCGAGTCGCCAACTGGCGGGCCCAGCAAGCTCTGTGTGAGCTGCGCTTGCGCCAGCCCGAGCTGGTGCGTTGGGCACAAACGGCGGAGCAGATCGAGCCGCCCGCCGTGCTGGCGGTCGAGGAAACGTTACTCAGCCATCGTGAGCTGGAAGTGCTCGAGCTGATTGCGCAAGGCTATTCCAATCTACAAATTGCCGAGCGGTTATTCATATCGTTGCATACCGTAAAAACCCATTCGCGGCGAATACATAGCAAGTTGGGGGTGCAACGGCGTACTCAAGCGGTAGCGAAGGCTAAAGTCATGGGGGTAATGGCTTAGATTGAAAGTAATAAGTGGAAGTCTTTACGCACTCTTACATTTGTCTTTTTACAGTAAGGGGGTGGGCTGATGTATAACTGAGCCGACGGATCGAACAGGACGTTTGACCATGACATGACAAGGACGTATATGAACACTCAGTTATTTTCTTCTTACTCCGAAAAACTGCGGGCACTGAAGAATACTCGCGTGGATTTTGCAGTGCAGGTGCTGTTGGGGCGTTATCTGGAGGCACTGGGCGTCAACCCGCTGCACACGTATCTGAATACATTGGCGGATTTTCCGAATCCCGAAGTTGGAACTTCCGAAACCCTGTTCGATGAAACGCTGGCCTGGGTTGAAAAACAGCGGGCGCCCCACTACACGCAAGGCATCAGTAACGTTTTCAGCAAGCGTTATTCCTTTGCCGCTGAAGATCGTGTCAAGGCGCTGGATTTAATAGCGTTTGAAAAAGTTGTCGCGGAGATCGTCACCAGCCTGACTGAAAAACCTTCAATGGATTTATCCCGGCGTTCCCTCAAGTCTTTATCCGTTGAGGATCTTCATGGCGCACTGAAAGTGCACTTGCCCGGCGTCGATCTGGATAAAGTCTACATCACCGGTTTTGTGACCCATGACTCCGGTGAACGGGTGGTGTCTTCTTCTCAAGCGCTGGTCGACTATCTACTGGACCATTTCAGCAATAATGATATTCCCTATCACTGCACAGGTGATCACCAGGCTATTTATATGGTCGCCTTCAGCGACGAAGAACGTTATCTCCACCCGCGGCTGGCCCCCGCTCACCTCAACGATCTACTGATCAGGATTGTCCCGGATTTGCTCGTCTGATCCTGGACCTGCTTCATACCCCATCCGCCAACTTACGGCGCGGGTCGCCGTCAGCAGTCGTTGCGCCGCCGGGCCGTGCTCGTCGGCGTGGAACAGCGAGGTCGGGCCGACGATGGTCATGACGGCCGTCACCTGACCGACGGCGTTGAATACCGGGGCGGACAAAGCGTCCACCCCGGGCATCAGCAAACCGTGCACATGATGCAGGCCACGACTGCGGATCTGCTCGCACAGGGCGGCATAAACCTTATCGTCGGCCAGGGTATGGTGGCTGGTGCTGTTCACTTCCTGCTCACGCAACCCGATGGTCTCGCGCTCCGGCAAATAGGCACTGAAGACCAACCCTGTGGACGAGCTGAGCAGCGGCAATACCGAACCCAGTTGCGTCACCACGGTCACCGCCCGCACGGCAGGCTCGATGCGCACCACGGTCGCGCCATGATTGCCCCACACCGCCAAAAAACAGGTTTCGTTCAAGTCATCGCGCAACTCGGCCAGGGGCAGGGCGGCCACTTGCAGCACGTCCATGCCGTTCAATGCGGCCAGGCCCACGCGCAAGGCCTCGCGACCCAGGCCGTAGTGGTTGGTGGCGCTGTTCTGTTCGGCAAACCCGCTGGCGATCAAGGCCTGCAGGTACCGGTGAACCTTGCTCGCCGGCATTTGCACGTGTTCGGCCAGGCGCGACAGTGACGTGGAGGGGGAGAGTTCGGCCAGGGCCTTGAGAATGTCGGTGCCGACTTCGGCCGAGCGAACTTTCTGTTTACCGTTGTTGGGCGGGGTTTCCATGGAGGCGCTGGGTCCAGAGGCGAATGGGCGTCTTTATAGCTTGACGGTCGCTGTCGAGCAAATTACGTTATGCGTAATTGGATTACGATAAAAATAACCCGGTGCGCCTCAAACTTTCCGTTGAGTGACGGGCCGCATCTCAGGAGGCTCCATGAACCTCGATTCCACAGCGTCGGAGCTGGTTTACCAGTCCGGCTTGGGCAATGAGTTCGCCAGCGAAGCGCTGCCCGGCGCACTGCCCGTCGGCCAGAACTCCCCGCAAAAAGCCCCGTACGGTCTCTACGCCGAATTGTTCTCCGGCACCGCATTCACCATGACGCGCAGTGAAGCGCGGCGTACCTGGATGTATCGCATCCGGCCGTCGGCCAATCACCCGGCTTTTGTCAAGCTGGAACGGCAACTGGCCGGTGGCCCGCTGGGTGAGGTCACGCCCAATCGCCTGCGCTGGAACCCGCTGGAGATTCCCGCCGAACCCACCGATTTCATCGACGGGCTGGTGCGCATGGCGGCCAATGCTGGCGCGGACAAACCGGCCGGCATCAGCATTTTTCACTACCGGGCCAACCGCTCCATGGAGCGGGTGTTCTTCAATGCCGACGGTGAGTGGCTGATCGTGCCGCAGTTGGGACGGCTGCGGATTGCCACCGAGTTGGGCGTGCTGGAACTGGCACCGCTGGAAATTGCCGTGTTGCCCCGGGGCCTGAAGTTTCGCGTCGAGCTGCTCGATCCACAGGCCCGCGGTTACCTCGCCGAGAACCATGGCGCGCCGCTGCGCCTGCCGGACCTCGGGCCTATCGGCAGCAATGGCCTGGCCAATCCGCGGGACTTTCTGACCCCGGTCGCTCATTACGAGAACCTCGCCCAGCCGACCACGCTGGTGCAGAAATTCCTCGGTGAGTTATGGGCCTGTGAACTGGATCATTCGCCCCTCGACGTGGTGGCCTGGCACGGCACCAACGTGCCGTACAAATACGACCTGCGCCGCTTCAACACCATTGGCACGGTCAGCTTCGACCACCCGGACCCGTCGATTTTCACCGTGTTGACCTCGCCCACCAGCGTCCCCGGCCTGGCCAACCTCGATTTCGTGATCTTCCCGCCACGCTGGATGGTGGCGGAAAACACCTTTCGTCCGCCGTGGTTCCATCGCAACCTGATGAATGAATTCATGGGCCTGATCCAGGGCGCCTACGACGCCAAGGCCGAAGGTTTCCTGCCGGGCGGGGCTTCCTTGCACAGCTGCATGAGCGCCCATGGCCCGGACGGTGAGACCTGCACCAAGGCGATCAATGCCGAATTGGCACCTGCGAAAATCGACAACACCATGGCCTTCATGTTCGAAACCAGCCAAGTCCTGCGCCCGAGCCGTTTCGCCCTGGACTGCCCGCAACTGCAAACCGACTACGATGCTTGTTGGGCCTCGCTGCCTGTCACGTTCGACCCGACCCGGAGATAACCCATGACTCAACTTTCCCCTGCCCGTAGCTGGGTCGCCTCCGCCAACGGCCATGCCGACTTCCCCCTGCAAAACCTGCCGCTGGGCATCTTCAGCACCGACGGCGGTGCGCCCCGTAGCGGCGTGGCGATTGGCGAGCAGATTTTCGATTTACAGGCCGGGTTGCAGGCGGGCCTGTTTGACGGCGCGGCGGGCGAAGCCGTCGAGGCGATGAAGGACGGCCAGTTGAATGCATTCTTCGACCTGGGCCGCAGCGCCCGGGTGGCCTTGCGTGAACGCTTGCTGGAACTGCTGCGCGAAGACAGCCCGCTGCGGGGCAAGATCGAAGCCCAGGGGGCGAAACTGCTGGTCCGCGCAGCCGACTGCCAGATGCACTTGCCGGCCAAGATCAATGACTACACCGATTTCTACGTCGGTATCGAGCACGCGCAAAACGTCGGCAAGCTGTTCCGTCCCGACAATCCGCTGTTGCCCAACTACAAATACGTCCCCATCGGTTATCACGGCCGCGCCTCGACCATTCGCCCGTCCGGCACCGATGTGCGCCGCCCCAAGGGCCAGACCCTGCCGGCCGGCCGGACCGAGCCGACCTTCGGCCCGTGTGCGCGGCTGGATTATGAGCTGGAACTGGGCATCTGGATCGGCAAGGGCAATGCCTTGGGCGAACCCATCGCCATCGGCGATGCCGCCGAGCACATTGGTGGTTTCTGCCTGCTCAACGACTGGTCGGCCCGGGACATCCAGGCCTGGGAGTACCAGCCGTTGGGGCCGTTCCTGTCGAAGAGTTTCCTGACCAGTATTTCGCCATGGGTCGTGACGGCCGAAGCCCTTGAGCCGTTCCGTCGCCCGCAACCGGCGCGCCCGCAAGGCGATCCGCAGCCACTGCCGTATTTGCTGGACAAGCGTGACCAGGCCGCAGGGGCATTCGATATCGAGTTGGAAGTCCTGTTGCTGACCGAAACCATGCGCGAGCAGAACCTGCCGGCCCATCGCCTGACCCTGAGCAACACCCAGTACATGTATTGGACCGTGGCTCAGATGGTCGCCCACCACAGCGTCAACGGCTGCCAGTTGCAGGCCGGTGATCTGTTTGGTTCGGGCACCTTGTCGGGGCCTGAAAACGGTCAGTTCGGCAGCCTGCTGGAAATCACCGAGGGCGGTAAAAAGCCGATCGAGCTGGCTTCTGGCGAAGTGCGTAAATTCCTCGAGGACGGCGACGAAATCATCCTGCGGGCCCGCTGCCGGGGTGAGGGCGTGACCTCCATCGGCTTCGGCGAATGCCGCGGCAAGATCTTGCCGGCGCGTTGAGGGGCAGGGCATGGAACTCTATACCTACTATCGTTCCACCTCGTCCTATCGGGTGCGCATCGCCCTGGCGCTCAAGGGCCTGGATTACCAGGCCCTGCCGGTCAACCTGATCGCTGTGCCTGGGGGCGAGCATCGCCAGCCGGCCTACCTGGCGATCAATCCCCAGGGACGGGTACCGGCGCTGCGTACTGACGAAGGCGCGTTGCTGGTGCAGTCGCCCGCCATCATCGAATACCTGGAGGAACGTTATCCACAGGTGCCGCTGCTCAACGCAGACCTGGTGGTGCGGGCCCATGAGCGCGGCGTCGCGGCGTTGATCGGTTGCGACATTCATCCGCTGCACAACGTCAGCGTGCTCAACAAGCTGCGGCAGTGGGGCCACGATGAAGCCCAGGTGACGGAGTGGATCGGGCAGTGGATCAGCCAGGGGTTGGCGGCGGTTGAGCAGTTGATTGGCGACCAAGGTTACTGCTTCGGTGCCGCGCCAGGAGTGGCGGATGTTTACCTGATCCCACAGTTGTATGCGGCCGAGCGGTTCAATGTGTCTTTGCAGGCGTACCCGCGGATCCGTCGCGTTGCGGCGTTGGCGGCTGCGCATCCAGCGTTCCAACAGGCGCATCCGGCGAATCAGCCCGATACACCTTGATCGCCCATCAGTTATTCCTGTGGGGTTCCGGGGTGTGCGCGAATCTGCAATCACCATAAACCCCTGTGGGAGCTGAGCTTGCTCGCGATAGCGGTGTATCAGCTTGCATCAATGTTGACGGAGTCACCGTCATCGCGAGCAAGCTCGGCTCCCACAGGTGTGATGAACAGGCAATCTCCACCCCACCGGTTCAATGCACAACCGAATTCGGTGGCAGATGCCCCAGCCGCTCCGTCAATCGTATCCGCTGGATCGGGTCTTCGCTGAGCATCAGCGCGTGCTCCAAGTCGAATCGTTCGGCGTTGGGGCAATCGAGGCGCTGGTACAGGCTGGCGCGGGCCAGGTAGTCGGCGGCGCTGGCGTTGCCCAGTTCCAGCACCCGTTCGGCGTCGATCAGCGCCGCGATGTAATCGTCGTTCGCCAGATGCAACTGGCGCAGATTACGCGACAGGCGTTGGAGCATCTGCATCGGCTCGGCGTTGACCAGATGTTCAGCTTTGAGCGGCATGTTCGCGCCGTATTGGCGTTGCAGCAATTCCCGGCAGTCATTGGGGTACAGCCGACGCCCGCCACATGGATCGAGCAGATGGTCGGCCCCGGGTACTTTCAGCAGGAAATGGCCGGGGAAATTGACACCGACCATCGGAATTTCCAGGCCTCGGGCCAACTCCAGGGCAATCAGGCCCAGCGCCAGGGGTTGCCCACGTTTGCGGCTGAGCACTTGGTTCAGCAACGCCGCACGGGGGCGCAGGGGGGTGAAATCGTCCTGGGCGAACCCCAGGTCATTGAGGCGTCGCAACAAGGGCTGGCCCAATTCACTGACAGGCAGCAACGGCAAGCCATGGCTGACCCGCTGTTGCAGCTCCTTGAAATCCTTCAGCAAGGCCGGTACGTCCACGTCGCGATCGTGTTCGGCAGCGATCCATAACGCCGCTTCGAACAGCGCCGGTGGCGAGCGGTGCAGGCAATCAAAAAAGGCTTGGCGCGGTTTCATCAAACTCTCCGGGCTATGTCCCGTTTTAGCTCTGTCACGGATTTTCGTCCAGTCTCGCAAAGATGCGGTGACAGGTTATGTCCAAAAAGACTGACGACCCTGGCGACTTATTCCGGCTCGCTCCAGCAATTTTCAACTGCACGCCTATACTGGCGAAACAAACAAAAGTGATTCGGGAGCCTTTCGATGTTCGCTCTCATGCAAAGCTCCCGCCTTGAATCGCTGCACTTAAGCGTAGACCCGATGACCGGGTTGAAGGCGGTGATTGCCATTCATTGCAGCCGTCCCGGGCCCGCCCTGGGGGGTTGTCGTTATCTTGCCTACCCCGACGACGAAAGTGCCGTGGTCGACGCCGTGCGCCTGGCCCAGGGCATGAGCTACAAGGCCGCCCTGGCCGGTCTACCCGTGGGTGGCGGAGTGGCGGTGATCATGCGCCCGGCCCATGTCGAAAGCCGGGCGGCGTTGTTCGAAGCCTTTGGTCGCTGCATTGAGCAACTGGACGGGCGCTACATCACCGCCATCGACAGCGGCACCTCGGTGGCCGACATGGATTGCATTGCCCAGCAGACCCGCCATGTCACCAGCACCACGGCCTCGGGCGACCCCGCGCCCCACGCGGCGATGGGTGTATTTGCCGGCATCCGTGCCACGGCCATGGCCCGCTTGGGCAGCGATAACCTGGAAAGCCTGCGGGTGGCAATACAGGGGCTGGGCAATGTCGGCTATGCCCTGGCCGAACAGTTGCACGCGGCGGGCGCCGAACTACTGGTCAGCGACATCGACCCAGGCAAGGTGCAATTGGCGATGGAGCAACTGGGCGCCCATCCGATCGCCAACGATGCGTTGCTCAGCACGCCATGCGACATCCTCGCCCCCTGCGGCCTGGGCGGTGTGCTCAACAGCCAAAGCGTGGCGCAACTGCGCTGCTCGGCCGTCGCCGGCTCGGCCCATAACCAGTTGAGCAACCTGCAGGTGGCGGATCAACTGGAACGGCGCGGGATACTGTATGCACCGGACTATGTGATCAACTCTGGCGGCCTGATCTACGTCGCCCTCAAGCATCGCGGCGAAGAGCTGCCGACCATCACCGCGCACTTGTCGAAAATCGGTGCGCGACTCACGGAAGTCTTCGCCCACGCCCAGGCAGAAAAACGCTCACCAGCCCGGGTGGCCGATGAGCTGGCGGAGCGTTTGTTGTACCGATAAAAAGCCGGTCAGGGTCGGCTGCCCCCAGCGATGGCGGCTGTTTGGCTTTGGCGGGTCCAGGTCAGCACGAAATGCGCCACGAGGCCGAAGATCAAGCCCCAGAACGCGGCGGCCAAGCCGAGAAAACTCATGCCCGAGGCCGTCACCAGGAAGGTGATCAGCGCCGCTTCCCGTTGTTTTTCGTCGGCCATTGCCCCCGTCAGGCCGGCACTGATCGCGCCGAACAAAGCCAGGCCGGCGAGGGACGCGATCAGTTCTTTGGGGAGCGCGGAAAACACCGAGGCCAGGGTCGCGCCGAAGATGCCCATCAGAATGTAGAACACCCCGCAGGCAATCCCGGCGATGTAGCGTTTGTCGCGGTCTTCGTGGGCTTCGCGACCGGTGCAGATCGCTGCGGTAATGGCAGCCAGGTTCAAGCCGTGGGAGCCGAAGGGTGCCATCAGGACCGAACCAATCGCGGTGACCGAAATGATCGAGCGCGCCGGCGTGCTGTAGCCCGCGGTGCGCAACACCGCCATGCCCGGCACGTACTGGCCGGTCAGGGTCACCAGTGCCAGTGGCAGGCCAATGTTGATGATCGCGTGCCAGCTCCATTCAGGGGCGATGAAAACCGGCTGGGCCACGGCGATGGTAATCGAGCTGCTGTTGAGTTCACCAAAGAAGGCGGACACCGCGCAGCCGACAATCAGTACCGACAGAATCGCGTAGCGTGGCGAAAAGCGTTTGAAGATCAGGTAAGACGCAATCATCGCCAATACCAGCGCCGGTTGCAGCTGGATCGATGTGAACAGTTCGGCGCCAAAGCGAAACAGAATGCCCGCGAGCATGGCGGCGGCGATGGCTTTGGGCAGGCGACTCATCAGCTTGTCGAACGCGCCGGACAAACCGACCACGGCAATGATCACCGACGCCACTACATAGGCGCCGATGGCCTGGGGCAGGGTGACGCCGGGCAGCATCGACACCAGCAACGCCGCGCCCGGTGTCGACCATGCCGTAATCACCGGAACCCGCAGGCGCCAGCTCAAGAACAAGCCAGTGATCCCGCTGCCGATGGAGATGGCCCAGATCCACGAGGACACCACGTCGTTGGGCAGGTGCGCTTGCTTGGCTGCCTGAAACACGATGATCAGCGGGCCGGCATAAGAAATGATCACGGCGATAAAGCCCGCAATCACGGCTGACAGGGATAGATCCTTTCTGAGTGTGTCCATGATGTCTCGACTTGGCGCGGCAGGTCGCGCGGTGATCAGGGAGGGATTGAGTCGATTGATTCGATTCATTATCAGTGTATTTGAAAGGATTGGGTTGATTCAATTGAGGAAATGAACGTTTTACTTGTTCTCTCGGTTATTTGATATTAGTCAATTGATTTATAAGGATATTATTTTTATCGGATCTTTTGTCATGCCTGGGGTCGAATTGATGAATCGAATCAATCGACTCAATTTTTTGGTCTGATCGATTTATTAGGCGTTTTACCACCCTGTGATATCCTCGGATGTTCATCATTTCTACGATGGCAGCGATCATCCATGTGGGTTCCCCAGCTAAGCGAGTTCAACCAGCCGGTGTATTTATCGATTGCCGATGCGTTGGCGCGCGATATCAGCAACGGTGTGTTGAACGAAGGTGATCGACTGCCGACGTTGCGGGAGCTGGCCACTGCCCTGAGTGTCACGCCGGGCACCATCAGCCGGGCTTACAGCGAAGCTCATCGGCGCAGGCTGGTGCAGGGGGAAGTGGGACGTGGCACTTACGTGCTCGGCCAGAAGCCTTTGGAGCCGCTGGCGAGCAACAGCGCCGCGCCGCTGAATCTGGGACACGCCGAATTACTCGACCTTTCAATCATCAAGCCGTCCAGCGAAACCCTGGAATACTGGTTGCGCGATGCGCTGGTGGGCATGGCCAAGAGCACCGATTTCGCCCGCGCCCTGGATTACGCGCCGGACGGTGGCCATCCCGCGCATCGCGAAGCGGGCGCGCAGTGGTTGCGTCATGCGTTGCCTGACGCGCAAGGGCAGCAAGTGGTAATCACCGCAGGGGCCCAGCATGGCTTGATGGTTGCGATGAGCGCCCTGACCAGCGCCGGTGACCTGGTGCTTTGCGAGGCGCTTTGCTACCCCGGCATCATTTCCCTGGCCCATGGCCTTGAGCGCCGCCTGCGTGGCGTGCCAATGGACGACGAAGGCATCATCCCCGACGCGTTGCGCGAACTGTGCCTGCGGGAGAAACCGGCGATGCTGGTCTGCGTGGCGACCTGCCAGAACCCGACGACGGCGATCATGTCACCAAAGCGCCGGGCCCAGATCGCGGCGCTGGCCGAGGAGTTCGACTTCATCATCCTGGACGATGACATTTACGGCTTCCTTGCCACCGACCCGTCGATCAAGCCGCTGTCGGCGTTTGCCCCGGATCGTTCGGTGTACCTGACCAGTCTGTCGAAGGCGGTCATGCCGGCGCTTCGCATCGGCTATCTCTATAGCCCGCCGAAACTGCTGTCCCGCCTGAGCTCGATGGTGCGCAGCAGCGTCTGGATGCCGTCACCGTTGACCGCGCAACTGGCCAGCAATGTGATTGGCGAAGGCCTGGACAAAAAACTGATCCGTATCCAGCGCAACGAAGCCGCCGGACGGCAAGCGATTGCCCGGGAAATCTTTGCCAATTTCGAACTCAAGGCCCAGCCATATTCGTATCACGTCTGGTTGACGCTGCCCGAGCCTTGGACCAGCGACGAGTTCACCATGCTCGCCCGGGCCAACGGTGTATTGGTGCTCAGTGGCACCCAATTTCAGGCTGAGCGGTCCGGGAGCACCCGTTGTGTGCGACTGGTATTGATGTCGCCCACCAGCCAGGACGAGCTGCGTTTTGCCCTGACTAAGCTGGCCAGCCTGATCGATTCCGATCCGCGCCGTTATTACTAAAAAAATCGCAGCCTTCGACAGCTCCTACCTGGAATACACCGTGTAGGAGCTGCCGAAGGCTGCGATCTTTTTTAAAGGTTATTCAGCCGGGGTGTTGAGCAATTCGGACAAGGCGTCCGGCTGGCTCTTGAACGCCTTGGCGAACACATCGCGATTCTTCGCCATGTAGATCCCGGCTTCTTCCACCTGTTGCTCACTCAGCGATGGAACGGCTTTTTGCAACACTTCGGCCAGCAATTCGGCGAGTTCCAGCATTTTGTCATGACGGTCAGCTTCGGCTTTATCCATGAACAAGCGCTCCAGATCTCGGCTGCTGCGGTATACCACTTCGACGGCCATTCACCACCTCACATGCCTTCACATTGGTTGTCTGTGTGACTACTGTATTTATATACAGGCAAAAGAATAAGCGAATCCTCTGCCTTTGGATAGTGGCTTTTTAATGTAGACCGATTTCGGCATGTGAGGGCAAAGCTTGCGTGGGAGCAAAGCTTGCTCACGATAAGCCCCATGACGCTCACAAAAGTGTCGAATGCTATCCCATCGCCATCTCACCCCAGCCGCTGGCCTTTTTTCTGCATGCAGAACAACCGTCACGTCCAACCCGCATCATCCGGTCGAGTCGACCTAAGGAAACTACATCGTGAAAATAAACTGGGCCGAGAACCTGCGCCAGAATGTGCATCAACTGGCTGAGTCCCTGGGAAACCTGTTCGTCGAGACCTTCCACTACCTGGCGTTGTTCGCCATTGGTGCGGTGACCGCCTGGGCGGCGGTGATGGAATTCCTGCAGATGATCGAAGCGGGGCACATCAAGATCGATGACATTCTCTTGCTGTTCATCTATCTGGAATTGGGCGCGATGGTCGGGATCTACTTCAAGACCAACCACATGCCGGTGCGGTTTCTGATCTATGTGGCGATTACCGCGCTGACGCGCCTGCTGATTTCCAACGTCTCCCACCACAGCCCGCCGGACCTGGGAATCATCTACCTGTGCGGTGGCATCCTGCTGCTGGCGTTTGCGATTCTGGTGGTGCGCTACGCCTCGTCGCAATTCCCTTCGGTCAAGATCGAGCACCCGCACCGTAAGGTTGGCGCGGGTTCCAGTGAGCATGCCGAAGTAGAGAAGGGCGAAATCTAGAGGGTGACGGCGGAGGACGCCGGGCCCTGCGTGCGCGGTGGTGGCAGCTTGATGTTGTCACCGCCGGTCATGGCTTCGAGGATCGCCACGGCGCTGTGGCCCTGTTCGATGGCGATGCCGAACTGAATGCTTTGCACCAGGCGCTTGAGCCGTTCCGGATCGTTGCGCTGCTGGGCGCTGATCATGCGTTTGGCGACAATGCGCCCACTCTTGGACAGGGTCAGCATGATGCTGCCGTCCAGGCCCTGGATGCTCAGGTTGATTTGATACTGCGGCGCAAAAGCGTCGGTAATAATCTGAAAAGGGTTGTCCATGATGCGTCACCGCCTGATTGAACGTGCAGTTGTTGACCGGCCGCGATCGGGATTAGTTCGCAACATCGGACCATCGGCCATTCCATGATCGTGTTCATCCAAGCCTGGCAGGCGACGGATCAAAGGATCGCAACCTGCGGCAGCTTCCTAGGGGAGTTAGCAAGGGGCATGCCGGAAAAACTGTCGGACAATGATCGCGGTACTTAAGCGCCGAACGCTCTGGAATGCGGCTGGTGTGGCTGCCCGTTTCGGGGCAATAACGAACGGATGTTCGTTGACGGTGCAGGGCGGGAAGGGGATTTGCGAGGGATAAGCAAGGCGAGGCAACTCCCGACATTAACAGCGCTTTTGCTCGTTGTCCGGCTTTATTTGCAAATCAATATTTATCTTTTTTCAGGGGTTGAATTGTTCTTCTGTCAGCCCGACTCTGTATTCAAGGGGCCGTTGCATCAACGTCGACGGCCCCCGGCGAGCTAGCTGAAATAAGGGATGAACTATGCAAATCCAAGTCAACAGCGATAACCATATTCAAAGCAGCATCCGACTGGAGGAGTGGGTACGTACTACCATCGAAAGCACGCTCGAACGTTATGAAGAGGACCTGACACGGGTCGAGGTTCATTTGCGTGATGAGAACGGCGACAAGCCCGGTCCCCATGACCTGCGTTGCCAGCTTGAAGCGCGGCCAAAGGGCCACCAGCCGATTTCCGTGACGCACAAGGCCGATACGCTGGAACTGGCGATCGAAGGGGCGGCCACCAAACTGGAAAATGCCCTGGAGCACTTGTTCGGAAAACTGCGTGGCAAACGCGCTGTCGTTGCTGCACCGAGCGATTCTGTAGCCTTGGCCGATGCGATGCTGGAAGAAGAATTCCTGGAGAACGAACGGGCTGCGCTTCACGGCTGAAACCTCGTTCCTTTTTAAATTCCTGACTGAAAACGGGCCTGCATTTGCAGGCCCGTTTTGTTTTTATCGATCCGGTGTGGTGAGCAAGTGAGCGGTGCCTGGAAGCATGCGATCAATGTGGGAGCGAGCTTGCTCGCGATGGCGATCGCCGGGGCAGTACCGTCCTAGCGCAAAAACGCCTGCCGATACTCCCCGGGCGTTGCCCCCAAGGTCTGGCGGAAGCGATTGGTGAAATGGCTGGCGCTGGCAAATCCACAGGCCAGCGCCACATCGCCCAGCGGTTGTGCAGTGCTGCGCAGCAAGTGCCGCGCGCAGGCCAAGCGTCTTGCCAGCACATATTGATGGGGCGGCAGCCCGAAGCTCTCGCGGAACATCCGCGCAAAGTGATACTCGGACAACGTGCACAGCGCCGCCAATTGCCCGAGGCTGATGGCGTCGGCCAGATGGCTGTCGATGTAGTCCACCAGCAACCGCCGCTGGTGAGCGGCCAGTCCACCTTTGAGGCGCAGCCCCTGGCGCAGGCCAACCTGGCTGAGCAGCAGATGGTTGAGCAGGTCGTGGGCCAGGCTGGTGGTCAGCAGGCGTTCGCCGGGTTCGTCCCAGTTCAACGCGATCAACTGGCGAAAGCGCTGTGCCTGTTGCGGATCGTCGAGGAAAGTCGCCTCGCACAACTGCACTTGCCGGGGTTCGCGGTCCAGCAGCGTGACGCAGCCGAGGGCGAATTGTTCGGGGCTGAAGTACAGGTGGGCGAGGCGAATGTCGCCGTTGATGACCCAGGCCGACTCATGCCCGGCCGGCAGGACGCAGAGTTTGTCCGGTGCGCCGGTGGTGTCGGGCCTTTCGCGGCGAAACGTGCCGGTGCCGCCGGCGACGTAACACGACAGCGTATGGTGGGTCGGCGCCTCATAGTCCTGGGCGTCGTGATGATTGCTCCACAAAGCGGCCGCCATGCCGTCCCCGAGCTCGGCGCTGTGCTCCAGACGAGCATTGGGCGAACTGTTGAGGGCCTGGAAGACTTGCAGGGTTTGCAGTGTGGGCATGATCGGTTCTCTCTAACGCCTTGCATCCTACTCCGTCGCTGGGCTCGTGCCAGCCTGCAAGTCGACAAAACCGCAAGTTTACGCAAGCGCCCGGTGAGGCGGCGGCGTGACACTGGACGCCATTGTCAGGAGTCATCGCCATGAACCTCTCGTTGTACCTGCTTACCGTGCTCATCTGGGGCACTACCTGGATCGCGCTGAAACTGCAGTTGGGCGTCGTTGCCATCCCCGTGTCGATTGTCTATCGCTTCGGCCTCGCGGCGCTGATTCTGTTTGCAATGCTGTTGCTCAGCCGGCGCCTGCAGGTGATGAACCGGCGCGGCCATTTGATCTGTGTAGCCCAGGGCCTGTGCCTGTTCTGCATCAACTTCATGTGTTTCCTCACCGCCAGCCAGTGGATTCCCAGCGGATTGGTCGCCGTGGTGTTTTCCACCGCCACGCTTTGGAACGCTTTCAATGCCCGAGTGTTCTTCGGCCAGCGGATCGCACGTAACGTGCTCTTGGGCGGCGCCTTGGGGTTGCTCGGGCTGGGGCTGTTGTTCTGGCCAGAGGTGGCCGGCCACAGCGCGAGCCCGCAGACGCTGCTCGGGTTGGCGTTGGCGTTGCTGGGGACGTTGTGTTTCTCGGCGGGCAACATGCTCTCGAGCCTGCAACAAAAGGCTGGCCTCAAGCCGTTGACCACCAATGCCTGGGGCATGGCCTACGGTGCGACGATGTTGGCGGTGTGGTGTGCGTTTAAAGGCATCCCGTTCGACATGGAATGGAATGCTCGTTACGTCGGCTCGTTGTTGTACCTGGTGATCCCGGGTTCGGTGATCGGCTTTACCGCTTACCTGACGCTGGTGGGGCGCATGGGCCCGGAGCGGGCGGCGTATTGCACGGTGCTGTTTCCGGTGGTGGCGTTGAACGTCTCGGCGTTTGCCGAGGGCTATCAATGGACCGCACCGGCGTTGGCCGGGCTGGTCCTGGTGATGTTGGGGAACGTGCTGGTGTTTCGCAAGCCACGACCAGTGGCAGCGAATGTCGTGCTGGGTGCGCGTTGAGACTTGGCGTCTAGCGGTAATCCTGTGGCGAGGGAGCAAGCTCCCTCGCCACAGAGGGAGTCTCGTGGTATCCGCGTAAGAGGGGTTACTTCCAGACCTGCGGGTTGACCAGGTTCTGCGGTCGCTCGCCCATCAATGCACTGCGCAAGTTAGCCATAGCAAGATTGGCCATGGCTTCGCGGGTTTCGTGGGTCGCCGAGCCGATGTGGGGCAGGGTCACGGCGTTCTTCAGTTGGAACAGCGGCGATTCGGCCAATGGTTCTTTCTCGTAGACATCCAGCCCGGCACCGCGGATACGGTTGTTCTGCAAGGCTTCGATCAACGCCGGTTCATCCACCACCGGACCACGGGAAATATTGACCAGGATAGCGCTGGGTTTCATCAGGGCCAGTTCACGCTGGCTGATCAGATGACGGGTCTTCTCACTCAGGGGGACCACGAGGCAGACAAAGTCCGCTTCGGCCAGTAACTGATCCAGCTCGCGAAATTGGGCGCCCAACTGGTTTTCCAGTTCGGTCTTGCGGCTGTTGCCGCTGTAGATAATCGGCATGTTGAACCCTAGCCGGCCACGCCGGGCAATGGCCGCACCGATGTTACCCATGCCGACGATACCCAGGGTCTTGCCGTGTACATCGCTGCCGAACAGCTGTGGGCCGACCGTCGCCTGCCATTGTCCGGCCTTGGTCCAGGCGTCCAGTTCAGCGACGCGCCGGGCGCTGCTCATCAGCAAGGCGAAGGCCAGGTCGGCGGTGCTTTCGGTGAGCACGTCGGGGGTGTTGGTGAGCATGATGCCGCGTTCATTGAAGTAGGCCAGGTCGTAGTTGTCGTAGCCCACCGACACGCTGGACACCACTTGCAGGTTCGCGGCGCCTTGCAGTTGCTCGCGGCCAAGCTTGCGACCGACCCCGATCAGCCCGTGGACGTGGGGCAAGGCTTCGTTGAATTGCGCGTTGATGTCGCCGTTCGACGGGTTTGGCACGATCACGTCGAAATCCTGCTGCAGACGCTCGACCATCTTGGGTGTGATACGGCTAAAGGCAAGTACGGTTTTTTTCATCGCGGAAGGCTCATCGGGCAAGGAATACCAAGCACGCTAACATTCCTGGTGAGGATTAGGCGAGAGGGGGGCGACTGGATAGCGCAAATTCCACCTGTGGGAGCGGGCTTGCTCGCGAAAGCGGTCTGGCATTCAACATCAATGCAAGCTGCCCCGACGCCTTCGCGAGCAAGCCCGCTCCTACCTTTGTTCTGTGGGCTTTGATTTTGTGAGTGCTGCAATTCCCACAGGGGGTCTACTTCATCCTTTGGTTATCTACGCCGCCCGCAAC